>DATJSD010000107.1:0-57438 GCA_035504335.1 Steroidobacteraceae bacterium | reverse complement strand
GACGCTGGTCGAGATTCCCAGCCTCGGACGGGCGTTTATCGTGACGTTGCACTCATCTGGTGACCCCTTGGGTGATGAGTTTTTGAAGCGGGGGGAATTTCCGGTGCTGGAGATATATGGCCGGAAGGAGCAGTCAGCACTGGAGGAGAAGCTCGAGAAGTATGGGGTGAGGCGTTCGATCGATATGAATTCGCTGCCAGGACCGGATTCGGCTCACCATCCGCGATGACCTACTGTCCTGCGGGTGAATCGTGCATGCGCGAGGGGCTGAGTGCGGCCGGCTTCAGCCGCTTTCCGCCGTGCGGCGGCCACGCCCTTCAATCTGATCTACGAGGCTCGCCTGTAAGGGACGGCCCGGGGCCGCCGGGGCGTCCACCCCGGCGACGAGGCCATGTGATGCCGACTCAGCGGATCTCCCACCACGAGTAGCGCTGCTGGCGCAGCGACAGCTGGAAGAAGCTGGCGATGTTGCCATTGGACAATGTCACGAAGCCGACCGTACCGCCGGTGCCGTAGCCGCCGGCCGAGTAGGTGTTGTAGACCGGCGCGGAAGCATACACGCCGCCGAGCAGGACTCCATTGGCCGGGATGATGGATGAGGTGATCGCGCCGGGGCCGAGGTAGTTGAACACCGGATTGTTGAACGCCCCGCCGGCGAAATTGAATTCCATCAGATACGACACGTCGCCACCCGGACAGACCGGCGGGGGCGGGGGCGGGGGGGTGGTCACCACCGTGAGCGTGGTGCTGCCCGAGACCGTGCCGCTGCTGGCGACGATGGTGGTCGTGCCGACGGCAATCGAGCTGGCCACGCCGCCGGAAGCGATCGTGGCGACCCCGGTATTCGAGGACGACCAGCTGGCGGAGGACGTCAGGTTCTGCGTCGAGCCGTTGCTGTAGTGGCCGGTCGCGGTGAAGCCCTCATTCTGGCCCACGTCGACGGTCGGATTCGCCGGCGTGACGGAGATCGACAGCAGCACCGGGGGCGGCGGAGGGGTCTCGACCGTCAGGGTCGCGCTGCCTGAGATGGCGCCCGAGGTGGCCGTGATCGTGGTGCTGCCAGCGGCGACTCCGGTAGCCCGGCCTCCAGAGCTGATCGTGGCGATGGCGGTCATGGAAGAGGACCAGGTCACCGAGCTCGTCAGGTTCTGCGTGCTGCCGTTGCTGTAGTTGCCCGTCGCGGTGAACTGCTGAGTTCCGCCCACATAAATGGTCGTGGTCGGGGTGACGGTGATCGATACCAGCGTGGGAGGCGGCGGGGGAGTCTGCACCGTCAGCGTCGTGCTGCCCGAGATACCGCTCAGCGTGGCCGTGATCGTCGAAGTGCCGACGGCCACCCCGGTGGCGACGCCCCCGGAGGCGATCGTGGCGACGGCGGTATCGGAGGACGACCAGGTCGCCGAGGACGTCACATTCTGCGTGGAGCCGTCACTGTAGTGGGCGGTTGCCGTGAATGCCTGCATCGCCCCGACGTCGATGGTCGGATTCGCCGGCGTCACGACGATGGATTCCAGGGTCGGCGGCGGCGGCGGCGGAGGCGGGGTCACCACGGTCAGCGTCGTGCTGCCGGAGACGCTGCTGAGCGTGGCCGTGACGGTGGTGCTGCCCGCCGCCACTCCGCTGGCGAGGCCACCCGAGGCGATCGTGGCCACGCCGGTGTCCGAGGACGACCAGGTGACCTGGGCGGTCAGGTTCAGCGTCGAGCCGTCGCTATAGGTTCCCGTCGCGGTGTATTGCTGCGTCTGCCCGACATCGATGGTCTGATTCGCCGGCGTGACGGTGATCGATACCAGCGTGGGCGGCGGCGGCGGCGGCGGCGCGGCGTTGACCGTCAGCGTGGTGCTGCCGGAGATGCCGCTGAGGGTGGCCGTGATGCTCGTGCTGCCGGCAGAGGAGGAGCTGGCCAGCCCCTGGGAGTTGATGGTGGCGATGCCGGTGTCGGAGGAGGTCCAGCCGACCTGATCGGTCAGGTTCTGCGTGGAACCGTCGCTATAGGTGCCGGTGGCGATGAACGACTCGGTCTGCCCGGCCGTGATGGTCGGATCCACGGGCGACACCGAAATCGATACCAGCGTCGGCGGGGGGTTGACCCCGAGGCCCACGGGCCACAGCCGCACCTTCGAATCCCAGGCGTAATAGACTCCCCGATCCAGGGCGAGACTGCCCGCGGCCTGCGGCCCGAAGCCGTCGGGGCCCAGCCCCGCGCTCACCTGGACCGTGGCGTCGGCGGAGGTCGCCACCTCACGCGCCCGCCCCGGGAGGGTCTCATGCGGCCGCGACGCGCTTGCCAGAACGGCCTGCGAGCGCGGGCTCGCCGTCATCGCGGTCGTGCTGTACGGTGATGGGATCACGCTGATGACGCTCAACGAGCCGCCCACCAGGCGCGGATCACTCACTATGCGCTCGCCGACGTCGGTCTGCGCGTTGTTGGCGGGATTGACGATGTCGAAATCGACGTACCAGCCGTTCTGCGACGGCAGCGCGATCTCACTGCCGCTCACGAACCGCAGCGTCTGACCACTCACGACGGACGCGGTCAATGGCTGCTGGGTCAGATTGGCGCGCGTGAACGTCCCCGCGTTGCTGCCGGAGTCGTAGACCCCGTACATGGTCTGTATCTGAGTGGAGCTCAGGTCCGGCGCCCCGAGCAGCTGCCCCGTGCCGACGTAGACCATCGTGCCGGGCAGACGCGGGAAGTCCGGATTGAGCGAGATCGCCGGCGTGGTCGTGATCGGCTGCGGCGTGCCGGACGGATCCCTGGCCTGAAAGAGCAGCGACACCACCCAGTTGAGCGGGTTCGGATCGCTGATGTTCACGCGCCAGACGTTGCCCTGCAGATCCCCCGCGTACACGGTGGTGGCCGGCGCGCCGACGCCGCCCAGATCGTTGACCACGCTGACGCTCGACAGGCCATTCGGCAGCGAGGTGTTGCAGGCGCTCGGTACCGCGGCGCACAGATTGATCGGTGTGCCGGGCAGCGAGGTTCCGGTGCGTGGATCCAGCGCGTACAGATACGGGGTCTGTGACGGGCTGTTGTAGCCGTTGCCGAAGAAGATCGTGAAGCCGAGGTTGTTGGTGCCCGAGCCCGCGGCGGTCTGCGCGATCGCCGGCGTGCTGTACCCCAGCCCCATGTTCGGATCGCTGAAGTCCCACAACACCTTGGTCGCCAGATCGGTCTCGTTGGCGATCGACGCGGGGTCCGTCACATCGAGCGCGAAGATGCTGTTGCCGCCGCCGCGCTCGCTGCCGACCAGCAGCGTGTGCCAGGTCTGGTTATCGAACTGAACGTCTCCCACCTGCGGCGAGCCGTCGACGTAGAACAGGTGGTCCTCGTTGTAGTAGGGATTGGTGAGCTGAATCAGATTCGAGAACACACCGCTCGGTATGTACGCGAACAGCTCCCTGCCCGTGGCGGCGCTGAGGGCATGCAGCATGCCGTCGTTGGCGCCGACGTAGAGGACCGGCTCGCGGTTGGCGTTGGCCTGCTCGAACGCGTAGTAGGAGCTGCTCTGGTAGGGACCGATGGCGGGCCCGACGTATACCGGAGCGCTGTCGACGATATCGGCGAGAATGTGCGTGCGATTGCGGTAGGCGCCGCCGTTGGCGATCGACAACTGCGAGTCGCCGCGCAGGTAATCGAGGGCGTCCTGACCGTTCGGATCGGCCGCATTGGTCTCGAGCTCCTGACCCAGGACGGTACTGACGGCGATGCCGCTCGAGGGGGTTCCGCCGCTCCACTCGAACGGGATCGCCCCGCCCGCCACCGGATCCCAGGTGGCGATGATGCGATTGTTCCAGCCGTTGCCGGCGGTCTCGCTGTCGAGCTGCGCCTGGGCGCTCCAGTCCAGCGTGCCGGTCTCGACCGAGCCCGTGCCGGGGTTGATCGGATAGGCCTTGACGTCCCCGGTCCAGTCCTGATCGACGTCCGAGGTATTGAAGCTCGGCTGGAAAGCCATGGAGGAGCTGTTCAGCCCGGTGGTATTGACCGTGGCCGAAGAGGTCGACCGAATCGCGCGCAGGATCTGTGCGAGGATGACCTGCATGTCGCCGGTCAGGTCGGTGGGTGAGTCGGCGGCGAAGTAGTTGCCGGTGCCGCCCGCCACGGCCATCGCGGTCAGGGTCTGCGCGGCCAGGGAATTGTTCGCCGGATTCACCCCGGCGCCGAGCCCGATGACGTAGGTCTTGACGCCGCTGGCCTCGGCGTCGGCGATCTGCGTGATCGCATCCTGCAGCGCCCCGTCGTTGGTGCTGCTCAGGGAGCCGTTGGCGTTGAAGGTGGCGGTGATGCCGTAGCCCACGGCGGCGGCGGTACCGAGGGGCGGCCAGCTGTTGCCGGACAGATCCTCGGTCGGCAGCCCATCGGTCACCAGCACGACGTATTGCGCCGGTGCGCAGGCATTGCTCGAGGGCGGATTACCGTTGGTCAGATACAGCGCCGCGCCCTTCACCAGACCGGCGATCGGGGACTGCTCGGCGACCGATTTGATCTCGGTGGTCGATGGATCGCTGGTCTCGGGCTGCAGATACGGCGTGAAGGCGCCGAGCGCGGCGGCCACCGTGGCCGCAGTGGGCGCGTTGCCCGAGCTCTGCATGGGCACCAGCAGTGTGCCGGTGGTCGGGGATTGCGTGGTCGCGTCATAGCCGAAGCCGCGCATCGCCTGCATGACCTGCGAGGAGAAGGGCACGTAGCCCGCGTTCGTGGGCAGCATGCCCGGAGCGCAGGCAAAGTTGTATCCGGTCATTCCCCACTGAACGCCGTAGAATTCCGCGACGTCGCCGGCTTCGTACTCGCCGAGTCCGAAGGTCGTGTACGGGTCGAGCGGGTCGGGCACCCCGTCGACGCACACCGGGGGCTGATAGCTGGACTGCTGATAGAACACGTCGTTGATCAGTGGATCATCGCTGCTCGCGCCGATGAGCATGTAGGGCTGCGTAATGACGCCGGAAGCGGCGCCGAAATCCGTCTGCAGCGCGGCGCACGACTCCGAGTAGGCGTCCGTCTGGGTGACGTCGGCGTTGTAGCAGGGATTGGCGACATAGTCGCTGCCGGCGGGATTGGCGGTAAAGGTGAAGTCGCCGCTGGCCGGGCTCATGTAGTAAACCCAGGTCGAGTACTCGCCGAGATTGGAGGTCTGGTAGTCCATCAGGGCGAAGTCGGCGTACTCCATGAACGAGTTCAGAATCGCGGTGATGCCGGCCTTGGCGACATTCATGCGGCTCGGGGAGTTGTCCTCCAGGGTGCCGGAGACATTGACCGTGTAGGGGGCCAGCCCGCCCGTGCCGGGATTGAGCGGCGGTGTGAAACCCGAGGGAACCGTGAAGGTGGCGGGTGAGCTCGAAGCGGCGAGGCTGGTGCCGACGGCCCCGCCGAGCGAGCCCGAGCCGGTCATGATCGCGCCGCTCAGGTCGCCGTCCATCGACTGGGAATCCGCCAGGGCGAACACGATCTGCGGGTGTGCCGGAATCGCCACCGTCAGCGGCGTCTGCGAGATGAGCACGGGTGAGGGGCCGCTCGCAGGGGCACTGCGCGACTGACTGGTGCACAGTACCACGCCGGCGAACAGCGCTATCGCTGCGGTGGCCAGGCGACGCCGGCTGCTGTGCGCAGTCAGCGCCGCATTCCGTGGGGAGCCGAGACCTCTCACTGCATTTCTCGCGGGCGCCTCTGGTCGTTGAACGGCACCCTAACAAGGCGAGCTTGCGGAAAGCTGGCTGTGCCCGTGCGAATGCCCAAATTGCGACCTGCATCACAGACGCACGAGACACCGGGATTATGGCGAGCGGCGCGGCGCCGTCCGGCAGGTTTCATGGCTGCGTGCGCGCGCATCCCCGCGGGCTGCTCGAGCCCGCATCAAACAATAAGTCCTCGCGGGACATAATCGGCCGACGGCGCACGGGCGCCCGCGGGGGCATCAGGTCGCGCACTCGCCCGCGCCCGCCCCGCCGGGCCAGCACGGCGGATGCGCGGCGGATGCACGGCGGGTCAACTGTGCGATCGGTATGGGACGCGCCGCGGCGGCACCGGCAATATCCTCATGGGTCCGGTCAACGGCCAAACCGTGAGACGCCATGCGTGCGCAAGCGGCTTCAGTCCCTGCTGCTGCTTCTCATCTGCGGGAGCGTCATCGTCCATGCGCCGGCACGCGCCGCGCGGGCCGGGCAGCCCGCGGCGCTGCCCGACGCCACGCGGGCCGATCAGGCGCTGGCTCTCATGGTGTCGCTGCGCATGATGGATCTGGGCATCAGGCCAAAAACGGTCCAGCTGCCGACGGATCTGTCGCTCGAGGAGGCACTCGCCATCCGGCAGGGTGACTACCACAGGGCGAATCGGCTCGCCGCGGCCGTCCTGGCGCGCAGCAGCATCCAGGGCTGGAGCTTCCAGCCCTTCGATGACTTCATGGAGAACATCGTTCGCTACGAAGATCCGCTGCTGCTGCGGCGCCTGAACGACTGGGTTGCCCGCGATCCGCACGCCGCCATGGCCCACCTGATTCGCGGTGTCTACTATGACAAGGTCGGCTGGATAACCCGCGGCAGCGACTACGCATCGGAAGTCACCGAGCAGCAGATGCGCCTGTTCAAGCAGGATCTCGCCGATGCGCTCGGCGATCTTGGGGTGGCGGTCGAGCTCGCGCCGCGGGTCCCGTGGAGCCGCTACGAGCTGCTGCAGGCGCTGTCGAGTGCCGGAGACACGGCGCGGGCGGCACAGGCCTTCCAGACCGTGGTCAGGGCCTTCCCCGGCTACTATCCGTTATACCGGGAGCGGCTCAGCGAGCTGAGTCCGAAATGGTACGGCTCGGTAAGGCTGATGTACGACTTTACCGACCGCTATGCCGGGCACGCCCCGCAGAGCTCGCCGCTGAAGCTGCTGTATCTTCAGCTCTACGAGCATCTGCTCGAGACGGCCGGCAGCGCATGTGGCTCGCTCGAAGGCGACGCGCAGAAGAATTGTGTCGCGAGCATGCTCGGCCGAATGACGGGGCCGCAGCTGCGGCCGGGGATTCTGCAGGCGCTGAGGCTGTATCGCACCTCCGATCCGATACAGTTCAGCGCGGCGGTGTGGCCGCTGCTGGGAGAGATGGCCTGCAATCGCTGCTATGGGTCCGCCGCGGCCGTCAGCGGCGTGCTGCAGGCGGCAGCCAGCATCATGGGAAGCGACACCCGGATGATGGACAAGCCCACGCACAACAGCTACATGCTGGATGACATCACGGCCAGAGTCTGGAGTCAGATCGGCAATCCCTCGAACGCCGACCAGAAGTTCCGCGAGGCGCTCAGGGACGTGCAGCGGACCTCGTTCGCGGACCGGGCGCAGAAGGCGATTGCGCTGGCGACCATCCTCGATCACATGACGCAGTTCGCCGACGACACCTCTCAGTTCATCGATATGATCGTGTATCAGCAGGCCGAGAACGAGGTCGGCGGCGGCAATTTCAGCAGCGCGCCCTACAGGACGTGCTACGCCTATTATCGGATGAGGTACTTCAACGAGGCGGTGCAGACATGCAGCGCATTGATCGACGGCAACGGCAACTATCTGCAGACCCACTATTGGCGAGCCAAGGCCTATGAGCGGCTGGGTCGATGGGACGCGTCGATCGCCGACTTCGCCCCGGTGGCGGACATCGGCGACAATTGGTTCCGGGTCGGCGCGGCTCTGGACATGTCGTACGACTTCGGCCAGAAGGGCGACTATGCGGGACAGCTCGCATCGATGAACCGGCACGCCTACCTGTTCGATCCCAACCTGCAGCCGGCCGATGATCTGGCGGTCGCGTACAACAACCGTTGTTTCGCCCATATGCAGCTGGGGCAACTGCAGCAGGCCCTGGATGACTGCACGACCTCGTTGAAGTACGGGCGCCTTCCGGACGCTCTCCACAAGGAGCAGGAGCTGCTGAGAAGGCTCGGCCATCGCGCCGCGCCCCAGCCGCCGCGCACACCGGACGGGGTGGTGGGCATCCGCCCGACCTGATCGAGCCGCGCGGCCGGGCAGGCGCGCCTACGGCCATTCCCGGGGTCTGAGGTATTCGGCCAGCGCGGCTTCGGGACTGCCAGCGGCGGGCTGGTACCCGTATTCAAAGCGCACCCGCGGCGGCAGCGACATCAGTATCGACTCCGCGCGGCCGCCGGATTGCAGGCCGAACAGCGTGCCGCGGTCGTACACCAGGTTGAACTCGACGTAGCGACCGCGGCGGTACAGCTGAAACTCGCGTTCGCGCTCACCGTAGGGCAAATGCGCGCGGCGCGTGACGATCGGCAGGTACGCGTCGAGGAATGCATCACCCACGGCCCGCTGGAAGGCGAAACAGCGCTCGAAGCCCCATTCGCTGAGGTCGTCGAAGAACAGCCCGCCGATGCCGCGCGCTTCGTTGCGGTGCTTCAGCCAGAAGTACTCGTCGCACCACTTCTTGTAGCGCGGATATACGCTCTCGCCGAACGGCGTGCACAGGCGGCGGGCGACGCCGTGCCAGTGCGCACAGTCCGCATCGAACGGGTAGAACGGCGTCAGATCGAAGCCGCCGCCGAACCACCATACCGGGGCTTCGCCCGCCCTGGTCGCGGCGAAATAGCGCACGTTCATGTGCGAGGTGGGCACATAGGGGTTCAACGGATGCGCTACCAGGGAGACCCCCGTCGCGATCCAGGTGCGACCGGCCAGATGCGGCCGGTGTGCCGTCGCGGATGCCGGTAACGCATCGCCGAGCACGCGCGAGAAGTTGACGCCGATCTGCTCGAACAGCCGGCCCTGCTTCAGAACGCGCGAGCGGCCACCGCCGCCCGCCGCGCGCGTCCAGGCGTCCTCGACGAACGCCGCCTCGCCGTCGGCGGATTGCAGCGCCTCGCATAGCCGCTCCTGCAGAGCGCGCAAATATCCTTCGACCTGCTCGGCGGGATCTTGCATGAGCGCGCAGTCTGACAGGCCGGCGTGCGCGGCTCAACGCCCGGCACGCGCGGCTTCGGGGGCAGCTCCTGCAAGCACCCTGGAGAATATCTCCCGGTCCACGTTGCCACCGGAAAGCACGGCGGCAACCTTCCTGCCCCTGACCCGATCGGGCTCCTTGGCCAGGGCGGCGACGGCGGCCGCGCCTGCGCCCTCGGCGCCGTTGTGAGTGCACTCATAGAGTACGCGCATCGCCGCCGCGAGCTCCGCGTCGCTCACCTCGACGATGCGATCGACATATCTGCAGATGGCCTCGAGCGCCTCCGGCTGCGGCGTGCGACACGCCATGCCATCCGCCAGCTGTGTCGTCACGGGCGAGTCGATCGCGCGGCGCGCCGCGAAGGACAGCGCGTAAGCGCGCGCATGCGCCGAGACCACCCCTACGACCCTGGTTCGCGGGCTGAGCGCGTTGCGGGCGGCGATGGTGCCGCAGATTCCCGAGCCGAGGCCGATGGGAACGTACACGTATTCCAGATCGTGGACCGCGCGAAACAGCTCGACGCCGTAGGTGGCGACGCCGCGCACCAGCAACGGATGGAAGGAAGGCACCATGTGCGCGCCGCAGGCCGCGGCGAGGTGCTCGGCGTGCAGCCGCGCCGCCTGAAAGTCCTCGCCGTGCTCCACCAGGTTCGCCCCCAGGGCGCGCATCGCGCGGTTCTTTTCCGCGCTGTTGCCGAATGGGACGACGATGGTGGCGGACAGGCCGTGGCGTCTGGCACCGAGCGCCACCGATTGACCATGGTTGCCGGTGGTGGCGGTCACGACCTGCCGTACCCTGCCGGCATCGGCGAGGTCGGCAAAATACACCAGACCTCCGCGCAGCTTGAACGCACCCACCGGGGTATGGTTCTCGTGCTTCAGCCATACCTCGGCTCCGAGACGCTCGCACAGCAACGGCCAGCAATACTGCGGCGTGGCCGGGAGCACCGCATGCACCAGCGCTTCGATCGACTCTATCTCGCTCAGCGTCGGAAGCATGGCCGTGCAAGCCGTCGGTGCGGACCGCCTCGAGCGGGGCGGGGCGCGCGCGGCCGACCTACTTCACCTTGCCGTAGTCGTACCAGACCGCCTCGATGTTGTGTCCATCCGGGTCGTGCACGAAGGCCGCATAGTAGCCTGGCCAGTAGTCGCGATAGCCGGGAGCGCCGTTGTCGCGGGCGCCGGCCGCGAGTGCGGCCTTATGAAAGGCCTGCACCTCCGCGGCGCTGCGTGCCTCGAACGCGAGGTGCAGTCGCACGATGCTCTGTTCGTGGCTGATCCAGAAATCGGTGTTCTTGCCGTCGTTGAAGCCGGCGCTCTCACCGAACTCCATGTTATTGGTGTAGCCCAGCGGCTTCAGTGCGGACACGTAAAAGCGCTTGGCGCGCGGATAGTCGCTGACGGGCAGAGTCGTGTGCGCGATCATGCGATGTCTCCCGGGTGAAGCGATGCCGTGAGCACCATGATAGCGCCAACCGGCCGGCGCCAGTCTGCCGTGCCGATGCCGATGCCGCTGGTGCTGGCGCGCCGCGGCCGCGGCCGCGTCACTTGCCTCGCGGCGCCGGCGCGTGCGCCCGACTGATGCCGGTGCAGACGTCGCATCCCGCCCAGGGCTCGCGGTGCGCGCGATCCGGATCGGACAGTACCCGGTCGGTCAGATCGAACAGGCGCGTCATCCGGGTGTGGGTATCGTAGGGGGGCCAATCCTCGCCGGGTGTCCCGCTGCGGATGAATTCGCACCACGCGGCGCGGTAGCGCCCGGCGAGCGCCGCGCGCCGTCCCTTCAGGGCGCCACCGCGGGCCAGAAACGCCAGCAACCCGCGGAAGTTCCACAGGTACAGCAGATCGATGCCGTGCATCGCGCCGAACAGCGGATGGGCGGCGTCAAAGCGATACAGCCAGGTGGGACTGTGCGCGCTGTGACGAGCCGCGAAGTGCAGCGTCGGCAGCGAGAAGGTCGCATCGGTAGAGATCTGCCGATCGCCTCGCCGGCCCGTTGGATACGCCTGCAGGATGTGCTGTTCGGCGGCCTCACCCAGCTGATCACGGATCAGCGCCCCGACCTGCGCGCGCGTCATCGGCAGCGACGGCGGGCCGGGCAGAATCTCGAATGTGCGGGTCTCGTCGCGCGTGCGTCCGGCGAGCAGCGGCACCGCCGCCGAAACGGTGTCCAGGGAGGCCTGCGGCGAGGCGGGCAGCAGTGCGCCATCGAACCACGGTGCCGCCGGGATGGTGTGCGGGTAGCGTGCAGCGATGCGCTGCTGAGCGCGCAGCAGCGCCTCCGACGGCAGCGCCTGCAGCGCGGGCCAGGGCTGCGCCCCGATGCCCAGCAGCTGCGCATATTCGCGTGCGAGCCGCTCGCTCATCTCGCGATCGTGGATCAGCGTGGGCGTGCCGCTGGCCATGATCGCGCGGTGAAACAGCCCGAGCGCCGCCCCACACTGCAGCAGCAGTGCCACCGATACGGAGCCGGCGGACTCGCCCATGATGGTCACGCGCTGCGGATCGCCGCCGAAGGCGGCGATATGATCACGAATCCACTCCAGCGCCGCGATCTGATCCCGCAATCCCACGTTGCATTCGTGCGCCTCCCCGCCCGGCAGCGCGGCGAAGTTCACGCAGCCGAACGGCCCGGTGCGATAGTTGGCGGTCACCACGATCAGCTCCCCGGTGCTGACCAGATGCGTCGGGTCGTAGGGGTTGCTGCTGCCGGCCACGAACGCACCGCCGTAGAGCCACAGCGCCACCGGCCAGGGACCGTCGGAGCGCGCCGGCGCCCAGACGTTCAGGTAGAGGCAGTCCTCCGAGTATTTGGGCGGGAGGGTACGGGGTCTGCCGCGAGTCCCGAGCGCCTGGGGGCAGGCGGGTCCGAATTCGACGGCGGCGCGCACCCCCGACCAGGGCGAGGGCGGTCGCGGAGCCCTGAAGCGCAGCGCCCCGACGGGCGCCGCGGCGAACGGGATTCCCTTCCAGACACGGCAGCCCAGCACGGTTTGTCCCTGCAGGCGGCCCAAGGCGGTGTCCGCGATCGTCATGGCATTCTCTCGTGGCGCTCGGGCGCCATCTTATATCGGGGCGCCAGGCGCTTCTGCCGAGGCACTGCCTCGCGACAGGGCGCCGGAACTTCGCCGCTCGCGGACAGGTCGAATCGGATGGGTGAGGCGTATGGAAAAGACCGGATCTTCAAGGAAGTTGGCCAGGATGGCGCTCGTGGCGGCTGCGGCGCTGTTGATGCTGGGCGGCACGGGCGGCGCGGCGATTGCGCGTCCCGGCGGCGGGTTTCACGGCGGCGGGTTCGGTGGCGGTTTTCATGGCGGCGGCTTTCACGGCGGTGGCTTTCGCGGTGGCGGATTCCACGGCGGTGGCTTTCACGGCGGCGGCTTCGGTGGTGATTTCCACGGCGGCGGCTTTCATGGCGGTGGGTTTCACGGCGGTGGATTCGACCACGGTTTCCACGGGTACCACGGATTCGGAGGCTATGGTCCCGGCTGGGGTCCGTGGTGGGGTTTGGGGGCGTATCTGCCGATCCTGCCGTGGTACTACTCGACCTTCTGGTGGGACGGGGTTCCCTACTATTTCGTCGATAACGACTACTACGTGTGGGATTCGGACGCAGGTCAGTACGAGCAGGTGCAACCTCCGCCGCAGGTAGCGCAGCAGGCGCAGAGCGGCGCCGGTCAGACCCTGCCGCAGCTGTTCGCCTACCCGAAGAACGGCCAGACGCCGCAGCAGCAGGCGAGGGACAAGCGCGAATGCGGCAGCTGGGCCAGCGCTCAGACGGGCTTCATCCCCGCATCCGGTGCGGTGGCAACCGCGCCGAGCGTGCCTGGCGGTGAGGCCGGCGGCGCTGCCACGAAATCCGCGCAGGGTGCTGCGGGTGCCGCGGGTGCCGCGGCGAGCGCGCCCACGAGGCTGCAGCAGGGACAGAACTACCTGCGTGCGGAAGGTGCCTGCCTGGAGGCGCGCGGTTACAGCGTCGAGTGACGCGGGCCCGCGTCCGACGCGCTCCTCGAAACTCGACTCGCCGGCAGGCTCCAGATGTCCAGCACGCCGGCGGTGGCACGCTCATTGGCATCGCCCTCGGGAAGGATGATCCTGCCGTCGAGCACGATGGGGCTGTTCCAGTGGCCGGCGCCGCATGCCAGTGTGACGATGCGTTTGCCCGAGAGCGCCTCATAGACGTTCAATCCGCCTGCGGGCGCGTAGACGAACAGCAGGCCCGCGGCCTCGAACGGACTGGTGCCACCGGTGCCGTTGCGCCACTGTTCGTGCAATAGGCCGTTCTGCAGTTGCCATGCCGCGGTGCCGCCCCCGTCGGCCGCGAACAACCACGTCTGGCCACCGTGATGCCACACCGCGGGTTGGGAGAACAGATCCGTGCCGCTGGGCGTGCCGACGATCTGCAGCTCGTGGCCCGTGTGCGCTCTCGTGCCGGCGATGGCCGCGCGGCTGAGCAGGCGGATCTTGCCGTCCTTGCCTCCCTGAGCCAGCAAGCCGGCATCCAGCAGGACGGGCGAGCTCGAGCCCAGGTCGAGATCGAGATCATTCAGTTCCGCGGTGTTCGCCGGGGTGTAGTTGCCCAGCACTCGTGTGGCGCCGGCGTTCAGCTCGATGAGCGCATCGCCCCAGTCGGTGCTGCCGTTCCAGTGGCCGTTGCCGGTGGCGACGAACATGTCGCCGTCGTCCGGGTCGATCACCGCACCGGCGCGCCCCCAGATGGCCGCGCGGCTCTGCGGGCAGGATTCCGGTTGCAGCAGCCCGGCCCGGTCGCTGCACAGCGAGTTCCACACCTGCAGCAGCCTGCCGGAGCCGCCGTCGAGGATCGCCACGTGACCCTGGTAGGGAGGGGCATCCCCGATATAGCCGGAAGTCACGGCAATCACGTGGCCCCGAAAGAACTTCAGAGGCGAAGCGATCTTCTCCCGCTGCGGCAGCTCGGTGATGGCGGTGCGCCACAGACGATGGCCATCGTCGACGGCGAGTTTCTGGATATAGCCGTCCGGAGAGGCGGCATAAATGAACTGCCGGTTGGGATCGGCCACCGGAGTCGAATTGGTGAACTGCGCCGTGCCGGCCAGCTGCGCATAGCTCGAGGGCGTGTATTCCCACAGCCGAGCGCCGCTGTCGGCATCGAGCGCAATGGTCTTGCCGTAGGTGGTGGTGACGAAGAGGACGTCGTGGCGGGCGCCGCCGACGGTGACGCCATGCAGGTAGATCGCGCTGGCGTCCACCACCCCGTCCAGCCGCACGCTGCGATGCCGCAGCCGCGCCACGTCGGCGGCGCCGATGCCCGTGGGCCCCGGATTGGCGCTGCTGCTTTGCACGTCGCCGCCGAACATGCGCCAGTCCTGCGCCGGGGCGTTCCGGGCGGCCATCACGCTGGCGATGCCCGCCGCAAGCAGCAGCGCGATTGACACCCGGGGCTTCATGCGGGCGCTGTCGAAGGTTCGCGCGCCCGGCCATCCCGGGCGTCAGGAATTGGGTGTGTAGCTCCAGAGGTCATTCAGGTTCTGCTGCTCGCCGAACGCATCGAAGCCGAAGCCGCCGAACAACCAGAAATTGCCGCTGGCGTCTCGCCAACCGACGGCCTGCTGGCGCGCGCCCGGAACGTTGCCGGCGCTGGAGGTGCCCTGCGTGCCGTAACTGCCGCTGATCCCCGTGTTCGAGGAGCCTCCGACCCAGGTCCACAGGCCGGTGTCGATGTTGTACTCCCACAGATCGTTGAGATTGCCGGCATCGCCGAGCGCATCGTAGCCGTAGCCGCCGAACAGCCAGAGGTTTCCGGTCGTGTCTTCCCAGCTCACGGCTGATGCGCGCGCGCCCGGACCATCGCCGGCGGCACTCGAGCCCTGGGTGCCGTAGATGCCCGCGTCATCGGGTGCGTCGGAGCCGCCCACCCAGGTCCACTCCCCGCTCCCGGGACTGTATTCCCACAGGTCGTTGTACTGCTGGGAGATACCGCTCTGGCTCAGACCCAGGCCCCCGAACAGCCAGAAATTGCCGTTCGCATCCACCCATACGGTGCCGCCCGCGCGCGCTGCGGGCACGTTGCCCGCGGCGGCCGTGCCCTGTGAGCCGTACATGCCCGCGGCGTTGAGCGCGCTGGATCCCCCGACCCAGGTCCACATCCCGGTGGTGGTGCTATAGCTCCACAGGTCGTCCAAAGCGCCGGCGAGACTGCCATTAGGATTGAGCTGCGCACCGCCAAACAACCAGAACACCCCGGACTTATCCACCCAGCTGATGGCGCCGGTGCGCGCGGGCGGCAGATTGTCCGGTGCGGCGACGCCCAATGAGCCGTAGCTGCCCGCGTTGCCGGCGACGTTCGAGCCGCCGACCCAGACCCATTGCGCGTCCGCCGCAACATATTCCCACAGGTCGTTGAACTGCTCGGAGCTCTGTCCGGACAGGCTGTCTCCGCCGAACAGCCAGAGATTGCCGGACGCATCGACCCAATGCGCGGCACCCTCGCGCGCACCGGGAGTATTGCCGGCCGCCGGCGTATTCTGAGACCCATAGGAAGCCGGGGCGCCCGTGCTATCGGCGCCGCCCTGCCACACCCACTGACCCGCGGACGGGGTGTATTCCCACAGGTCATCGAGCATGCCCACGGTGCCGGCGGACACGCCCGTGCCGTAGCCGCCGAACAGCCAGAAGTTGCCGTTGGCATCGGTCCATGAGCTGGGCTCGCGGCGCGCGCCGGGAGTATCGCCCGCCGCCGCCGTGCCCTGGGTGCCATAGACGCCGGGCGCGGCCACGTAGTCGGAGCCGGCGTACCACGTCCATTGTTCGGTGACGGCCGTGTTCCAGGTGCAGATCACCGCGACGTCGTCGATCGAGGCGCTGAGTGTGCCGCTGCCGTCGGAGACGGAGCAGGTCTGGTCGATCGGCTGCGTCACCACCGTGACGCTGTAGGCGGAATTCGGCGCCAGCGTCGTCGAGAAGGCAAAGGCGCCGTCGTTGGTCAGGGTGAGGGTGTCGGTTCCATTGTTCTGCAGCACGATCGTTCCGGACATCCCGGAGAGCGTGCCGCCGACCGAGTAGGTCGTCGGAGAGCGGGTGGTGCTGGTACTGCTGCCTCCGCATGCCGTCAACACGGCAGTGAGTCCAATCACGCAGACTGAGGGGACATGGCGCATCGCAGAGCCTCGTCGAGTCGGTTGCCTAAATGGGCGGGGAAGTCAAGTCGGGGGTGCAGTACGCCGCATCGGGGCCAAAGATCGATGATAGGTGAATCACGCGGCATTCGCGAAGCGCCGTAACGCGGCGGGCGCTGGGCGGTTGACCGGGCGCCCGCGCATCCAGCGGGATGTCCACGCTCGTTTCGGCCGGGCAGGCCGGGGGTGCCGCGCTGGGATACACTGCCGCGCCATGGCGACGGTCATGAAACCGGTAGCGGTGGCCGGCCCGGCGGTGCGCTGGCACGTGCTCGCCTCCGGCTTCGTCAGCTATGGTTTCGATGCGATGGATTTCATGATGCTGGCACTGGCGCTGCCGGCGATCACCACGGAATGGCATCTGTCGCTGGCGCAGGGCGGGCTGCTGGGCACGGCCGGCATGATAGGGGTCGCCGTCAGCAGCGTCGTCATCGGCTGGTATTCGGACAACTTCGGCAGGCGCCGCGCACTGCTCACCAGCGTCATTCTGTTTGGGTGCTTCACCGCGGCGGTCGCGATCGCCGGCAACTGGTGGCAGGTCATGGCGCTGCGCTTTCTGGCGGGCCTGGGGCTCGGAGGGCTCTGGGGGGTCGTCGCCACCTATATCGCCGAGACCTGGCCGGTCGAGCTGCGCGGGCGCACCGTGGGCTTCGTGCTCAGCAGCTGGCCGGTCGGGGTGATCCTGGCCGCGGCCATTGCCGGCCGCGTGCTGCCGCACTACGGCTGGCGCGTGCTGTTCCTGTTCGGTGCGGCCGCCCTGCTGGCCGCGCTCTACGTGCTGGCGTTCGTCCCCGAGTCGCCCGTGTGGCGCGAGCAGCACGAGCGCTCCGCGCGCGCGCGCGCCGGGGCGGCCGCGCACGCCGCGAGCGAACGGGTGTCGGTCGGGGAGATTTTCGCGCCCGGCCTCGCGCGGCTGACGCTGCTCGGAACCGCCGCCGCGGCCTGCGCACTGACCGGCTACTGGGGAGCCAATACCTGGTTGCCCACCTATCTGGTGCGCGAACGCGGATTGAGCGCGGGCCGGATGGCCACGTTCATCATCGTGCTCAACGTCGGCATGTTCGCGGGCTATCAGATCTTCGGGCTGCTCGCCGACCGCTACGGTCGGCGCAGGGCGCTGGTGTGGTGCTTTCTCGGGGCGACCGTGCTGCTGCCACTGTATGCGGCCGCGCGGGATCCGCGACTGTTGTTCTGGCTGGGGCCGCTGCTGGGCGTGTTCTTCGCCTACACGGGCCCGTTCGGCTCATATTTCCCGTCGCTGTATCCGACCCGCGTGCGCAACCTCGGCGCCGGCTTCTGTTTCAACGTGGGGCGTGGCATCGCCGCGTTTGCGCCGTACGTGTTCGGCGAGCTGGGCAGCTCGATCGGCCTGTCGGCGAGCATCGCCCTGTGCGCGCTCGGGTTCCTCGGGGCGGCCATGGTGATGCTGCCGATGCCCGAAGCCGGAGCGCGTCCCGACTGACCCCGCGGCGGCAGGCGCGACGCCAGCGCCGCAGCGCCACGGCGCCACAGCGCACCGCGCACACCCTGCGCATGGATCTGTGACAGACCTTCAGACGAATACGTCAGACATATTCGTCTGAAGGTCTGTCACAGATCCACGCGGGGTCGGTGCATCGTACGCTGCGGCGATCACCGCGGCGTTCGCTGCGCGGTTCGCCGTCGCGCCTGCCGCCGTGCAGGTGCTATTCTGAGCGCAGCATCAGCACACCGGCGGAGGCTGCCATGAACCTCAAGGCTGCGGCGCGCGAGCGCTTCGATGCGGCTCGGCAGGGACTGATCGAGCTCAGTCATCGCATTCACGCGCATCCCGAGCTCGGCTACGAGGAGGAGCACGCCAGCCGCTGGCTGTGCGAGGCGCTCGCCGACGCGGGCTTCAGCGTACAGCGCGGCATCTGCGATCTGCCGACGGCGTTTCACGCCCGCATGGGCGCGGGTCCGCTGCACGTGGGGATCTGCGCGGAGTACGACAGCCTGCCGGGCATCGGCCATGCCTGCGGTCACAACGTGATCGCCGCCTCGGCGGTCGGCGCGGCGCTGGCGGCGGCCGCGGTGGCGGACGAGGTCGGGCTGACCGTCAGCGTCCTCGGCACGCCGGCCGAGGAGGTCGGCGACGCCGGCGGCAAGATCCTGTTGCTCGAGCGCGGCGGATTCGCCGGTATCCATGCCGCGATGATGGTGCATCCGGCGCCCCATGACGTGCTGTGCGCCAAGATCATCGCCGCCTCGATGTTCGATGTGCGCTGCACCGGGAAGGAATCGCATGCCTCGGCGTTTCCGGAGCTGGGCATCAACGCGGCCGATGCGCTGACGATCGCGCAGGGTGCGATCGGGCTGCTGCGCCAGCACATCCGCTCCACCGATCGGATCCACGGCATCGTGACCTGCGGAGGCGCGGCCCCCAACGTCGTGCCCGCGCACACCTCGGCCCGATACATCGTGCGTTCCGAGACCCTGACGCAGCTCGAAGAGCTGCGCGGCCGGGTATACCGCTGCTTCGAGGCCGGTGCTCTCGCCACCGGCGCGCGGTGCGAGATCATCGGCGGCGACAGGCCCTACGCGCAGATGCGTCACGATGAGCTGCTGGCCGGAGCGTTTCGCGCCAATTCCGCGGCCCTGGGGCGTGCGTTTCCCACGGGCGGGGAATGGGAGACGCGTCCCACCGGCTCGACCGACATGGGCAACGTATCGCTCGCCATTCCCTCGATCCATCCGATGATCAGCATCAATTCCTGGCCGGCGGTCAATCATCAGCCCGAGTTCACACAGCACTGCATCAGCGCGGACGCGGATCAGGCGCTGTGCGATGGGGCGCTCGCCATGGCATGGACGTGCATCGATCTGGCGGGGAACCCGGAGGCCTGCCGGCAACTGTGCTCCGGGATGCGCCCGGCGGACCGATAGAGCGGCAAGGCGGCTGGCCGCGGTCAGCCTATGTTCAATCGGCGCCGCGCGAGCCGAGGCGGCGCGGGCGCAGGTCCGCGGACGGGATTTGTGTCGAAGAATTCAACGGGGGTCGGCGACTAGGATGGGCGAATATGTCGCCCAGAGACCCCGCAGCCGGTGGCCGCTCCGAGCCCGAGCATGGCGCATTACCGGGTCTGGCCGATACGTTGTTGCAGGCCCTGCCGGAGCTGCTGATACTCCTGCGGCGCGACGGCACGGTGCTCGCGCACAGTCCCGGCCGGCCGCTGGCGGCGTTGCAACCGGCGGGCGATTTCGCCGGCGAGCCTCTGCACGCGGTGTGGTCCGCGGACCTGGCTGAGCTGCTGTTGCGGCTCGCTCGCAAGGCCATCGCGCAGCGCTCGACGGTCGAGGCCGCCTTCCAGGAGGGCGGCGCCGACTACGAGCTGCGGGCCAGCGCCCGCGGCCCGGATCGCGCGATGTGCGTGATCCGCGCCGCGTTGCCCGGCATCGGCGAACACACACGCGAGGACGGCGCGGACGCGAGCGGCGAGGGAGCCGGAGCCAAGCTCGACCGCCGCGGATTCCTGCGGCTGCTGCGTGAGACGCTGTCGATGGCGCTCTTGCGCGAGCGGCCTCTGGCGGTCGCGGTTCTGCACCTGGACGGCATCGCCGATGTGGCGCGCCTGATCGACGCGCAGCTGTCCGAGCGGATCATGGCCACGGCGCTGCTCAGGCTCGCCCCATCCGCCGGCGGGCGCGATCCCTGGCTGTTTCTCGGGCAGCTGGGGGACAGCTGCCTTGCTCTGGCGTTCGAGTATGCCGATCGCGAGCAGCTCGCCGCGGCGATCTCACGGGTCTGCGCGAGCCTGTCCGAGCCGCTCGAGGCCGGCGGCGGCACCTACCAGCTGACCGCGTACGCGGGGGCCGCGGTGCTCAGCGAGGAGGTGCTGTCGGCCAAGGCGTTGCTGGACCGGGCGCACGCGGCCGCCGCGGAGGCGCGCCGCAGCGGCGCGCAGCACGTCGTATTCTTCACCGAGGCGGTATGGCTCGGCTCGCATTCGAGGCCGGACGTAGCGCGTGAGCTGCGCAACGCCATCGAGCACCGCGATATCCGTCTGCGGTACGTCGGCCGCCACGAGCTGGCGAGCGGCCGGCGCGTCGCCTGGGTCGGCTACGTGCGCTGGGCGCATCCGCTGCGGGGCGAGATGCGTCCGGTGGAGTTTCTGCCCATCGCGGAGACCACGGGCCTTGCGACCGAGCTGTCGCGTGCGGTCCTGCAGTGCCTGCGGGAGGACTGCCTGACGCTGCGCGCGCGGTCGGGTCCGGAGGTGCAGATTTCCTTCGGCGCTCTGCGGCATCACGTGCTGCACGAGGATTTTCTCGGTGATATCGGCCGCTTCCTCGCGGACGGCGCGCTGCCGGCGCGGGCACTGGAGCTGCGGATCTCCGAGAGGACGTTCGTGGCCTGCGAGCCGGCCCTGCTGCAATCGCTGCACGGGCTCGGCGTGCAGCTGGTGGTGGACGAGGTGGCGCGCGACGTCGGCTCGCTCGATCGGCTCGCGCGCGCACCGCTGTGGGGACTGCAGCTCGATCGCGCCTGGGTGACGGCTCTGCGTCACGACGCGGTGGCGCACAAGGTGTGTCGCGCCGGCATCGCCATGGCCAGCGGCCTCGGCCTGACGCCGATCGCCACCGGCGTCGACGACGCACAGCAGCGCGACGCCCTGCTCGCACTGGGCTGCCGTTTCGGCAGCGGCGATCTGTACGGGGATTCGCCCGGCGAGGTCACGCCGGCCGGCGCCGCGGACGGGCCGGCGGAATAATCCCGCCCCAAGGCGTCTCGCGGCCGCCGCGCGCCTCCCGCGGCGGATTTGACACGCCTCTTATGTGAGCCGCGTCGCGCCTCCCGCCAGAAAGTGTGAGGTGCGTACCAGTGTGACCGATGCCTCACTTCCCGTGCAATGTGCGCCGGGTCCGCTCATAGGGGAGCCCGTTCGCGGGCACGGCGATGCTCACTCATCGTAGTCGTCTGATCTGTTCGGCGGCGCTGCTGCTGGCGCTGAGCGGCGCGATTCCACGGACCCCGGGGCAGGTGCCGGCGGGTCGCGCGGCGGTCACGCGCTCCATCGCAGCGCCCGCGTCCGTCTACATCGTCGAGGCGCCGTCGGTGGCGGCGGCGGGGCGCGGTGTTCGCAGCGTCGGCGCGCGCGTGGACCGGGAGCTGCGGATCATCCACGCCGTGTCGGCACGCTTGACGGCGCGCCAGGCCGCGCGGCTGCGGGGCGAGCTCGGCGTGCGCCTGTTCCAGGATCGGCCGCTGCAGATGAGTCAGGCCGGCTCGCTGCTCGGTGGCCTCACGGGCTCGCTGGAATCGGCGGGGAACTCCGCCAGCAGCGCGGTCGATGAGACGCTCGCGACCTCGCCGGTGGGGGCGGTGACCGGCAGCGTCGCCGCACCGGTACTCTCGTCGGTGGAGACGAATCCGCTCGTCAGCGCCGTCACCACACCGCTGGTGTCGGCCGTCACCAGCAACACCAGCGTGCAGGACGGCAGCGGCGTCGCCGCGCCGAGCCTGCTCTTCTACAGCAACTTTCCGGCGCGCATCGGCGCCGATACGCTGCAGCAGGCCGGCATCACCGGCCGCGGCGTCACGATCGCCGTGCTCGACTCGGGCCTGTGGGAGGACCTGCTGCAGAACTACGGCAACCGCGTGCTCGCCACCGTGGATGTGTTGAACGGCGGCAGCGGACCGATCAGCGGCGATCCCTACGGACACGGCACACACGTGACCTCCATCGCCGCCGGTGGCGCGCAGAATCTTGCCGGGCAGTACCTGAGCATCGCCCCGCAGGCGAACGTGGTCGCGGTCCAGGCCTTCGACGGCACGGGCGAGGGGACCTACGTCGATGTGATCGCCGGTCTCGACTGGATCGTCGCCAACCGCAGCAAGTACAACATCCGCGTGCTGAATCTGTCCTTCGGCGCGACGCCGCAGTCCTTCTACTGGAACGATCCGCTCGATCAGGCCGTCATGGCCGCCTGGCAGGCCGGAATCGTGGTCGTGGCCGCGGCGGGTAACGAGGGACCCACGCCGATGACGATCGACGTGCCGGGCAACGTGCCCTATGTCATCACCGTGGGCGCGCTCACCGACAACTACACGCCGTACGATCCGAGCGACGATCGCCTGGCGTCCTTCTCCTCCACCGGTCCCACCTACGAGGGCTTCGTCAAGCCTGAGCTGATCGCCCCGGGCGGCCACATCACCGCCTCGATGTCGGGCAGCAGCTACCTGGCCAACATCGACCCGAACTCGATGATGCCCGGCGAGAATCTGTTCACGATGTCGGGGACCTCGATGGCCGCGGCGGTCACCTCCGGCGTGGTGGCGCTGATGATCCAGGAGGATCCGAGCCTGACTCCCGACACGGTGAAGTGCCGGCTGCTGTCGAGCGCGGAGCCCGCGGTGAGCTCCGCGGGCACGCTCGCCTACAGCGTGTTCCAGCAGGGCGCGGGTCTGATCGATGCCGTGGCCGCGGTCAACAGCTCGGCGAGCGGCTGCGCGAACGTCGGACTCGACGTGGCGGCCGATCTGGCGGGTACCGAGCATTTCGGCGGTCCTGCCAACGAGACCGCCAGTGGCGAGTTCTACATCATGAACATGGCCGCCTCCACCTGGGGCACGCCGCTGCCGGGCGACGGGCTCACCTGGGACGCGGGTTATGCGTGGAACCAGGGCTACAGCTGGAGCCAGGGTTACGTCTGGGCGGACGGCTACAGCTGGAGCGATGGCTATACCTGGAGCAGTGCCGACACCTGGACGAAGGCCGATACCTGGACCAGGGCCGACACCTGGACCAAGGGCTACACCTGGAACACCGCGGTGCCCTGGTGGAACAACTCGCAGCCGTTCAACGCCGCGCCGACCTCGCCGGCCTCGATCGAGCCCTGGGTTCCCAACCAGTAGCCCGCGTCGCCCCGGTGAACGTCCGCCACAGTGAGCGCGCCGGGCGGCTGGCCTCGGCAGGGTGCGCGTCGGCGGGGGCCCTGTCGATCGCGCTGCCGATGGCGCCACCGATCGCAATGGCGATCGCGCTATCGATCGCGCTGCTGGCGGCGCCGCCGCGCGCGGGCGCCGCGGCCCTGCGAGCGGCGGCCGATCCGGCCGCGCCGCCGCCCCTGATTCTCGAGCATCTGACGACGGCCAACGGGCTTCCGCAGAGCACCGTGATGACGACGCTGCAGGATTCGCGCGGCTTCATCTGGCTCGGCACGCAGGACGGGCTGATCCGCTACGACGGCGATCAGCTGATCCGTTATGCCTATACGCCCGGCGCGCGCCGTGGGCTGCCGGGTAACTACATCTACCAGATCGCCGAGGATCAGAGCCACGATCTGTGGGTCGCGATCAAGGATGCGGGGCTGGCACGCTGGAACCACGCCACCGACGACTTCACGGTGTATCGCCACGACCCGCGCAATCCGGCCTCGCTGGCGAGCGACGCCGTGCACGCGGTGCTGGTGGACAGCCGCAACCGCGTCTGGATCGGCATGAGCGATGGCGGCGTGGACGTGCTCGATCCGCGGACGGGCCGCTTGCGGCACTGGCGGCATGACCCGCACGCGCCCGATTCACTGCTCGACGATCGCGTCTTCACGCTGGCGCTCGCGCGCGGCGCCGGCGGAGCGATGGACGGAGTGTGGGTCGGCACCGCGAGCGGCCTCGACCGCTGCGATGCCACGTCCAATCGGTGCGTGCACGTGCTGCGCGCGATGCCGGGTCGGCAGCCGGTGGGCGGTTACGAGGTCTCGAGCGTGCTCGACGACGGCAGCGGCGAGCTGTGGGTGGGAACCGACGGCGGCCTGCGCCGCCTCGAGCGCTCCGGCCGGGTCGTGCAGGCGTTTCATCACGATGCGCGCCGGCCCGACTCGCTCAGCAGCGACGACGTGCGCGCACTGCTGGAGGATCGCGCCGGCCATCTGTGGGTCGGCACGGCCGACGGATTGAACCTGCTGGATCGGCACACGGGCACCTTCAGCCACTATCGCCACGAGCCGAGCGACGCCGATTCGCTGCGCGACTCGTTCATCCTGTCGCTGTACGAGGACGATACCGGACTGGTGTGGATCGGCACCCTCGCGGGCGGCGTGAGCCGCTGGGATCCGCGCAGCTGGGAATTCGGCGCCCGCCGCCCGGACTGGCTCGACGGTCAGCAGGTCACCGCGTTCGCCGACGCCGCGGGCCGCAGCGTGTGGATCGCATCCGTGGGCGCGGGACTGGTGCGCTTCGATCCCGACAGCGGCCGGGCGAGCGACCTCGATGCGCTCGTGCACCGTCGCGATGCGCTCGGGGAAAGCCGCGTGATGTCGCTGCTGACGGACAGCCACGGCGCGCTGTGGATCGGCACGATGACGCACGGACTGCATGAGCTGTCGGCCGCGGGCCGGCTGCGGGCCATCCCCGTCAGGCCCGGGGATGCGCATGGCTCGAGCGCCGCGGGCATCATGACGCTTTTCGAGTCCCGCGACGGGCGCATCTGGATTGGCACCCACGGCGGCGGCCTGAACATCCTCGATCCCTCCACGGGTGTGATCCGCCAGCTGCCCTTCCGGTCCGCGGCGAACGGCGCCGGCGGCATCGCCGGGGTGGTCAGCGCCGCCGGCGTGCGCGCGATTGCCGAGGATTCGCACGGTGATGTGTGGCTCGGCACCGACGGCGGCGGCCTGGACCTGGCGCGCGCCGACGGCACGGTCGTGCACGTCTACCGTCATGATCCGAACGATCCGGCCACGCTGCCGGCGAACACCATCTACGCCCTGGCCGTCGACGCGCGCGATCGGCTGTGGATCGGGACGGACGGCGGCGGGCTCGCCGTCGCCGATGTCGCCGGCGTCGCGCGCGATGCGGATGCCGCCATACGCTTCCGCACCTATTCGCGCGCGGACGGGCTCACCAGCGATACGATCTATGGGGTGCTGTTCGACGCTTCCGGGCGGCTGTGGATGAGCGGCAACGCGGGGCTGATGCGCTTTGATCCGGACACCGGCACCGTCAAGACCTTCCACCGCGAGGACGGCCTGCAGGGGGAGGAGTTCGACTACGGCGCGGCCGCCCGGCTGCGCGACGGGCGGCTGTGCTTCGGCGGCGCCGGCGGCTTCAACATCTTCGATCCGGCACGGCTGACGGACCCGCGTCCGCCGCCGCGGCCGGTGCTGACGCAGGTACAGGTGCTGGGCGCGCCGCTGACGGGCGGTGCCCCCACGTGGCTGCGCGATCGTCTGACGCTCGGCTATCGCGCCAATCTCGTGTCGCTCGATTTCGGAGTGCTGGATTATTCGGCCCCGCAGCGCAATCGCATCGCCTATCGCCTCTCGGGGCTGACCGATCGCTGGATCGATCTGGGCACCCAGCGTCGCATCACGCTGACCAATCTGGATGCGGGCGATCACACGCTCGAGGTGCGCGCCGCGAACTCCGATTCGGTCTGGGGTCCGTCGCTGCGCCTGACGATCCACCGGGATCCCGCCCCGTGGCGCTCGCGCCCCGCGTACGCCGCCTACCTGCTGGCGACGCTCGGATTGCTGGCCGCCGCCATCGCCCGGCAGCGCACGAAGTTCCGGCGCGTGCTGCGCGAGCGGGCGCACCTGGAGCAGCAGGTGGCGGCGCGCACGCAGGAGCTGCTCCTCAGCAATCAGCAGCTGGCCGAAGCGCTGCAGGTCAAGAGCCGATTCCTCGACCGCATGAGTCACGAGCTGCGCACGCCGATGCACGGCGTGGTGGGTATGACGGAGCTGCTCGCGTGCACGCCGCTCAGCGCGACGCAGGCACGGCTGACCCGCACGATACGCTCTTCGGCGCGCGTGCTGCTGCAGACGGTCAGTGACCTGCTCGACCTCTCCAAGATCAACGCCGGCAAGGTGCAGCTCGAGGAGCTGCCCATCGATATCGGCCAGATCCTGGAGGAATGCGCCGATCTGTTCCTCGGGCAGACGCAGGGAATCGAATTGATCACCTGCCCGCCGCCGCGCGCCACGCCCGGGCTGATGGGCGACCCCGTGCGTCTGCGGCAGATCCTGGTGAATCTGGTGGCGAACGCCGTGAAGTTCACCGAGCAGGGCGAGGTGGTGGTCAGAGCCGACGTCGAGCCCGCCGCGCCGGGCGGCGTCACCGCGCTGTTCAGCGTCGCGGATACCGGCATCGGCATGGACGCGGCGACGATCGCAAGGATTTTCGAGCCGTTCACCCAGGCCGACGAGTCCACCACGCGGCGCTTCGGCGGCACGGGGCTGGGGCTGGCGATCTGCCGCGAGCTCGCGCAGCTGATGGGGGGCTCGATCCGGGTCGAGAGCCGCCCGCAGCTCGGCTCGACCTTCCATCTGTCCATCCCTCTGCGCCTCGCCGATGCCTGCGCGGGCGCACCGCCCGGGCTGCCTGCGCCGCTGCCCGGCCTGCCCGCGCCGCTGCCCGTCGCGCTGCCACCGGCGTGCGCGCGCATCCTGACGCGACGGCCCGCGCTGGCCGAGTCCCTGGCACGTCATCTGAGCGCGCTGGGCATCCGCGTGGTGCAGGACGCGGCGGTGGATGCAGCGGCGGGTTCAGCGGCGGGTTCAGCGGCGGGTGCAGCGGCGGCGCGCGCCGCGGATGCGGCCGCTGCGCTGCTGATCATCGACGCGGACAGTGTGCCGGATGCCCTGGCGGCGACGCAGGCGGCCGCCGGCACGGGTGCCACATCCGCGCGGGTGATCGTGGCGAGCGCGGCAGTGGCCGAGCAGGAGGGCCTGCAGGCGCTGGCTCCACGCGTGGTCTGCAAGCCCGTGCATCGGGAGGCGCTGTGCGCGGCGCTTGCTGCGGCGCTGGGACCCGCCGCGGGGCCGCGCGCGGGCGCGGCCGAGCTGGCCGGGCACGTCCTGCTGGTGGAGGACGAGCCGGTCAACGCCGCCGTGGCGCAGGGCTATCTGGCCAAGCTCGGCTGCACCTGCGTGTGGGTGCAGAGCGGCGCGCAGGCGGTCGCACGCAGCGCCGCCGAGCGCTTCGATCTGATGCTGATGGATCTGAGCATGCCCGACATGGATGGGTTCGCGACCACTGCGCTGATACGTCAGCGCGACGGGGCGGAGCGGCACACGCCGATCATCGCGCTGACGGCGCATGACTCGGGCCACTATCGCAGCAGCTGCCTCGCCGCGGGCATGGACGACCTGCTCAGCAAGCCCTACACGCTGCAGCAGTGCGAGCAGCTGCTGCGCCGCTGGATGTCATCCGCGGCGGGGATCGAGGCCCTGTGCGCGCTGGACCTGGCGACCGTGGAGCGCCTGCAGGCGCTGCGCAGCGCGGGTCAGATGAACCTGTACTCCAGGGTCGTGGAGCTGTTCCAGAGCGGCTCGGTGCAGGCCCTCGCGCAGCTGCGCGGCGCGCTCGAGCGGACGGATCTGCCGGCGGCCGCCGCGGTCTGCCACCGGCTCGCCTCGAGCGCCGGCAACGTCGGAGCGCTCGGCTTCGCGCGCGACCTGCGCCAGCTCGAGCGGCTGTGCCGTGCCGGACAGGCGCGGGGCACGCAGGCTCTGTACGAGCGGCTCGCCGCCGCCTGTCCTGCCCTCATCGAGCAGCTGCTGCGGCTGCGACTGGAGAACGCATGAGCCCGGCGCTGCGCAGAGCGTTATCGCGACAACTCTCCACGTCACAGGGGCTGGCGCGGCGTGCCGCGCCCCCAGCGGCGGCAGAGCCCTCAGCGGCGGCGGAGGCCCCGGAGGCGGCGGAGCCCTCAGCAGCCGCTGCGCCGCCAGCGGCGGCCGCGCCGGAAGCGGCGGCCGCGCTGCCCTCGCCGGCGCCGCGCATCGCCGTCATCGCCGATGACGAGGAAATCGGCCGGCTGCTGCTGGCCGAGTCGGTGGCGGCGGGTGGTCTGCGGCCCTGGGCGGTCGAAGACGGCACCGCGGCGCTGCAGGCCGCGTTGACGGCGGCGCGGGAGGGTGAGCTGGCGATCGTGCTGCTCGACGTGGACATGCCCGGCATGGACGGCAACGCGGTGTGCCGGCGGCTGCGCGCGCAGACGAGCCTCGCGACCGTGCCGATCGTGATGGTGACCGGCCATGAGGATTCCGATGCGGTCGCGCGCGCCTTCGAGGCCGGGGCGACCGATTTCATCTCCAAGCCGGTCAACTGGTCGCTGCTGCCGCGGCGGCTCGAGTACATCCTGCGCAACGCGGCCTCGGCGCGCGCACTGGCCGAGCGCGTGACGCAGGTGCGCACGCTCGTGGAGGCGATTCCCGACACGCTGTGGGTGGTCAGTGCCGATGGCCACATCCAGTGGAGCCCGAATGCCACCGCGTCGGATCCGGGCGGTTCGGCGGCGACGCTGGCGCCCGCCGAGCGGCTGGCCGAGGTGCTGGCGATGATCCGCCGGACGGCGCAGGACGGCGTGCAGCGCCGACTGCAGTACCGGCTGCAGTCCCGCGAGGCGACGGACGAAGCGGCCGGGAACGCGGCAGGGCCGGGCGTCGCGCCGACCGGGCAGGGTGGCGCTGCGCTGCGCTCCTACGAGCTCAGATTCAGCCGGCGCGAGGGCGGTGATGTCCTGGTCGTGCGGCAGGACACGAGCGAGCGCGCGGCGGCGGCCGAGCGCATCGAGCGGCTGGCGTACTTCGATCCGCTGACGGGGCTGCCGAACCGGCAGCGCTGCATCGAGACGGCCGAGGAGCTGTTCGCCGAGGCGGGCCGGCTGGGCCAGTCGGTGGCGGTCATCTATCTGGATCTGAACAGCTTCAAGCGCATCAATGATGCGTTCGGCCACTCGGTCGGCGATGCGGTGCTGCGCACGGTGGCGGGACGGCTGACCCGGGTGCTCGAGGAGTGCCGCGGCGAGGGCAGCTTCCTGTCGGTGGCGCGCTTCGGCGGCGATGAATTCGTGATCCTGCTGCGCCACCACGCCGTGCGGCCGCTGGCCGGCCGGGTGGCCGAAGCGTGCCGCCGGGCTTTCCTGGAGCCGATTGCCTACGAGGGGCTGGAGTTCTATCCGGCGCCGAGCGTCGGCGTGGCGATCTATCCGGACGATGGCGCCGACGTCGCCACGGTGCTGAAAAACGCCGACACCGCGATGTACCACGCGAAGAGCGACACCGCGCAATCGATCGCGATCTACGCCCCCGCGATGAGCGGCCGGCTGCGCGACTGGCTGGACCTGGAGGCGCGGCTGCGGCACGCGGTCCAGCAGGAGCGGCTGATGCTGCGCTTTCAGCCGAAGTACCGGCTGCGCGATCAGCGGCTGGTCGGCGTGGAGGCGCTGCTGCGCTGGCGCGATGCGCAGCACGGCGACATTCCGCCGAACCGCTTCGTCGAGATCGCCGAGGACAGCGGACTGATCATCGAGCTCGGCAGCTGGGTGATTCGCGCGGTCTGCCGGCAGCTGGCCGACTGGAGCGCGCGCGGTATCGCCGTGCCGGTGGCGATCAACGTGTCGGGCAAGCAGATGCTGCACGGAGACCTCGCGCGCGTGGTGGAGACGGAGGCCGCGGCTGCCGGCATTGCCGCCTCGCTGCTGGAGATGGAGATCACCGAATCGCTGCTGATCAAGGACTCCGCGACGGTCAGAGAGGCGCTCGCGCGGCTGCGCGCGCTCGGTTGCGGCATCGCCCTCGACGACTTCGGCACCGGTTACTCCTCGCTCGCCTACATCACGCGCTTCCCTCCCGACCGACTGAAGATCGATCAGAGCTTCATCCGGCACGTGGACGAGTCGCCGCGCGAAGCGGCCATCGCGAGCGCGATCCTCGCGCTGGCGCACAGCCTCGACGTCGTGGTCACCGCGGAGGGGGTCGAGCGCGCCGGCCAGCTCGAGTGGCTGCGCGCCCACGGCTGCGACGAGGTGCAGGGTTTTCTGCTGTCCGGACCGCTGTCCGCGGGCGAGCTGCAGGATCAACTGCTCGAAGGGACGCTGGCAGGATATGTATAGCCGCGGGGGAATACGACAAATCGCCGGGCACGCTCGGCCCCGCGGCCGCCCGGGGGCGGCCGCCCGGTGCACGCCGGCGCGGCACGGCCGGCGGCGGCGGACGGGTACTGTGACGGAGCGCACACCCGCGCGCGCGGAGCGCTCGCTACAGTGGCCGGACAAATGCGCGGCGCGCGACCCGTCGGGCGCCGCCAGGGGAGCCGGTGCCGCAGCGCCGGATCAGACACCGGATCAAACCGCCGGATCGAGATCGTCGGACCGACCGCAGATGACACGCCGCCTGCGCAGCCCCCTCCGTAACCCATGCTCCGCCACCGTGATGCGTGTGGCGCCGCCCGCCGCGGCGCTGCTGGCGGCGCTGGCGCTCGCCGGCTGCAACTTCGGGCTCGCCGGGGGCAGCCCGCAGAGCAACAGCTCCAGCGGCACCGGCAGCGGCGGCGCCAGCACCACCGCCTACAGCATCGGCGGCAGCGTCAGCGGGCTCACGCAGAGCGGCCTGTCGCTGATGGCCGCCACGGGCAACACCGTCACGCTGGCCGCCGGCGCCACCGGCTTCACGCTCCCGAAGGCCGTGGCCAGCGGCATGAGCTACGAGGTCAGCGTGCAATCCCAGCCGCTGGGCGAGACCTGCCAGGTTGCCAATGCCGAGGGTACCGTCGGCAGCGCGCCCGTGACCAATGTGCAGGTCACCTGCACGATGAATACCTATCCCGTGGGCGGCATCATCACGGGACTCAACGCCGGCGGACTGGTGCTCGCGAACGGCGCCGATACCGTCACGGTATCCGTGGGCAGCAGCGCCTTCGTATTTCCGACCAGGCTCACGCTCGGCACGGCGTACGCGGTGACGGTGCAGACCCAGCCCACCGGGCTGAGCTGCCAGGTCGTCAATGCCTCGGGCACGATGCCCGCGGCCGCCGTGACCAATCTGCTGGTGGCGTGTGGCCAATGGACATGGGTCGGGGGCGCCAGCCAGACCGGCGCCGCCGGCGCCTATGGCACGCTCGGGATGGCAGGCGGCAACAGCGCGCCGGGCGCGCGCAGCGCAGCCGCCTCGTGGATCGATCACGCGGGCAACCTGTGGCTGTTCGGCGGCAGCAGCGCGGGCGGCCTGCTCAATGATCTGTGGGAATACACTCCCGGCAGCGGCGAGTGGACCTGGATCGGTGGCGCGAGCACGAGCGGCGCCGCGGGCACGTACGGCACGCAGGGACAGGCCAATCCCGACAACGCACCCGGCGCGCGCGAATACGCCACCGCCTGGGTGGATCACGGCGGTAACCTGTGGCTGTTCGGCGGCCAGGGATACGATGGCGCCGGCATGAGCGGCAGCCTCAACGATCTGTGGGAGTACTCGGTCGCGAACAAGGAGTGGACCTGGGTCGGCGGCGCCTCGAGCGCCTGGGCCACGGGCGCGATGCCGCCGAGCGGGCAGCCCGGCGGCCGCAGCGGCGCGGTGGCCTGGGTGGATGCCGCGAATGATTTCTGGCTGTTCGGCGGCAACGGGCCGCTGGGGCTGACCAACGATCTGTGGCAGTACGTGCCGGGCAGCTCCACCTGGACGCTGGTGAGCGGCTCGCAGACCACGGCCGCCAGCAACGGCGTCTACGGCACGCTGGGCACGGCCGCGATGGGCAACACTCCCGGCAGCCGCGCGCAGGCGGTCGCCACGACCGATGCCGCGGGTAACCTGTGGCTGTTCGGCGGCCAGGGCTATGGCTCGATCGGCGGCAGCGGACTGCTCAACGATCTATGGGAGTTCGATCCCGGCACGCAGCAGTGGACCTGGAAGGGCGGGTGGAACACCGTCGGCGCGGCCGGTGTCTACGGTACGCGCAGCACCACCGCGGTCAATGATCCGGGCGCGCGCTACGCAGCGACCGCGGTCAGCGATGCGAGCGGGGATCTGTGGCTGTTCGGCGGAGTCGGTGACGACGTCAACGGCAAGCAGGGTCCGCTCAACGACCTGTGGGAATACGACACCGGCAGCGGACAGTGGATCTGGATGGGAGGCGCGCAGACCACCGGCGCCGCCGGCGTGTACGGCACCGAGGGCACCGGCGCCGTGGGGGATGGCCCCGGCGAGCGCTCGCTGGCGGTCTCGTGGATGGACGGCACTGGGAATCTGTGGCTGTTCGGCGGCCAGGGCCTGGCCGCGAGCGGCGGGGTCGGACTGCTGAACGATCTGTGGCAGTTCGCACCCTGAGCGCGCCTCAGGGGCGCGGCGGCGACGGCGATGGCTCGCGCGGCGGCGCCTCGGGCCAGGGCTGATCGGTCAGGACGATGTCCAGGCTGATCCTCGCGCGGCACAGCCACAGCAGCCGCGCGGGACTCATCGGCCGCCCGTTGTGATCGTACAGGTAGCGGTAGAAGCGGATGCTGCGCAGGATCCTGCGCGTGGCCGTGAAGCGCCGGATCAGCCGTCCGAGCACGCCCAGCGGCCGCAGCTTCAGATAACACGGATGCAATGACAGGTGCAGCGTCGGGCGGTGGGCGCGCAGGTAGTCGACCATGGTCGGCAGGATCAGGTACTCGCCGCCTTCGATGTCCATCTTGATGAAGTTGCAGTCGCGGATGCCGTACTGCTCGATGAAGTCCGCGAACGACAGTGCCCTGACGGTCCAGTGGGTGTGCTTCTTTGCGAACAGCAGGCTGGAGGTCGAATCCCCTCCGGCGCCGCGGCTGCCGAAGGCGACCTCTCCGGATTCGCGCGCGATGCACAGATTGGCGAGCTCGACGTTATCGGTCGCGGGGCGGTTGAGGCGTACGTTACGCTGCAGCTCCTCGAAGGCGATCGGGTCGGGCTCGAGGCCGTAGGCCCTGCCGGCGAGCTGGCAGCCATACAGGAGCGTCGGCCCGATCCAGCAGCCGATGTCCAGGTAGCTATGGCCCCTGTCGAGGAAGCGCTCGAACACCGCGAACGTCTGCGACTCCCAGCGACCGTCCGCCACCTCGCGCCAGAAAGCCGCATGAGGGCCGGCAGCGACGCGAAACTCGCGCCCACGCACGCGGATCAGCTGCGGCAGCGGCGGCGGCAGCGGCGGCGGGGCGGGCTGCGGGGCCGGCTCCGGGGACTCGGGGGACTCGGGGGACTCGGGGCTCACGATTGCACCGCGCGCGAGGCGTAGCCCGCGGCACGGCTGCGCGGGCGTGTCAGGGCCGCGACGGTCACGAAGAGCAGCGCGGCGAGGATGCCGATCAGCGCCTCGGTGAACAGCATGCCGGCCGGGCCCCAGCGCGTGCGTGCGGCGCCGTCGACCAGCGTCATGTAGGTGATGGGGATGTTGGACAGACACGCGAGCACGTTGTACTTGGTGGCCGCCGCGCCCTGACCGATCGCCTCCAGCGCCGCGCCGGTGAAGGCGGCGTACACCCAGCCGCTGAGCAGCGAGTAGAGGCTGGTGAACACGATGAACGTCATCGGCGTACGCGGAGCGAGCCCCATCGCCACCGCGCACAGCGCCAGCGCGACGCCGCCGAGCGCGAACGAGGCCTTGCGGTCGATGAGGTCGGTGACGTATCCGCCGAGCAGGCAGCCGCCGGCGGAAATCACCCCGCCGAGCACCCCGGTGACGAGCGCGACGATGTCGGCGCCGGCGTGCCAGTCGCGCGCGAGCGGGGACCAGAGGTTGGAAGCCGCCGCCGTGCCGAGCGGCATGAACACCAGCAGCGCCACCAGGAACCCCGCACGCGAGCGCGCCAGCGCCCAGACTTCGCGGCCGACCCCGAGCAGCTCGGCGGCGTAGCGGCGCGCGCCGAGCGTGCCGTGCGCGGCGTGAGTGCCGTGCCCGGTGCCCGTGCCGTGGGCGATCTGCATGCGCAGCGCGCCCTGCGTGCGCGGCGGCCGGGGCAGCGCCAGCAGCGCCGCGCAGCACGCGAGGCAGGTCGCCCCGAGCGCCGCGCCGGCGCTCCAGACCGCGGCATGTTGCGCGAGCCACAGGCCCGCGCCACCGCCCAGTCCCTGCCCGCCGAGCGAGCCGGCCTGCGACCAGCCGCCGACGCGTCCCTGCTGCTGCTCGCTGATCGTGTGGGCCATGAGGCTCTCGGTGGCCATGCCGGTCACGCTGTACGCGATGCTCGAGGCGAGCACCAGCAGGTCCAGCAGCCAGAGGCTCTGGGCCCGAGCCGGCACGAGCGCGGTGACCAGCAGTGCCACGCCGGTGACGATGGCGGAGATGACGTACCAGCTGCGGAGCGTGAGGGTGGTGTCGATGATCGGCGCCCAGGCCACCTTCCACGTCTGCGGCAGGTACATCAGCGCCACCAGTCCCGCGACCTGCTCGACGCTCAGGCCCGCCTGCGAGAGCAGGTAGGCGAGTGTGACCACGACATAACCACCCGGGATGCCGAAGGGCAGGTACAGCACGAGGAACACGCTCGGATGCACGGCCGCGCGTGGCGCCGCTGCAGTCTGCGCCGGCGGATCCGTCCCGGGGTCGGAGTGCGTCACGCCATCAGCCCGCGCGCCCCGGGAAGGCGAGCGCGCTGTAGCCGGTCCAGATGAACTCCAGCCCGATGCACATGAGAATGAAGGCCGACAGGCGCACCATGACGTCGATACCGGTGGCCCCCAGCAGCCGAGCCATGCGCTCCGCGGAGCGATAGGCCACGTAGATCGTCACGGCGATGGCCAGCAGCCCGATGAGGGCGCCGATGGCGTGCAGCGCGGTCTGCGACACCCGCAGGTCGCCCGGGGACTTGCGGCTGCCGATGGCGATGGCCACGGAGATGGAGCCCGGTCCCACGGTGAGCGGCATGGTGAGTGGGTAAAAGGCGCCGGCCGTCTGGCCCACGGGCTGCGACACCCTGCTCTGCCCATGATCGGACCACTGCTCCTGCGTGAGCAGCTTCCAACCGAGCGCCGTGACGACGAGCCCACCGGCGATGCGCACCACCGGCGTCTGGATGCCGAAGAATTCCAGCAGCCAGGGGCCCAGGACCATCGAGCCGAGCAGCAGCACGAAGCCGTTGACGGCCACGCGCCAGGCGAGCGCGTGGCGCTCGCTGCTGGAGAGGCCATGCGTCATCACCAGGAAGAATGGCGCTGCCTCGAAGGGATTGACGATGGGAAACAAACCCGCGAACGTCAACAGGAAAGCACCCACCACACTGCTGATCACTTCGCTCAATGGCCCGCGCTCCCCGTCCGCACCCTGCCGGGCAGATGACTGTGCGACGTTCTGACAGCCGGCCTATTCTAGGCGAATTCTGCGGGCCGTCTGCTCGGCAGACGAAGGGGTGCATGATCCGCCGGGCGGATACGTTTTGACGTATCCGCCCGGCGGATCATGCACCCCCGCGTTTCCCGAGTCGCTGCAGCGAGCGCGTCACGCCCTCATCAGAACGAGTAGCCGGCCGCGATGATCAGCGCCTCCGGACCGAAGGCCACATGCGTGGTACGGATCAGCCCGACGGTGTCGGCCGTGAGGTTGGTCTGCACCTCGGAGAACGAGTAGGAGACGAACACACCCCAGCGCGGCGTGAAGTGGTAGCTCACGCCCACGGTGCCCACCGGTCCCACCGAGGGGGTCAGCGACAGGCGCGTCGGGCCACCGCTGGCGGCGTCGCCGGCGGCGGTCGAGTCGCGGTCGTAGAAGCTGGTGTAGTTCACTCCCGCGCCGACGTAGGGGCGCAGCGCGTGGCTCGCGTCGAAGAACACGTAGTTCAGCACCAGCGAGGGCGCGAACCAGCGCGCCGTGGAGATCACCTGCCCGTTGTAGGGCACCGAGCCCAGGCTCGGCGGGCCGCGACCCACGGTCTTGGTCAGCGGCGGCCAGCCGACGGCAAGCTCCAGATCGAAGTGCGTGAGGAAGGTGCGCACGTAGGCGGCGTACAGCGTCTGAACATTGTTCAGATCCAGACCGACTCCGGCCGGTACGTAGGGTCCGGACAGATCCTCGGCGCGCACGTGATAGAACACATCATAGAGACCCAGTCGCACGGTATTGGGTGGTGGATCGTCCGTGGGATCCGCGCGCGCCGGGGCCGCGGCGGTGAACGCCAGGCTCAGGGTGATCGTCATCAGCGTGATCAGCGCTGCGGCCGGCAGCCGCGCCGCCCGCGCGGTGCGCGCCGCCTGGCCGGCTCGCGGCGCCTGACCGGTGCCCGGCGCCTGCCCGGTGCGCGGCGCCTGCCCGGTGCGCGGCGCCCGCAGAGTGGGGTTCGTCATGAGCCTGCTCCGCTAGAAATGGGTGAAGAACGCACGCGCGGCGAGCGCGCAGAAGGGTGCGACGGCGTCGTGATAGCCCTCGATGAGCTGCTGCTCGGCCGCCGTGGCGCTCAGTCCTCCTCCCGCCGGGGTCTGCAGGTAGGCGAACTCGCTCGCCTCCGTGGACTGAAAGGCTGACTGGATCGCCGCATAGGGACCCGACGGACCGGTCGCGGGGTCGACATCCAGGGTGCTGACCGTGGGCACGCCGCTCCAGTAGGCCGCCATCACCAGAGTGTCGGCGGAGAAGAACACCGTGGGGTCGTTCTCCCCGCCGCACATCAGCAGCGGGGCGCTCGGCGCGAGCGAGCCGTACCAGTAGCGCATGTCGTTCTGGTAGAGGGCGTTGCGCAGCGGATAGGTCGGTGGGGCGGGCGCGAGCGTCGGGGCGGGCGCCATGCCGGTCAGCGGGGAGTCCTCGCCGTCCGGGTCGGCGGCGGCGTCGAGCGCGTAGTCGACGCGCACGCTGTCGTTGAACAGATAGGGAGTGCCGAAACCCAGGTCGAAGATCGGCGCCTCGGGGCTGCTGTTCGGCAAGGGTGCCTCGAGTGCCGCGGTCAGCTCGTCCGACAGCAGCGCGTCGCCCGGCACGGTGACGGTCGGGGTGGTGCTGTCGAACAGGGCGGTCTCGGGCAGCTTGCCCTCGCCGATCAGCGTATCGATCGGCGTGGCGCTCGGCAGCAGCGTATCGATGCCGCTCGAGTAGGTCGGCGTGTAGAGGTCGCTGGTGGCGGTGTAGATGTCGCCGAACTCGTGCTGGTAGCTGGTGGTCAGGAGCGGCGCGAATTCGGTGGAACCGATGTTGACATCACCGAACATGACCGCGTCGATGAGCGCTTCGAGCGCGTAGGGGCCCGAGCCACCGGACACGGCGGTCACCGTGACACCCTCGGTTTCGAGCACCTTCAGCGTCGCCACGGCGACGTGGCCGCCCTCCGAGTAGCCGTCGATGAACAGCTGCCCGCTGTCGGTGGTGGCGGAGGCAAACGTATGCGGAAGCGCGGTGCGCGCGGCACTGAGCGCATCGAGCATCTCGCCCGACTGCTGCTCGGCGTCCAGGAACGGGTGGTAGCCGAGGGTGGAGATGTCGTAGCCCGCGTAGTTGGGGGCCACGACGATGTAGCCCTGCGCGGCGAACATCGCGGCGATCAGCGCGCCCTCGGCGTTGGACGGATCGGTGATGTCGGCGATGTTGGCGAGCTTGTTGAATTGCGTGCCGTGGGCGTAGAGCAGGATGGGTCGCGGTCCGGAGCAGGCCGGCGCCGCGCCCGTGGGCACCATCAGCGCGCCGGAGGATTCGGTGCTCTCCTTGGCGCCGCCGAGGGTCCAGAACTCGATGTCGTAGAAATCGACGCCGCACTTGGGGGTGCCCGCGAGCTGCAGCAGCTGCGCTCCGGAGCTGCTGGCGGCGAGGTTTTGCTCGAACGCGGCGGCATCCAGCGAGGCGATGCGCAATGGCGGATCCAGGGCCAGCGTGCCGTGCGCCGTGGAGCTCGCCACCGCCGAAGTCATGGTGCTGGTGCCGCAGGCCGCCAGAGTGAAGCTCACCGCAGCCGCGACGCCTGCGGCGCAAAGCTTGTCCATGTCTGCCTCCCCTGGCTTGCGCCCGCCGCCCGCCGCGATGCGCGCACATTCTACGTGGCTGGGGCATCGACCACCACCGCCCGGTGGCGTGCGGCTGGCGGCGCTCCGCCCGTGGCGCTGTACCCGTGGCGCTGCACCCGTGGTGCTGCACCCGTGGCGCCCGGCGCGCGGGCGTTGCATGCTATCGGGGCGACCCGGCCGACGCTTCCAGCCGCTGCGGGCAGAGCACTGCGCGGGATGCGCGGCGTCGAGGTCGAATCGCCGAGGGTGTATGCAATACCGGGACTATTACGCCATCCTGGGGGTGGGGCGCGACGCAAGCGAGGAGCAGATCAAGCAGGCGTATCGCAAGCTCGCGCGCAAGTACCATCCCGATGTCTCCAAGGAGCCGCAGGCGGAGGAGAAGTTCAAGGAAGTCGCCGAGGCCTATCAGACGCTGAAGGATGCGGACAAGCGCGCGGCCTACGACCAGCTCGGGACCCATCGACCCGGGGAGGATTTTCGTCCGAGTCCGGAATGGCAGCAGCAGTGGCACGGATTCGGCGACACGGCTTTCGGCGACACCGGGTTCGCCGAGCAGATGGATCTGACGGACCTGTTCGCGCATCTGGGAGGCGCGGGAGCGCGCGCCCGGGCGCACCGGCCGATCCAGGGTCAGGACTTCGAGGTCTCCGTAGCCATCACGATCGAGGAAGCCTACGAGGGCACGCACATCGATCTGGACCTGAATCTGCCGGAATACGACGAGCAGGGCAGGCTGCGGCGCGTGCCGCATGCCTTCCGGGCGCGTGTTCCCAAGGGGGCCACGCAGGGGCAGCGGCTGCGGCTCGCCGGCAAGGGCGGCCGCGGCGTCAATGGCGGGCGCAACGGCGATCTGTACCTCAACATCTCCCTGCGTCCGCACGCGCTGTATCGCGCCAGCGGCCACGACCTGTTCCTGGACCTGCCGCTGGCTCCGTGGGAGGCCGTGCTCGGTACCGCCGTCGAGCTGCCGACCCCCGGCGGCCGCGTGCGCCTGAAGGTGCCCGCAGGCACGCAGGCGGGGCAGCATCTGCGCCTGCCGCGCCGCGGCCTGCCCAAGCCGGGAGGAGGAGAGGGGGATCTGTACGCGATCGCTCAGATCGTGGTGCCCAGCGTGACCGACGAGCGCGAGCGGGCGCTCTACCAGCAGCTGGCCGACGTGTCGGCGTTCGACCCGCGTGTGCAGCTGGCACCGGAGGGCAGTCATGCGCATTGAACTGAATGAAGTGCTGTGGCTCGAGGAGCACGTGCTGTCCTTCGAGCAGCTGGCCGATCTGTCGGGCCTGCCATCCGCGCTGCTGGATGAGCTGGTGCAGGCGGGAGGTATCGCCCCCATCGGCAGCGCCGAAACCGCGCCGCGCTTCGGCGCGGCGGCGCTGGCGGCGGCACGCCACGCCCGGGAGCTGCACGAGGATTTCGAGCTGGATGCAGCGGCGCTGCTGCTGGTGCTCGGACTGTGTGATCGCGTGGCGGAGCTGCAGGCGCAGGTTCGGGAGCTGCAGGCGAAGCTGCCACGCACGCGTCCCGCGGCGGGCTCACCGCGGCGCGTCGAATGAGGAGCGCGCCCCGACGGGGCGTCGCTTACTGTACCGCGGGCTGGCCCGCCAGTGGCACCCCGACCGTCAGAGCGGTATCCACCTCGACCTCGGCAGCCAGCCAGTCCTCGGCCTCGTGACCGGGCGCGAATCCGCGCCGCTCCGCGCGAAAGTAGGCGGCTTCGGCGATCAGTGCGCGGCGCCGCTCCGGATCGATCAGTGCCGTGCCGCTGGTGCGCTTCGACTGCGATTTCGGCTGCGGCTGACTGCGCGCTGTCTTGGTCGCGGTGGACTTGCGCGTGCCGCGGGTGTTGGACGTCGACTCTACTGCCATGCGTGTTTCCCCTGGGTAGTCGAACACGCGTTTTATCTTCTCTCCGCGGCCCGCCGAGGGCAATGATTTTTCTGTCTCTGATCGAAGACTCATGCAGTGCGCGCGCGATGCACCGCCGAGATCAGTGACGCACCGCAAGGTTGCAGCGCGCACCGGCGTCGGTACGCGGCGCACCGTCCCTGTGCGGGTGGAAGCGAAGCAGGCACAGAAACGCCGCGCGACGCGCAAGGCTGCGGCGCGACGCGCAGGCACGCGCGATCAGTCCTCGCACGCGCGCGGCCATGGGCTCGGGCCGCCGGCCGCATCGGTCACGTAGATGAACCAATCGACGCAGCCATAGCCGAGCTCGGCGGAGACGTCAGGCGCAGCGCACCGCGCGGCGCGCGTGGCCTCCGCGGCGGCGAGTGCGTCGCGAAGGTCGGATCCCAAACATTGCGCTTCGCCCCCGAGCTTGGGCGCGCTGCTCGTCGCCGGCATCGACGCGGCACCCGGAAGCGGTTCGGATAGACTCATGACACCGGCCTCTACGATCTGCCGAGCGTCGTCGAGTGTAGTCTCCTGCGGGCTCAGGCGCACTAAGGGTTTGTCCTATATTGCGTCGAGTGCCGCGAGCTGGATCAGTGGCTTGGCACCGCGGCGGCAGGGCCCCGGCCGTGCGAGCGGGGGCAGCGCAGGGGCGCGGGTGGCGGTTTCATGCGCGCGGCGGATGTGATAAGTCTTGCCGGCCGCCGCCGCCGCGCGCGACCGCGGGGGGGCCACAGCGAGTATCACCACGGAGTGTCCGCCATGGGTGTCGAAGGGGATGGAGTCACGATGTGGGCGCGCGCGGTCGCGCTGCTGGAGGAGGCCGAGCGGCGGCACCGGCGCTTTTTCGAGCTGCTGTCGGCCGCCCCGCGGCGAGAGCCGGTGTGGGAGCCACCGGTGGACGTGTTCCTGCTCGAGCGGGAGCTGCGCATCGTGGTCGCGATGCCGGGGGTGCACCCCGAGCATGTCAGCGTGGAGCTGGTTGCCGGCGGATTGATCGTGCGCGCCGAGAGTGACTGGACGGCTCCGCCGGGCAACGCACGTATCCTGCGGCTGGAAATTCCCTATGGGCGCATGGAGCGACGCATCGAGCTGCCCGCGGGCCGCTACGAGGTCGCGGGCCACGAGTTCCGCGACGGCTGCGTGCAGATCCGCCTGCTCGGAGGCTGGCCGTGAGCGCCGAGACCGAGGCGGACCCGGCGGGCGCCGCGGGCCCGGTGGGCGCGGCGGGCGCGGTGGGCGCGGCGGGTGCGGCTGCATCCGCCCCGGGGGCCGATGCCAGCCCGGGCGCGGCATCCGCGCCGGCTGCCGCACCCGCCGCGGTGCAGGAGGACGTGCTCATCATCCTGCCGGTGCGCAACACGGTGCTGTTCCCGCAGGTGGTGCTGCCGATTGCCATCCGCCGCGAGCGCACCGTCGCCGGGGCACAGGAGGCGGTGAAGTCGCATCGCAAGGTTGGACTGCTGCTGCAGCGGGACCCCGCCCAGGACGATCCGACGCCTGAGGGCCTGCACCGTGTCGGCACGATCGCCAGCATCGTGCGCTACGTCACCGCCCCCGACGGCACCCATCACCTCATCTGCCAGGGCGAGCAGCGCTTCAGCGTGCTGGATTTCGTGAGCCGTGATCCCTTCCTGGTGGCGCGCATCGAGGCGCATCCGGAGCCGACGCTGCTCAACCCGGAGATCGAGGCGCGGGCGCTACGGCTGCGCGAGCTGGCCTCCCAGGCGCTGCAGCTGCTGCCGCAGGCGCCCGCGGAGCTGGTCGCGGCCATCCAGAACATCGAGTCGATTCCGGCGCTGGTGGACCTGATCGCCAGCTTCCTCGACCTCAAGCCGATCGAGAAGCAGGAGGTGCTCGCGACCTTCGGGCTGCGCGAGCGGCTCGACGTGGTGCTCGAATTCCTGCGCCAGCGCCTCGAGGTGCTGCGCATCTCCCACGAGATCGATGAGCGCGCGCGCGCCGCCTTCGACGAGCGGCAGAAGGAGGCGGTGCTGCGCGAGCGGCTACGCCAGATCCGCAAGGAGCTCGGCGAGGACGAGGAAGGCGCCGATGAGCCCGCACAGCTCAAGGCGACGCTCGCCAAGGCCGGCATGCCGCCGGAGGTCGAGGAGTATGTGCGCGGCCAGATCGCCCGGCTCGAGCGCATGGGCGAGGGCAGCGCCGAGTACTCGATGACGCGCACCTACCTGGACTGGATGCTCGCCCTGCCGTGGTCGAAGCTGGACAACGAGCAGATCGACATCGAGCGCGCGCGCCGCATTCTCGATGAGGATCATTTCGGCCTGGAGAAGATCAAGCGGCGCATCATCGAATTTCTGGCGGTGCGCAAGCTCAACCCCGAGGGCCACAGTCCGATTCTGTGCTTCGTCGGCCCCCCGGGGGTCGGCAAGACCTCCCTCGGGCAATCCATCGCGCGCGCGCTCGGGCTGAAGTTCGTGCGCGTGAGTCTGGGCGGGGTGCACGATGAGGCGGAGATCCGTGGTCATCGCCGCACCTATGTCGGGGCTCTGCCCGGCAACATCATCCAGGCGCTGCGCAAGACCGGTGTACGCAATCCGGTTATGATGCTCGATGAGGTCGACAAGGTCTCCGCGAGCTTCCAGGGTGATCCGTCCTCGGCGCTGCTGGAGGTGCTCGACCCCGAGCAGAATCATACGTTTCACGACAACTACCTGGGCGTGCCGTTCGATCTGAGCAAGGTGCTGTTCATCGGCACCGCCAACGTGCTCGACACCATGCCCGCGCCGCTGCGCGACCGCATGGAGATCATCCAGCTGTCCGGCTATACCCAGGAGGAGAAGCTGGAGATTGCCCGGCAGCACCTGCTGCGCCGCCAGCTGGCCGCCAACGGCCTGAAGGCCGAGCAGGTGCGGATCGCGGACGCTGCGATCCGCCGCATCATCAGCGATTACACGCGCGAGTCGGGCGTGCGCGCACTCGAGCGGGAGATCGGCGCGGTGCTGCGGCACTCGGCGGTGGCGATCGCGGCCGGCCAGAGCGGTCCGATCAGCGTGGAGGCGGAGGATCTGCCCGCGATTCTGGGGGCACCGCGCTTCGAGAACGAGGTGGCGATGCGCACCAGCGTGCCGGGAGTGGCCACCGGGCTCGCCTGGACGCCGGTGGGCGGGGACATCCTGTTCGTCGAGAGCGGACGGGTGCCGGGCAGCGGCAAGCTCATTCTCACCGGTCAGCTCGGCGAGGTGATGAAGGAGAGCGCACAGGCGGCCGTGACGCTGGTGAAGGGCCAGGCCGAGCGGCTCGGCATCGATGCGCAGATCTTCGAGAAATCCGACCTGCACATCCACGTGCCGGCGGGCGCGGTGCCCAAGGACGGGCCGAGCGCCGGAGTGGCGATCTTCACCTCCCTGGTGTCGCTGCTGACACAGAGAACGGTCCGTAAGGACGTCGCCATGACCGGAGAGATCAGCCTGCGCGGACTGGTGCTGCCCGTGGGCGGCATCAAGGAGAAAACCGTCGCGGCGGCACGCTCGGGCATTCACACCGTGATCCTGCCGGCGCGCAATCGGCGCGACCTGGAGGATATCCCCGCCGGCGCGCGCGAGGCGCTGCAGCTGGTGTGGGCCGAGCGCGTCGAGGACGTGATCGCTGCCGCCTTCGAGGGCGGATTCGTCCGCCGTGTCGCTGCCTGAGGGGCCGGCGGGCTGGCCGCGGCGGGCCGCCGTGGGGCTCGGCCTGCTGGCGGTGTGCGCGCACGCGCTCGCGCAGCCGCCGCAGGGCACGGCGGTGGTGGCGGCCGCATCGAGCACCGGCGCAGCGGTGGATGCGGCCGCCCCGGCCGGCGCGCAGGCCGCCGCGGATGCGGCCGGTGCCGCCGGTGCGGATGCCGGCGGGCTGTCGGCCGTCACCGTGACGGCGACGCGTGTCGCGGAGCCGAGCTTCGATGTTCCGGCCTCGATCAGCTCCGAGTCCATCGCCGCCGATGCGCTCGGGGTCAACGCGGCCGAGTCGCTCGGCGATGTACCGGGCCTGATTGCGCGTGACCGGCAGAACTACGCGCAGGACGAGCAGATCTCCATCCGCGGGTTCGGCGCCCGCGCCCCCTTCAACATCGCCGGCATACGCATCTACATGGACGGCATCCCGGCCAGCCAGCCGGACGGGCAGGGCGACATATCGGAATTCAACCTGGCCAGCGCCGCGCGCATCGAGGTGCTGCGCGGTCCCTTCTCGGTGCTGTACGGCAACTCGGCCGGCGGAGTCATCCAGCTGTTCACGGCCAGCGGCAGCGGGCCGCTGCGCGCGAGTGCGGCGGCCGTCTACGGCAGCTTCGAGCAGCGCCGCTTCAGCGCCGACGCGCTCGGCGGCGACAGCGCCTTCAACTACAACGTCGGCGTCTCGCAGTTCGGCACCGCCGGCTCGCGCGGCCACAGCGCCGCGCAGCGCAGCTCGCTCGGCGGCAAGTGGGGCTTCCAGTTCGCCAATGCCACGCGGCTGACGCTGGTGCTGAATCTGTTCAACAATCCCGAGGCACAGGATCCGCTGGGCCTGACGCGCGCGCAGTTCAACGCCAATCCGCAGGGCACCGCGCCGAGCGCCGCGCTGTTCAACACGCGCAAGAGCGTCGATCAGTCGCAGCTCGGCGTGATCTACGAGATTCCCATCGACGCGGCGAACACGCTCAGACTCATGGCCTACGGCGGGCACCGCGACGTGCTGCAGTTCCAGGCCATTCCCGTGGGCACGCAGCTCGCGCCGACCAGTCCCGGCGGCGTGGTGTCGCTCGGTAACGGTTACGGCGGGATCGAGCCGCGCTGGGACCATCACGCGCAGCTGCTCGGCGGCCCCTGGGACATCAGCGCCGGGCTCGACTACGACGAGCTCGACGAGCACCGTGAGGGTTTCAATAACTTCATCGGCTCCACACTCGGGGTGCAGGGGGCGCTGCGGCGCGACGAGATCGATCAGGTGTACGACCTGGATCCGTTTCTGCAGACGCAGTGGGGACCGATCGCACGCTGGACACTGCTGGCGGGCGTGCGTCGCAGCACCGTGGACGTGCACTCCACCGCCCTGTACACCCCGCCGGGCGGCAGCAACGGCAGCGGCGCGGTCGATTACGGATCCACCTCGCCGGTCGCCGGTGCGCTCTACCAGCTCACCGACGATCTGCATCTGTACGGCTCGTACGGCGAAGGATTCGAGACGCCCACGCTCGATGAGCTCGCCTACCGCCTGAACGGCTCCGCGGGGCTCGACTATTCGCTGCGCGCCTCGCTGTCGCGCAGCTTCGAGCTGGGGGCGAAGCTGCGCCTGCCGCAGGGCAGCAGCGCGCAGCTGGCGCTGTTTCGCGCCGACTCCGACAACGAGCTGGTGCTGGAGTCGGATACCGGAGGGCGTTCCAGCTACGGCAACGCCGGCCTCACGCGCCATCAGGGTGTGGAGCTCAGCACCGACGCGCGCCTGTCGCCGCGTCTGAGCTGGCAGCTCGCCTATACCTATCTGGATGCGCGCGTGCAGACCGCCTATTACGCCTGCTCCGCGGTGCCCTGTCCCAAGCCGAACACGCTGGTGGCCGCCGGCAACGCCCTCCCCGGTCTGCCCGCCGACGATCTCTACGACCAGCTGGTGTGGCGCGCCACGGAGCGATGGGACTGGCTGCTGACCGACAGCTACGAGTCCAGGGTCTACGCCGACGACGCCAACCGCACCTATGCGGGCGCCTACGATGTGCTGGGGCTCAGCAGCGACTACACCTGGCAATGGCGGCCTGGGCAGCTGCGCGTGTTTGTGCGCCTGGACAATCTGCTCGATCGCCGTTACGCCGGCTCGGTCATCGTCGACAACACCAGCGCCGAGTACTTCGAGGCGGGCCCCGGCCGTGCGATTCTCGTCGGGCTGACCTATCAGACGCGCTGACCCGCCGGGGCGCTATGCGGGCGGGATCCGCTGCAGCAGGTGCTCGAGGGCGAGGCGGTAGCCGTCGACTCCGAGGCCGGTGATGACGCCGGTGGCCGCCGGCGACAGCAGCGAGTGCGCACGCCAGGGCTCGGCGCGGCGGTGGATATTGCTGATGTGCACTTCGATGATCGGGCATTCGCAGGCGAGCAGGGCGTCCAGGATCGGCACCGAGTGGTAGCCGAATCCGGCCGGATTGATCACGATGCCGGCGGCGCGGCGCGCCTCGTGCAACCAGCCGATCATCTCGTGCTCGGCGGCGCTCTGGCGGAAGCTCAGCTCGATGTTGCTGCCGGCAAGCGCGCGCCGGCACAGCGCTTCGACGTCGGCGAGCGTGTGCGTGCCGTAGATGTGCGGCTCGCGCTGGCCGAGCAGATCCAGGTTGGGGCCATTGAGCACGAAGATGCGCAGCGCCGGCAAGCAAGCCTCCCCTTCGCAGCGCGCACGGCGGCGCGCGCACGGCACCGCGGACATGCCGTGCGGCGATGATACTGCAACGAACGCGGCGCCGCGCGGCGGTAAAGCCCGCGCCGGCGCCCCCGCGCAGGTGTGGCATAGCGATTGCAGATCACAGTCCGTCCAGGAGGCTCCCGTTGCAGGAGGCAGTCACGCACAGAGGAGATCGATCATGCCGAACAACAACCCGAGCGGGCACAACCAGTACACCAACCCGGAGAATCGCAGCCAGAAGTCGCGGCGCGGATTCGCCTCGATGGATGCGCAGATGCAGCGCGAGATCGCGAGCAAAGGCGGGCAGAGTCAGGGCAAGGAGAACAACCCCGGCAACTTTGCCAACGATCGTGAAAAGGCGCGCGAGGCCGGCCGCAAGGGCGGCGAGGCGCATGGCGCGAATCGGTGAACGTCGGGTAGCGGAGCTGACGCTGCCGTCAGCTCCGCTGCGCGCCGCCGCCGCTCGGCCGCGGCGCCCGCCGCGGTGCCCGCCGCCGGCGCGTCCTCAGGGAAATTTTGCCGCCCGATGCGGTAAGGAATTACCGATTTACGCACCGATGCGCTGACCGGCGCTGCGCCGCACACGCCGCACACGCCGCTCACTGCGCATCGGTGCTGCCGAGCAGCTCGCGCGCGATGATCAGCCGGCGGATCTCGCTGGTGCCCGCGCCGATCTCCAGCAGCTTTATGGAGCGGTAGAGGCGATTGATCTCCGACTCCCAGATATAGCCGCCCCCGCCATGGATCTGCAGCGCGTCGCCGAGCACCCGCGCCATGGCTTCGGCCGCGTACAGCACCGAGGCGGCGCTCTGCGCATGGATGCTGCCGCGGCCGCCCCCCTGCGTGCCGACCGACTCGGCCGCGGCGAGTACGCGGTAGATCAGACCGCGCATGGTTTCGATGCCGACGAACATGTCGGCGAGCTTGGCCTGAATCATCTGGAAATCGGCGATCGGCCGACCGAACTGACGGCGGCTCCTGGCGTACTCGATCGACAGCTGCAGCGCCCGCTCGGCGATCCCCAGGCAGATCGAGGCGATGGCGGCGCGCTCCAGATCCAGTCCGGTCATCAGAATGCCGACGCCGCCGTTCTCGGCGCCGAGGCGGTTCTCGACCGGGACGCGGCAATCGTCGAACACCAGCTCGCCGGTCTGGCTGCCGCGAAAGCCCATCTTCGTGAGTTTCTGCGCGACACGTAACCCCGGACAGCTGCGCGGCTCGACGATGAATGCGGACACGCCGTGCGCGCCGAGCCCGGTATCGGTCTTGGCGTAGGTCAGCAGCACATCGGCGATCGGCCCGTTGGTGATGAACATCTTGGTGCCGTTGAGCACGTAGTGATCGCCCGCGCGCCGCGCGGTCGTGCGCATCGAGCCGAGCGCATCCGAGCCCGCGCCCGGCTCGGTGAGCGCGAGCGCGCCGATGTGCCGCCCATTGCACAGATCGGGCAGGTGCCGGCGGCGCTGCTGCTCGCTGCCGTGGCGATAGAGGTTGTGCAGGCACAGGTTGTCGTGCGCGATCCAGGAGAGACCGAAGGCGTGGTTCCAGCGCGAGAATGCCTCGGCGACCAGCCCGGCGCTGAGCAGGTCCAGGCCGGCGCCGCCATACGCCTGCGGCACCGTGATGCCGAGGTAGCCCTCCGAGCCCAGGCGCGCGAACGCATCCGCCGGCCACCATTCCTCCTCGTCCATGCGCCGCGCGAGCGGATAGAGCTCCTGACGGGCATAGCGATCGGCGGCTTCGAGCACGGCCCGCTGCTCGGCGGTCAGCAGGGTATGCGCGGCGGCCGATGAGTCAGCGGCGGCGGGGGTATCGTCCACGGCGAGGCTCCTCCGGATGCGATAATGCCCTCGTGGGCAGCGAGGGTCGAGCAGACTGGGGGTCGGCCCTGTGGCGCGCCGAGGAGGCGCAGTGCGTGCCAGCGCTGATCGCGGCCGCGCGACTCGCGCCCGCGCAGGCGGCGCGAGCCGCCGTGCGTGCCGTGCGTCTGACGCAGGCTGCCAGCGACCGCAGCCCGAGCCTGCAGGCGGCGCTGCTCGACCGGCTGGCGCTGGATACCCCCACCGGACTGGCGTTGCTGTCGCTGGCGGAAGCACTGCTGCGCGTGCCCGACGCCGCCAACGCCGATCGGCTGATCCGCGATCAGCTGGCGCGCCTGCCGATCGCGCAGCGAGGCGGCGCGGCGCGCGCCGCGGGTGACGCGGCGCTGCGGTATCTGGGGCCGCTGCTGCGCTCCGGGGCACGCGGGCTGATGCGGCTGCTCGGCGGGCAGTTCGTGTTCGCCGCCGATATCGACAGGGCACTGGCGCGTGCGCGGCGCGGCACGGTGGGCTGGTGCTATTCCTTCGACATGCTCGGAGAGGCGGCGTTGACCGCCGCGGATGCGCAGCGCTACGGGGATGGGTATGCGGGGGCCATTCGCGCGGTGGGCGCAGCCGATCGCGGGCATGCGCCCCTGGCCGAGCACGGCGTGTCGCTGAAGCTATCGGCGCTGCACCCGCGCTTCGGCTATGCGCAGCGCGCGCGGGTGCTGCGCGAGCTGCTGCCACGGCTGTCGCAGCTGGCGCATCTGGCGCAGCGCTGGCGGGTCGCCCTGGACATCGACGCCGAGGAATCCGAGCGGCTCGAACTGTCGCTCGAGCTGATCGAGGCGCTGCTGTGCGATGCGGACCTGGCGCAGTGGCCGGGGCTCGGCGTCGCGGTGCAGGCCTATCAGAAACGCGCACCGGCCGTGATCGAGCATCTGTCGGCTCTGGCGGCGCGGCGGCCGCACGCCCTCAGGGTACGGCTCGTCAAGGGAGCCTACTGGGACCAGGAGATCAAGTCGACGCAGATCGAGGGACTTTCCGGCTACCCGATCTACACGCGCAAGCCCTACACGGACGTGGCCTACCTCGCCTGCGCCCGCCGCCTGCTGGCCGACGCGCACCTGGTGCCGCAGTTTGCCACGCACAACGCGCGCACGGTCGCGGAGATCCTGGAGCTCGCCGCGGGGGCCGGCGCATCGCTCGAGTTCCAGCGCCTCTACGGCATGGGCGGTGCGCTGTACCGGCAGCTGCTGCGGCATCCGCAGCGCTACGGCGGCGCGCGCGTGCGGGTGCGCGTCTACGCGCCCATCGGTGAGCGCGCCGCGCTGCTGCCCTACCTGATGCGCCGGCTGCTCGAGAACGGCGCCGGCAACTCCTTCGTGCACCGCGCAAGGCACGCCAGCGCGCCGAGCCTCACTGCCGATCCGGTCGCGACCGCCGCGCGCCTCGGCGGGGCGCCGCACCCGCACATCCCGCTGCCGCGCGAGCTGTTCGCGCCCGCACGCTGCAACAGCGCGGGGCTGGACCTGCAGAGCGAGCAGGTGCAGTCGCAGCTGGCGCAGGCGCTCGAGCACAGCCGGGGCACGCGGATCGAGGCCGGACCGATGCTGGCCGACGATGCGGGCGGCGCCACCGGCACCACCGGAGCGTGCCGCGAGATTCGCAACCCCGCCGATCGCAGCGAGCTGATCGGCACGGTCCGCGACTGCGACGCAGCCGGCCTGCAGGCGGCACTCGCCGCGGCCGTCGACGGCTCGCGCAGCTGGGGCGGCACGCCCATCCAGGCGCGCGCGCAGTTGCTCGAGCGCGCCGCGGCGCTGTTCGAGCAGCGGGCTCCCGCACTGATCGCGCTGATCGTGCGCGAGACCGGCAGGACCCTCGCGGACTCGATCGGGGAGGTGCGCGAGGCGGTCGACGCGATGCGCTACTACGCGGCGCAGATCCGCGCGCAGTTCGATGCCGCGACGCATGTTCCCCTGGGAGCGGTGCTGTGCATCAGTCCGTGGAATTTTCCGCTGGCGATCTTCACCGGCCAGGTTGCGGCCGCGCTCGCGGCGGGGAACGCCGTGCTCGCCAAGCCCGCCGAGCAGAGCACGGCGACCGCGGCGCTGGCGGTGACGCTGCTGCGCGAGGCGGGCATACCGCCGGCGGCACTGCAGCTGCTGCCCGGTGACGGCGCGCGTGTCGGCATGGCGCTGGCGGCGGATGCGCGCGTGCGGGGCGTCGTGTTCACCGGCTCGACCGCCACCGCGCGCGCGATCACGCGCACGCTCGCGCGCCGCGGACAGGTGCCGCTGATCGCCGAGACCGGCGGCCAGAACGCCATGATCGTCGATTCCAGCGCGCTGCCCGAACAGGTGGTGACCGACGTGCTGCGCTCGGCGTTCGACTCGGCCGGGCAGCGCTGCTCGTCGCTGCGCGTGCTGTGTCTGCAGCAGGAGATCGAGGCGCCGGTGCTCACGATGCTGCAGGGCGCGATGCAGGAGCTGGCGGTCGGGGACCCCGCGGGTCTGGCCACGGATGTCGGTCCGCTGATCGACGAGGAGGCGCGCGAGCGCATCGAGGCGCACCTGCGGGTCATGCGCACGCGCCTGCTGTGCCGCAGCCCGCTGCCCCCCGGCTGCGAGCGCGGCGTGTTCGTTGCCCCGACGCTGCTGCGGATCGGCTCGATCGACGAGCTCTCCGCGGAGGTGTTCGGGCCGGTGCTGCACGTGCTGAGCTTCGAGCGGCGGCGGCTGTTCGAGCTGATCGATCAGATCAACGCCACCGGCTACGGTCTCACCCTCGGCATCGCCTCGCGAGTCACCAGCACGATCGAGGACATCGTCGAGCGCGCGCGCGCCGGCAATGTCTACGTGAACCGCAACATGATCGGTGCGGTCATCGGTGTTCAGCCCTTCGGCGGTCAGGGGCTGTCGGGCACCGGGCCGAAGGCCGGTGGACCGCTGTACCTGCACGCGCTGCTGCAGCGCTCGCCCGGGCCGCCGCTGCGGGCGGCGGCGTCCGGCGCAGCCGGGAGCCCCGTGCCGGCGGGGCTCGGGCAGCTGATCGGCTGGCTGCAGGGGGAGGGCGCACCCCTCGAGGCGCAGGAACGCGAGCGCCTGCGGCGGGCGGCCGAAGGGTATGCGCGGCGCACACTGCTGGGGGTGCGGGTCGCCTTGCCCGGCTACGCGGGCGAGAGCAATGAGCTGCGACTGCGGGCCCGCGGCCGGGTGCGGGCCACGGCGCGCACGCTACCCGGGCTGGTGGAGCAGCTGGCGGCGGCGCTGGCCACGGGCAATGTGCTGAGCGTCGAGCAGCGCGAGCTCGCCGAGTCGCTCGCGGCGCTGCTGCCCGCGCCGATGCGGCCGGCGCTGCTCTGCCCGCCGATGGATGTGCAGGCCTGCCAGGCGGTGCTGGTGGATGCGGCCGATGCGGCGGCGGATGCGGATTGGCTGCAGCGCCTGCGGATCGAGCTCGCGGCGGCCGAGGGCCCGATCGTACCGCTGCTGATCGGGCAGGCGCCGGAGGGCTATCGCCTGGAGTCGTTGCTGGTCGAGCAGACCCTCACGGTCAACACGGCGGCGGTGGGAGGTGACGCGCGGCTGCTGTCGCTGCAGGACGACGCCGGCGACTGAGGCGGCGCGCCGCCCGCGCGCGCCGCCCGCTCACTCAGCTGAGCGTGTGGAAGACACGCTGTACGTCTTCCTCCTGCTCCAGCCGGTCGATCAGCTCGAGCACTTCGGTCGCCTGCGGCTCGGGCAACTCCACCGGCGCCGCGCACACGTATTCATGCTCGGCCGACAGAGGCGCGATGTGCCGCGCCTCCAGCGCCTCCTGCAGTCTGCCGAAGCTCTCGAAGGCGCAGCGCAGAACCAGCTGCGGCTCGCCCTTCTCGCCGGTGCTCTCGCCCATCTCCTCGAGCCCGTGATCGATCATGTCGAGCTCCAGCTCATCCTGGTCGATGCCGGCCGGATCCAGCCGGAACACTCCCATCTTGCGGAACTGAAAGCTCACGCTGCCGGTGGTGCCGAGGTTGCCGCCGTGCTTGCTGATGATGTTGCGCACGTGCGCCACGGTGCGGGTCGGGTTGTCGGTCGCGGTCTCGATCAGCAGTGCGATGCCGTGTGGCGCGTAGCCCTCGTACAGCACCTCGTGATAGTGGGTGGCGTCGCGCCCGCTGGCGCGCTTGATCGCCGCCTCGACCTTGTCCTTCGGCATGTTCACGGCGCGGGCGTTCTGCATGATCCGGCGCAGCGTCGGGTTGCCGGCCGGATCCGCCCCGCCCGCCTTGACCGCCATGTTGATGTCTTTGGCGATGCGCGCGAACTGCTTGGCCATGCGGTTCCAGCGCGCAAACATCGCGTGCTTGCGAACCTCGAAGATGCGTCCCATAGATGCCCCGCGTGCTGTGCTCAGGAAGGCGGCGTGGATCCGAAAGCCTCCGACCGTGCAGGCCCGGCAGCCTCAGGCCGCTGCGATCGCGTCGAGTCAAACATCATGCCACGGATGGCGGGTGACCGCGGGTGATGGGTGCGGGCAGAGCGGGCGGGTCGGGGCGCGCGCCGCCGCTAGCTGCATGCACCGCCCGCGCGTGCCGCGCGCGGGCGGCTGCGCTCAGTGGTGCGGGCGATCGGCGACGCGCATGCGCGGCGCGGCCGCGCGGCGCTCGCCGTACGGGGAGGCCGCGGTGCCGCCGGATGCCGGGCTGTCGGCCCGGACTTGAGCGAGGTCCGTGCCGGCACCCCACGGGCCGATGTAGGCCGCCGGCGCCGCGATCATCATCAGCGGTTCGCGCTGCGGCACCTGCACCGGCGCGAAGGGCGAGGGCGTCGTCGGCGTGCTCGGCGCCGGCAGCGGCGCGAGGCGCGCGAGCGTCGCCAGCTCGGCGGGCAGCGCGGTCTCCTCGGGTGTGAGCAGCAGCCCGTGGACGCGCAGCCAGCGGCCGAGGCTGCTGCGGCTGGTGAGCACGGTGAAGGGCACCGGGATCAGCATTCCCGCGATGACCGGCAGCATCCACCAGATGAATGCCGGGGCGAGCTCGAGGATGGCGATGCCCCACACCAGTCCGAGGGCCACGTGCCAGCGATGCCGTCTGAGCGCCTCGAGCCAGCCGACGCCGCGGTCACCGCGCGCCTGCGCATCCCAGCCGACGTTCCTGCCGAGCAGCGCGCCCAGCACGAAGCTCGAATGAAACAGCATCATGGTCGGGGCGAGCAGCATGCTCATGAGCTGCTCGAACAGCAGGCTGCAGAGCAGGCGCCGGGCGCCGCCGAACGAGCGGCGCAGCACGCGGTCGCGCAGCGCGAGGCTGGCGCCGAGCAGCTTCGGCACCATCAGCAATACGATGGTCATCGTCAGCAGCGCCGCGATCTCGCTGTCGCGGTAGTGCGGCCAGCTCGGGAACAGCGAGTAGGTGCCCGGCAGGAAATACTGATGGCTCGAGAGCGCGGCGAGGCACGTCAGGATCGAGCTGATCACCAGCACGAGCAGCCACATCGGCGAGGTTGCATAGGAGAGCACCCCCGTGAGCATGTGTATGCGGCTCAACCAATGCAGGCCGCGCAGCGGCATGATCCCCAGGTGCTGCAGGTTGCCCTGCGCCCAGCGCCGGTCGCGGGCCGCGAAGTCGAGGACGTTGGAGGGCACCTCTTCCCAGCTGCCGCCGATATCGGGCATCAGCCAGGTCTGATAACCGGCGCGGCGCATGAACGCGGCCTCGACGATGTCGTGGCTGAGGATCTCGCCGCCGAACGGCGCCGCGCCCGGCAGGCGCGGCAGCGCGCAGTGCGCCGCGAAGGCCCGCACCCGCACGATCGCGTTGTGCCCCCAGTAGTTGCTCTCCCCGAGCTGCCAGAAGGCCAGGCCGCTGCCGAACATCGGTCCGTTCAGCCGCACGGCGAACTGCAGCAGCCGCGCGAACAGCGTCTCGCGCCCCACCAGCAGCGGCAGGGTCTGGACGATGCCGACCTGCGGATGCGCATCCATCACCTGCGCAAGCGACACCAGCGCCTGGCCCGACATGACGCTGTCGGCATCCAGCACGATCATGTAGTCGTAGGCGGCGCCCCAGTTGCGCACGAACTCGGCGACGTTGCCGGCCTTGCGGCCGGCGTTGTCGTTGCGGCGGCGGTAGAACAGCCGGCCGTTGGCATCCAGGCGCGTGACCAGGGCGCGCCACGCAGCCTCCTCGGCGCGCGCGATCTCGGGCACGCGCGTGTCGGAGAGAATGAAAAAGTCGAAGCAGCTCTGGTCGCGCTGCTGCATCAGCGACGTCCAGATCGCCTCCACACGTGCGAACACCCGGGCGGTGTCCTCGTTGTAGATCGGCGTGACGATCGCCGTGCGGCCGCGCACGCTGCGATGCGCGGTGGGTGCGGCGGTCAGGATGGCCGGATCGCGGCCGAGCAGGCGAATCACGCAGCCGGCCACCGCGGTCCAGAACGCCCCGGCGATCCAGGTGAACAGCGCGGTGAACATCACCCATCCGGCGATGTCGAGGCCGCTCAGGCCGTCGGCCCGCAGCACATCGAGCATCAGCCGCCCGCCGCCGTACGCGGTCGCCAGCGTCAGACCGAAGAACAGCCCGCGGCGCCACAGCGCCTGGCGGCGCGTGGCCGTGCCTGGGATCACGATCGGCTGCAGGGATGCGCGGGTCACGGTGTCCACAGGTAGGTCCACGTCTCGGTGAGGGCTTCCCCGTAGAGCGTCAGGTAGCAGCGCAGGTCGACGCTCTGGCCGGGCTTGGGGGTCAGATCGAAGCTCGCGCGCCATACCCCGTTCTCCGCGAGGCGCTGCACCGTGACGTTCCTGACGGTGCCGTTGTGCGCGCTGATCTGGGCCTGCACGGGCTGCGCAGCTTCCAGCAGGTCCAGATCGCCGCCCCAGAAATCGATCAGGAACCGACGCGCATTGTCGGCGCCGTGCGCGGCCAGGCTCGCGATGCGGGTGGCGATGGCGCGGCCGCCCGGTGGCCACAGCGGCGAGTACAGGTAGGCGGAGAGCAGGTACGAGAAGCTGAATGGCTTGCCGGGCACGAGCGGCGCGGAGGGCACCCAATAGGCGACGATGTTGTCGTGGATCTCCTCGTTGCTCGGGATCTCCACCAGCTCCACGCGTCCCTTGCCCCAATCGCCCAGCGGCGCCACCCAGTAGCTGGGCCGCAGCTGGTAGTGCGCCTCCTCGTCCTGATAGTCGGCGAACTCACGATCGCGCTGGTCGAGGCCGAAGCCGCGCGGATGCTCGTCGGCGAGGCTGGAGACGCGCAGCGTGCGCGGATTGACCAGCGGGCGCCACAGCCACTCCCCGCTGCCGCTGTCCTCGAGCAGCCCGTCGCTGTCGTGCACCTCGGGGCGGTAATCGTTGATCGCGAGCGGGCTGTTGAGCCCGTACAGGTACATCGAGGTCAGCGGCGCGATGCCCAGCTTGGCCACGCTGCGGCGCGGGTACAGCGTCGCCGACACTTCCACGTCGGTGGTGCCGCCGGGCCGCACCTCGAAGTGATAGGCGCCGGTCAGGCTCGGGCTGTCGAGCAGCGCATAGATGGTCAGTGTGCGCTGCTGCGGGGGCGGCTTGACCAGCCAGAAGTCGCTGAAGTAGGGAAACTCCTCGCCGCCGGGGGTGGCCACGTCGATGGCCAGACCGCGCGCCGATGCGCCGTAGCTCTCGCCACGGCCGAGAACGCGAAAATAGGAAGCCCCGAGGAACACGATCAGCTCGTCCTTGTAGTCGGGCCGCTGCAGCGGGTAATGCACACGGAAGCCGGCGAACCCGAGGCTCGAGGGCAGGCTCTGCGGGTGCACGCTGGCGGCGCTGCCGCCGAAATCGAAGTCGGACGGATCGTAGGGCACCGCGCGCAGCGTGCCGTCCGCGTCGACCTCGGTGATATTGACGCGCCGGCTGTAGTTGAAGCCGCGCTGAAAGAACTGTACCTCGAACAGGCCCTGATGACGCCACAGGGCGCGCTCGGGCCGAAAGCGGATGTCACGGTACTGGTCGTAGCTGAGATGCGCCAGACTGCCCGGCAGGGGGCCGGATCGATCCACATAGGGCATCGCGGCGCGCTGCTGGGCGAGGCGCTGAACATCCTCAAACCCGAACCTGTGAACCGGCGGCGTGGCGGGCTGCGCGCTGCGCTGTCCCTGCGGCGCCATCGCGCTGGAGTGCTGCAACAGCACTGCCGCTGCGACGAGCAAGGTGAGCCACGGCCACTGTCGAGCGCGCACGAACTACTCCCGGGGTTGGTGATGCAGGCATCCCCTGCCGGTGCCCATCGTCGTGCGGTGCCGCGCGTGCGACGCGTGCTGGACGGCGGCTCTCCGGACGCTCGCAATGGTACTGGGACCGATCGGCCGCTGCAGCTTCCGAAAGCGGTGTCGGACGTCTACGGACAGCGATGACCGCGCCGATTCTCATGAGTCGCCAAGCCTACTCGGCATGCATGAATCCGCGCTGAATATCCGCGGCTTCGGGATCCGCGAGGCGCGTTGCGGGCACAGTCCCCGGGCGGCCCGGGCGGCCCGGGCGGCCCGGGCCGGTCAGGGCGGCTGGGGCGGCCGGGGTGGCCAGGGTGGCCAGGGTGGCCGGGATGGCCGGGATGGCCAGGGTGGCCGGGATGGCCAGGGTGGCCGGGATGGCCGGGATGGCCGGGATGGCCGGGGTGGCCGGGGGCTGGCCGCGCGGCCGGCCCCCGGCCGCCCGGCCGAGTGCGCCGGGCCGGGGCGGTCCGGCGGGGGCTGGGCCGGTCCGGCCCCGACTGGCCCAGACTGGCCCAGACTGGCCCCGGCTGGGCCGTGCGAGCGTCGGGGCCCGGCCGGCCTGCCCGCCGGCGGCTCATTGCCGCGGGGGCAGGTGCGTCGCCGCCGGCCGGTGGCGCTGGACGGATACCCAGACGAACTCCGCGCCGAACAGGAAGATCTGTGCCGCGTAGTACAGCCAGAGCAGCAGCACCAGCAGCGAGGCGGCCGCCGCATAGGCGGAGGTGGTCGTGCTGCGGCCCAAGTAGTAGCCTATGCCCAGCTGTCCGGCGGTGAACAATAAGGCCGTCACGAACGCGCCGCGCCACACGTCGCGCCAGGCGAGGCGCACGTTGGGCAGCCACTTGAAGAGCATGGCGAACAGCACGCTGAACACGATCAATGTGATCACCAGATGAAGGACGTGCAGCAGCAGCGCGTGCTGGGCGAACACCGGCGAGTGCGCGACCAGCGCGTTGATCGCCGTGCCGGCGATCAGCGAGAGCAGCAGCAGCAGCCCGAAGGCGAGCACCAGCACGAACGCGAACAGGCGCGTGCGCAGCAACGTCCACCAGTGGCGCGGGTGAGTGCGGGGAGCGGCGCGCCAGATGCGATCCAGGTCCTGCTGCAGCTCCAGCATCACCGAGCTGGCCCCGACCAGCAGCAGCAGCAGGCCGATGGCGCTGGCGGCGAAGCTGCTGCTGGCGCGCGAGGTCTGGTCGAGCAGCTGACGCACCGCCTCGGTGCCCACCGGGCCGATCAGTCCGCGTGCCTCGCCCAGCAGCGCGTGGCGCGCCTGCATGGCGCCGAACACCAGGCCGGCGACCGCGCTGAGGATCAGCAGCAGCGGGGCGAGCGCGAAGGCGCTGTAGAAGGCCAGGGCGGCGCCCATGCTCGGGGCGTTG
>DATJSD010000106.1:0-114857 GCA_035504335.1 Steroidobacteraceae bacterium | reverse complement strand
CGCCCGTTCTCAATCACGAACGCCTTCGGCGCATGGTTCACGACGATCTCCACGCGCTCCTCTTCGGCATCGTCCAGCTCCCAGGTCGAGGCCTTAAAGAAGCCACGCGGCTTGCGCGCCATCACCTTGACGTTCTTCGCGCCGAGTCGCAGCGAGCTGCGGCAGCAGTCCATGGCGGTATTGCCGACACCGATGATGAGTACGCGCTCGCCGATCGAATTGATGTGTCCAAAGGCGATCGACTCGAGCCAGGTGATGCCGATGTGAATGCGGTCGGTGTCGTGCCGGCCGGGCAGCGTGAGCTCCTTGCCCTTGGGCGCGCCGGTGCCGACGAACACCGCATCGAACCCGCCCTGCTCGAGCAGTGCGCGCAGGCTGCTGATCGGATGCCCCAGGCGCAGCTGCACCCCCAGGTCCACGATCATGTTGATCTCCTCGTCGAGCACGTCCTGCGGGAGGCGGAAGGCTGGAATGTTGCTGCGCATCAATCCGCCCGGCACATCGTACTGCTCGAACAGGGTGACCTCGTAGCCGAGCGGTGCCAGATCGTTCGCCACCGTCAGGGAGGCGGGTCCGGCGCCGATGCAGGCGATGCGCTTGCCGTTCTTGACGGTCGCCGCCTGCGGCAGCCGCCCATCCAGGTCGCCCTTCATATCCGCGGCGATGCGCTTCAGCCGGCAGATCGCCACCGGCTTGTCCTCGACCCGTCCGCGCCGGCAGGCCGGCTCGCAGGGACGGTCGCAGACGCGCCCGAGGATGCCGGGGAATACGTTGGAATGCCGGTTCAGCAGATAGGCGTCGGCGTAGCGGCCCTGAGCGATCAGGCGAATGTACTCGGGCACATCCGTGTGCGTCGGGCAGGCCCACTGGCAATCGACGACCCGATGGTAATAATTCGGGTTCGCGGTGTCGGTCGGCTTCATCATATCCACTCCAATCGCTCTGTATAGCAAATCAGCCGCCAGGACGCGAATCACCCATGCCCGAGCCGCTCATCGAGGAGATCAAACTGCGCCGCCGGTCACGGGTGCTGGAAGTGGCGTTCGCCGACGGCACGCGCTACGGCCTGCCGTTCGAGTATCTGCGCGTGCATTCCCCTTCCGCCGAGGTCCAGGGCCACGGCGCCGGTGAAGGGGTGCTGGTCGTGGACAAGGAGCAGGTGGGCCTGCGCGCCATCGAGCCCGTCGGCCAGTACGCGGTGCGTCTGGTATTCGACGACGGCCATGACACGGGTCTGTACACCTGGAGCTACCTGCATGAGCTCGCCATCCAGCACGAGCGCAAGTGGGCCGAGTACCTCGCGCGCTGCGCGCGCGCCGGCCACGTTCGCCGCCATGTTCCCACCTGAGCCAACGCGCCGCGGGTGCGACGCGCGTGGCCGACGCTGCGCATAGCGGCCAGCAGACACCGCGCATGGGAATCAGACAAAGAAAGGCCGGGCAAGTGCCCGGCCAAATCTTCACAAGACCCCCACTCGGTTGGGCCCCTTCGGGCCATCAGCCGGGGGCGGATTGTGGGCGAATTCCGGCTGAATTGCCAGCATTTTTGCGCATGCACATGCGTGACGTCGCCGCTGTCGCCGCCCCGGCAGCGGCGGCGGCGCCAGCACGCGTCGCGCCACGCGCAGACGACATCCAGGCCCTAGGCTACCCGAGGCCCGGTTGTCCACGCATATCGGACATATTTGGTCCTTTTCGTTGGCAATTAATTTTCATGCCATCATGGGCCCCCGACGCAACCGCCGGCTGCAGCTCATCCGGACCGGAGCCGCGGCCCACCGCCAGAGCCACATTCACATCATGAGCAGCGACAGCCCGGCGCATACGGACTTCGGCTTCGAGCAGGTGCCGAGGAGCGAGAAGGCGCGGCGTGTACGCCGCGTCTTCGATTCGGTCGCCGACCGCTACGACCTGATGAACGACCTCATGTCCGGCGGTGCGCACCGCGCCTGGAAGCGCTTCACGCTGGCGCTGACGCGGCTGCGGCACGGGCAGCGTGCGCTGGATGTCGCCGGGGGCACGGGCGACCTGGCCGCCGGGCTGGCCGCTCAGGTCGGCGCCGGCGGTCTGGTCGTGCTCGCGGACATCAACACCAGCATGCTGCATCATGGCCGCGACCGCCTCATCGATCGCGGCCTGGTCGGTAACATCGCCTACGTGCAGGCCGACGCCCAGCAGCTGCCGTTTCACGACGGCAGCTTCGACTGCGTGACCATCGCATTCGGTCTGCGCAACGTCACGGACAAGCCCGCCGCGCTCGCCTCGATGCACCGTGTGCTCAGGCCCGGCGGCCAGCTGCTGGTGCTGGAGTTCTCGCGGCCGGCGCTCGGGGCGCTCGGCCGGCTGTACGACCTGTATTCCTTCGCCGTGCTGCCGCGCCTCGGCGCATGGGTGGCCGGCGACGCCGACAGCTACCGCTATCTGGCCGAGTCGATCCGCCGTCATCCGGACCAACCCGCGCTGCTGCAGATGCTGCGCGACACCGGCTTCGCCAGCTGCCGCTATCACAACCTCATGGGCGGCATCGTCGCGGTGCACCGCGGCTACCGCCTCTGACATGAGCCGGGCACAGTCGCTGCTCGCGCGCATGCTCGCCGCAGCCTCGCTGCGGGCGCGGGCCGAGTCGCCGCGCGCCAGCGAGCTGCTCGCGCAGCTCGCCGGCCGGCGGGTCGCGCTCTGCGTGCAGGGCACGCCCTGGGAGCGCACGCCGCTGCTGCTGTGCTCCAGCGGCGAGGCGCTGCAGCTGCAGACCGGCGGGGAGCCGGAGGCTGCGCCCGACGCGACCATCAGCGGCGCGCCGCTGTCGCTGCTCGCCGTGACGCGCGACGCCGACGCGGTGATGCAACGCGGCGATGTACGCATCCTCGGCGACGCGCAGGTGGCGCAGCGCTTGCGCGAGCTGCTGCGCCTGCTCGCGCCGGATCTCGAGCACGAGTTGTCACGCGTGCTCGGCAGGAGTGCCGCGCACCTGATGGTGGCCGGGCTGCGCTCGGCGGCCGGCGCGGCCCGCTCGGCGGCGTGGACCTCGCTGCGCAACCTCGCCGAGTATCTGGCGCACGAGAGCGGCGAGCTGGTGTCGCGCACCGAGGCCGAGCATTTCCTGCGCGGCGTGGAGCAGGCGCGCGAGCAGCTCGACCGCCTCGATACGCGCCTCGCGCGCCTGGAACGGGACGCGATGGGCGAGGACGGCGCGGAGCCGGCCTGATGCGGCTGCGCGTCGTTCTGCGGCTCATCCAGATCGAACGCGTGCTCGTGCGGCACGGGCTCGACGATCTGGTACGCGCCACGCACCTGTATCGGCCGCTGCGCTTCCTGTTCCTGATCTCGTGGTGGACCTGGTTCCAGCACCGCTCGGCGCGCGCGCGCGCCGAGCGGCTGCGCCTAGCGCTCGAGGAGCTCGGTCCGATCTTCGTCAAGTTCGGCCAGACCCTGTCCACGCGGCGTGATCTGCTGCCCGACGACGTCGCCGACGAGCTCGCCAGGCTGCAGGACGAGGTGCCGCCGTTCCCCGGCGCCGCGGCGCGCGCCATCATCGAGCGCGCCTATGGCGCACCGCTCGATACGCGGCTGCGCGCCTTCGACGAGGCGCCGCTCGCGGCCGCGTCCATCGCGCAGGTGCACGCCGCCGAGCTGCCGGACGGGCGCGAGGTGATCGTCAAGGTATTGCGCCCCGGCGTGCACGCCATGGTCGCGCTCGATGTGGAAGTGCTCTACACCATCGCGCGCATGGCGCAGCGCTGGTGGCTCGAGAGCCGGCGGCTGAAGCCGCTGGAGATCGTGCGCGAATACGAGAAAACCATCACCGACGAGCTGGACCTGATGCGCGAGGCCGCGAACGCATCGCAGCTGCGACGCAACTTCGCGGCCTCGCAGCTGCTGTACGTGCCGGAGGTCTACTGGGACTACTGCCGTGACGGCATCATGGTCATGGAGCGCATCCGCGGCATCCCGATCGGCGACATCGAGCGCTTGCGCGCCGCCGGCGTGGACTTCAGGCGCCTCGCCGAGAACGGTGTCGAGATCTTCTTCACGCAGGTGTTTCGCCACAATTTCTTTCACGCCGACATGCACCCGGGCAACATCTTCGTGCTGGCGCAGGACCCGGCGGCGCCGCGCTACGCCGCCGTGGACTTCGGCATCGTCGGCACGCTGGATCGGCGCGACCAGCACTACCTCGCCGAGAACTTCCTCGCCGTGTTCGATCGCGACTACCGGCGCGTCGCGACACTGCACGTGCAATCCGGCTGGGTGCCGGCGCACACCCGCGTCGACGAGATGGAATCGGCGGTGCGCACCATCTGCGAGCCGATCTTCGACCGGCCGCTCAAGCAGATCTCCTTCGGCACGGTGCTGCTGCGGCTGTTCGCGGCGCTGCGGCGCTTCGACGGGCAGATCCAGCCGCAGCTGCTGCTGCTGCAGAAGACGCTGCTGAACGTCGAGGGGCTCGGCCGCCAGCTCTACCCGGAGCTGGACATCTGGCAGACGGCGACGCCGGTGCTGCGTCGCTGGATGCGCGAGCGCGTGAGCCTGCGCACCGTGGCGCGCGATCTGCGACGCGGCTGGCCCGACGTTCTGGAGATCGTGCGCATGCTGCCGCCGCTCGCGCAGCGCACGCTCGAGCAGGCGCAGGACCAGCGCCTGCGCATCCCGGTGGACATGAGCGAGCTGGAACGCATGCGCGAGGAGCTCGCCGCGCACATCCACAGCGGCGATCGCGTGCTGATCGGCGCGGTGTTCGCGCTGACGGCGGTGCTGTGGCTGGCGCTGCACGGCCGGCCACGCTGGCTCGGCTATGCGCTCGCCGGCGCCGCGCTGCTCGCCTGGCTCGCGGCCTGGGCACGCCGGCGCCGTGGCGCGCTCGCGCGGCGCGCCCGCGCGGCGCCGGATGCGCGCCGTTAGCTCGCGCTGCGAGCGGCCGGGCGGCGTCGCGCGGCGGGCGCGCTCAGCCCGCCTCGCGGCGCGGAAACACCCGCGGCTCGATCCACAGCGCGTGGGCGCGCGCGCACGGCTCGCCGTCCTCGTCGAACAACGCCGTGCCGACCTCGTACTTGCGCCCGCTCGTGGCGATGCGCCAGCCGATGATGATGCACGGCTCGTCCACGTGCACGCAGCGGTCCACGTGCGCGGCGAACTCCCCGAGCAGCATCGGCACCCCGTCGCTGCGCGCGGCGAAGTAGCCCGGACAGTCCAGCGCGGCGGTCATGAACTCGGGGCGCACCTTGCCGTTCGCGCCGGCGAGCGAGGTATCCGGGACCCAGGTCGCGGCCACGCCATCACCGCCCGGCAGCGCTCCGGCGAAGATGCGCAGCCCGTCGCCGCGCGCGCGCTGCGTGCCGCAGGCGAAGCAGTCCGGAAACGCGTGGTGCACAAAGCCGATGAATCCTCGCGACGCTTCCAGCGCCTGCAGATAGCCGGGTGCGCCCGGCACGGCCAGCTGCAGCGCGGCGGGCTCGCCGCGCGCCAGCAGCCGCTGCGCCTGGCGCAGCTGCACGCTGCCATCGGCCGCGGTGTGGATCTCGAGCGCGGTCTGCAGCGGCACCGGCTGCAGCAACCGCACGCGCAGCTGCCGGTCGGAGTGCCCGGCGATCAAGCCCGACAGCAGGCCGCCGTGCGCGTAGCCCGGCGGCCCACAGAAGCGTTGCTCGACGATCAGGCTGCTCACGCGGGCCTCCGCAGCGCAGCCAGCCACTGCCGCGCCGATTCGCCGCGCTCGAGCACCTCGACCAGCGCCGAGCCGACCACCACGCCGTCCACCATGCCGGACAGCGCCTCGACCTGCGCGCGCGTGCGGATGCCGAAGCCGGCGCACACCGGCACCGTGGCCGCGGCGCGCACGCGCGCGAGATAGCCGGCCAGGTCGGCGGCCGCGCCGGCGCTGCGGCCGGTCGTGCCGGTCATGGTGACCGCATAGACGAAGCCGCGGCTGGCCGCCGCGACGCGCGCCAGCCGATCCGGCGGCGTCACCGGGGTGACCATCTGCACCAGCGCGATCCCCGCGGCGGACAGTATCGCGCGCGCCGGCTCGCTCTCATCATACGGCAGATCCGGGATGATGAAGCCGCCGACCCCGGCGCGCACCGCGTCCGCCGCCAGGCGCGGCAGTCCATAGGCCAGCAGCGGGTTCAGGTAGCTCATCAGCAGCAGCGGCGCGGGCGCTGCGGGCGAGGCGGCCAGCTGCTCCAGGATCCAGCGCAGCGTCACTCCGGCGCGCAGCGCCTGCTCGCTGGCGCGCTGGATGGTCACGCCGTCGGCCATCGGATCGGAGAACGGCACGCCGATCTCCACCGCATCCGCCTCGGCCGCGATCGACAGCAGCGCGTCCCGAAAGCCCTCGCGGCTCGGATAACCGGCGGTCAGATAGGCGACCAGCGCCGGCTGGCCGCGGGACGCCGCCGCACGCAGCGCCGCCTCGATGCGCCGCTCACCCGCGGCACTCATGCGGATGGCGCCGCGGCGCTCAGCGTCGGCATATCCTTGTCGCCGCGCCCGGACAGCCCGATCAGCAGGCGCGCACCGCGATGCCCGGCGGCCCAGCGGCGCGCGCCGGCCAGCGCGTGCGCGCTCTCGAGCGCCGGCAGGATGCCCTCGAGCTCGCAGCATTCGCGCACCGCCTCGAGCGCCTCGGCGTCGTCGGCGCTCTGGTAGTCCACGCGGCCGATCAGGCGCAGCAGCGCATGCTCGGGGCCGACACCCGGATAGTCCAGGCCGGCGCTGATCGAATGAGTCTCCTGCACCTGCCCGTCCGCGTCCTGCAGCAGCAGCGAGTAGCTGCCGTGCAGGACCCCGGGGCGGCCGTGGGCGAGGGTCGCCGAGTTGTCCCCGAGCGCGGCGCCGCGTCCGCCGGCCTCGACGCCGATCAGGCGCACGGCCGCATCGGCCAGAAACGCGTGAAACAGGCCGATGGCGTTCGAGCCGCCGCCCACGCACGCGATCACCACGTCGGGCAGCGCGCCGCTGCGCTCCAGCATCTGCGCGCGCGCCTCGCGGCCGATCACGCGCTGCAGCTCGCGCACCAGGTACGGATAGGGATGCCCGCCGACCGCGGAGCCGAGCAGATAGTAGGTGCCTTCGGGATCGGACACCCAGTCGCGCAGCGCCTCGTCGATGGCCGCGCGCAGCGTGCGATCCCCGCTCTGCACCGGCACGACGGTCGCACCCAGCAGGCGCATGCGTCCGACGTTGGGCGCCTGGCGCTGCATGTCGAGCGCGCCCATGTACACGGTGCAGGGCAGTCCGACACGCGCGCAGGCCGCCGCGCTCGCCACCCCATGCTGGCCGGCGCCCGTCTCGGCGATCACGCGTCGCGCCCCCAGACGGCGCGCGAGCAGCGCCTGACCGAGCGCGTTGTTGATCTTGTGCGCGCCGGTGTGGGCGAGATCCTCGCGCTTGAGCCACACCTGGGCGCCCCAGCGCGCCGACAGGTGCGGCGCGGGAGTCAGCGGCGTGGGCCGGCCGGCCCAGTCGTGCAGCTCGCGCTGCAGCTCGGCCTGGTAGTCCGCATCGGCAAACCAGCGCCGCACACCGCGCTCGAGCCGCTCATGCGCGGCGATGAGCGTCTCGGGCACGTAGCGGCCGCCATAGGGTCCGTAGCGGCCGCGCTCATCCGGGAAGCGCCCGGCGAGCAGGTCCGCGAGCAGCTCCTGGGGGCTGCGCGCGTGCGCCGGCGAATCGGTCACCGCTGCGAGAGGATCGGATGCTGTGGCTGCTGTCATAGTCCTTCCCGTAGGGCGCTGGTGCGCGCCGCCTGCACGAACTCACCGATCAATACCGGGTCCTTGCGCCCCGGAGCCGTCTCCACACCGCTGGAAACGTCGACCCCGAAGGGCCGCACGCGGCCGATGGCCTCGGCCACATTGTGGGGGGTGAGGCCGCCGGCGAGGATGAGTTCGCGGCCACGCGCCAGCGCGGCCGCCTGCGACCAGTCGGCGCGCATGCCGCTGCCGCTGGTGCCGCTCTCGTAGAGCAGTCGCGCGGGCGGCGGGCCGCCATCCACGCCGGCCGTGGCCACGGCGCGCAGCACCGGCAGGCGTGCCAGCGCGGTGGGCAGGCGCAGCGCCGCCAGATCGCTCGCGTCGCTCTGCAGGATGTCGGGTGCCAGCACGCGCAGGATCTCATCGACCAGCGGCTGGCCGGGGTGCAGCGTGACCGCCACCAGCGCGCAGCGGCCGCGCGCCGGCGCCGCCAGTGCCGCCGCCTCGGCCGGCTGCACGCGCCGCACCGAGGCCGCGAACACGAAGCCGATGGCATCGACTCCCGCTGCCAGCGCGGCGCAGACGGCATCGGCGCGGGTCATGCCGCAGACTTTTATCCACATCAGAGCTCCGAGGAGCAGATCGAGACGGGCGCGGTGAGCGCCTGCGCGGCGCGCGCGCGGCGCCCCTGCTCGAGGATGTCGCGCGCCACGGCGCCGGGATCGGCGGCGCGCATCAGCGCACTGCCCACCAGCGCGACATCGTAGCCGGCGCGCGCCAGGCGGGCGGCGTCGGCGCCGCCCTCCACGCCGCTCTCGGCCACGTGCGGCACCCCGGGCGGCAGGCGCGGCGCGAGCGCCTCGAGCCGCCCGGGCACCACCTGCAGGGTACCCAGGTCGCGGCAGTTGATCCCGACGAGCAGCGTCACCCGCGCTCGGTAGGCGCTCACCAGCTCGGCGGCGCGCGCCAGATCGCGCTCGTCGAACGCCTCGAGCAGCACGAACAATCCCAGCTCCGCGCAGGCCTCGAGCAGCGCACGCTGCGCGGCCGCCTCGAGCAGGCGCAGAATCACCAGCGCGCCACCGGCGCCGGCAGCGCGCGCCTCGTACACCTGGTACGGGTCGACCAGGAAATCCTTGCGCATCACGGGCACGCGGTGCGCGACAGGCCCGCAGCGCGGCGTCTGCCCGGCAGGCGACGCGGGCGCGTGACCGCCGAGGACCTCGGCCGCCTGCGCCAGGTGCTCGAGCGCGCCGTCGAACCGGCTGGGCTCGGTGAGCACCGAGATCGCCGCCGCGCCCGCCGCGGCGTACGCGCTCACGCGCGCGCGCAGCTCATCGCCGGCGGCGGGCGGCGCGGCACCGCCGGCATCCGCCGCCAGGTCCGCGGCGCGCGCCCGCGCCGGCCTGTCCGACCGCAGCGCATCGCTCGCGGGAGAGCGCAGCTTCACCTCCGCGATCAGGTCGAAGCCCGCATCCGCGAGCACCAGGCGCGGCGGCGGCGGGGCGGCGAGCGCCCGCGCGCGCAGCGCGGCCTCGGAGCACGCGCGGCGCGCCTGCAGCACGCGCGCGCGACTCGCTTGTGCCATCTGCTCGAGGAAATCGCCGCTCATGGCACGCGCTGCGCCGACGGCGCGGCGAGCGCCTGCGCGCCGAAGCGCTGCAGGCGGTCGAGCAGCTCACGCGCGGCGCCGCTGTCGATCGCGCGGGCGGCACGCGCGAGCGCGGCGCGCGGGGACGGTTCCTGGCCGGTGACCTCGAGCGCGAGCGCCGCGCCCAGCAGCAACGCGTCGCGGTGTGCCCCGGAGCGCGCCCCGCTCAGCACCGCGGCGAGCTCGCGCGCGTTATGCGCCGCATCCGCGCCCGTCAGCTCGCGGGCCTGGCACGGCGCCAGGCCATAGTCCGCCGGAGAGCGGCGCTCGACCCGCACGCCGCGGCGATCCACGGCGAACAGCGCGAACGGGCCGATCGGCGTGGGCTCGTCCCAGCCCTCGGCGCCGTGGATGACATAGGCGCGCTCCACGCCGCTGCCCACCAGCGCCTCGGCCATGAGCCCGGCGGTGGCCAGCTCGTAAGCCCCGACCACCAGGTACGGCGGCGCCGCGGGGTTGCTCAGCGGCCCGAGGATGTTGAACACCGTGCGCACGCCGAGCGCCGCGCGCACCGGCGCGAGGTGGCGCGTGGCGCCGTGATAGTACGGCGCGAACAGGAAGGTGAAGCCGCAGGCGGCGAAGCAGCGGCCGGCCGTGGCCTCGTCCAGAGGCATCGGCAGGCCGAGCGCCTGCAGCACATCGGCGCTGCCCGCGCGACTGGAGATGGAGCGATTACCGTGCTTGATCACCGGCAGACCGCAGGCGGCGGCCAGCAGCGCCGCGCCGGTCGACAGATTCAGACTGCCGGAGCGATCCCCACCGGTGCCGACGATATCCACCGCGCCGGCGGTGGAGTCGATCTGCGGCCGCCGCGCGAGCGCGCGCATGCTGCGCGCGAAGCCGCGCAGCTCGGTGGCGGTGACCCCCTTGGCACGCAGCGCCACCAGCAGCGCGCCGGCCAGTGCCGGGGCCAGATCCGCGGTGGTCAACGCGGCGAGCAGCTGCGCCGCCTCCTCTTCGTCCAGGTGCCGGCCCGCGAGCAGCCGCTCGAGCAGCGCACTCAGCGGCGCGGCCGGCGTTGCCGGCGCCGCGGCCGGCGTTGCCGGCGCCGCGCTGGGCGGCACGGCCGGCGCCGCGGTTGACGCTGCAGCCGGCGGCGCGAGCCCGGGCTCAGGGAGGCTCGACATGATCGTGCTCGACTCGATCGCGCGCGGCCCAGGTGCCGCCCTGGAACTGCAGGAAGTTGCGCATCATGGCCGGCCCTTCGGGCGTCAGCACGCTCTCGGGGTGAAACTGCACTCCCTCGACGGCGAGGCGCGCGTGGCGCACGCCCATGATCTCGCGCTCGGGCGTCAGCGCGCTGACCGTCAGCTCCGCGGGCAACGATTCGGGCGCGGCGATCAGCGAGTGATAGCGGCCCACCTCGCAGTCGTTCGGCACGCCGGCGAACACGCCGCGCGCGTCGTGCTCGATCAGCGAGGTCTTGCCGTGCATGAGGCGCCCGGCGCGCACCACGCGCCCCCCGAAGCTCTCGACGATCGCCTGGTGGCCGAGGCACACGCCGAGGATCGGAATGCGGCCGCTGAAGGCGCGGATCATGGCGATCGACACGCCCGCCTGCTGCGGGGTGCCGGGTCCGGGGGAGATGCACAGGTGCGTCGGGGCCAGCGCGCACGCCTGCTCCACGCAGAGCGCGTCGTTGCGATACACCTCCACCTCAGCGCCGAGCACCAGGAAGCCCTGCACCAGGTTGTAGGTGAAGGAGTCATAGTTGTCGATCAGCAGCAGCCGCGCCTTCACAGGCCTTCCTCCGCGAGCTTCAGCGCGCGCATCAGCGCGGCGCCCTTGGCGAGCACTTCCTCGTATTCGGCCGCCGGCCGGCTGTCGGCCACGATGCCGGCGCCGGCCTGGAAGCTGTACTGATCGGCCTGGAACACCAGCGTGCGAATCGTGATGGCCTGGTCCATGGCGCCGCCGGCGCCGAAGTAGCCGATCGTGCCGCCGTACAGCCCGCGCCGCACCGGCTCGAGCTCCTCGATGATCTGCATGGCGCGTACCTTGGGCGCTCCCACCAGCGTGCCGGCCGGGAAGCTCGCCGCGAACAGATCGAACGCATCGCGCCCCGGCGCGAGCTGTCCGTGCACGCCGCTCACCATGTGCATGACGTGACTGTAGCGCTCGATGGAGCGATAGGGCGCCACGCGCACGCTGCCGGCGCTGGCGACACGGCCGAGATCGTTGCGCGCCAGGTCGACCAGCATGACGTGCTCGGCGTTCTCCTTGGCGTCGGCGCGCAGCTCCTGCTCGAGCAGCGCATCGCGCTCAGCGTCCTCGTCGCGCGGGCGCGTGCCGGCGATCGGCCGCAGCTCCGCCTGGCCGCGGCCGAGCTTCACGAGCGCCTCGGGGGAGGAGCCGACGATGGTGAGCTCGCCGAGCCGGCAGAAATACATGTAGGGAGATGGATTGATCAGACGCAGCGCACGGTAGACCTGGAACGGCTCGAGCGCGTGACTGCCGGTGAAGCGCGAGGCGAGCACCAGCTGGTAGACATCCCCCGCGGCGATGTACTCCTGCACGCGGCGCACGCCCTGCATGTAGGCCTCGCGGCCGAGCGCGGCCGCGGGCGCGGCGAACGAGCCGGCGCCGGCCGCCCGCGGGGTGGCCCCGCGCAGGGCGCGGATGACCTCGCGGCGCAGTGCCGCGCGCTCGGCGTCGCTGCCCGCGTGCAGCAGCGCGATGCCCCGGCTGACGTGATCGAATACCAGCAGCGAGCGTGGCGCGACGTAGTGCAGCAGCGGCACCTGCGGCAGCGGCTGCGCCAGCTGCGGCAGACGCTCGAAGTAGCGCACCACGTCGTAGGCGGCGAAGCCCACCAGCCCACCGGCCAGCGGCACCGCGCCCAGCGAAGGCTGCGGCAGCGGTACGCGCGCGAGCGCATCGCGCAGCGCATCGAGCAGCTCGCGCTGGGTGCGCGGCGCGGGCTGGCGCTGCTCTCCGATCGCGAGCCCGTGCTCGTCCAGGCGCACGTGCAGCGCATCGCCGAAGCCAATGAAGGAGTAGCGGCCCAGCCGCTCGCCGCCCTCGACACTCTCCAGCAGGAAGCAGGGCTGGAAGCCGGCCAGCTTGGCGAACGCCGATACCGGGGTGTCCAGGTCCCCGGCGATGTCGAACGGCGGCTTCATAGGCTTCGTGAACGTCTGGCCATCGGGCAATAAAAAACCCATCCCGGATCGCGCCGGAGATGGGTTGGGTTCGGATGCTCTTACCTGGATCGAATTCAGTGCATGCCGCCGCGCCCTGCGCCCACTCCGCGGAGAGGGCGACGCCACCAGCAACTCGCGGCGGGGGTACGGACTCGCATGGCACCCGAGTATGGCGAGACGGCGCCGAAGGCGTCAAGGCGGCCGGCCGCCGGCGACGCAGGCGTGCTCGCGCCGCGCCGCTCGCGCCGTGGAGTAAGACCGGATAGATCGGCGCAAAGTACCGCAATTTCGCGCCATTTTCACGAAAGATGTCCGCTTTTCGCAGCCTCTCAGGCCGCCGCCTTCTGCGCGAGCGGGAATTCGCAACGCACCACGAGACCCGGATCATTATCCGAGAGCGCGAGCCGGCCGCGATGCATGCGCACGACGGCCGCGACCAGGCTCAGCCCGAGGCCGCTGCCGGAGGACTCCCGACTGGCGCTGTCCTCCCAGCGCTGGAAGGGCTGCAGCACGGGCTCGCGCGCGTGCTGCGGAATTCCCGGACCATTGTCGCTGACCGTGAGGCTGGCCAGGCGGGTATCGCCCTCCACGGTGAGGCCGATGTGGCCACCGGCCGGCACGTACTTGATGGCGTTCTCGAGCAGATTGGCGAGCAGCTGCGCCAGCAGCTGGCGATTGCCGCTGACGTTCGCGGGACCGCGAGTCTGCACCGTGAGCTCCAGACCCCGCTCGCGCGCCTCCGGATCATACAGCTCCCCCAGCTCCTGCCCGAGCTCGGCCAGATCGACCGGCTCCTCGCCGGCGAGCGCGGCCGGCGAGTCCGCCTGCGCGATCTGCAGCAGTGTCGCGAGCGTGCGCTGCACGCGCTCCAGATCATCGACGGCGGCATCCAGGGCGGCGCGCGCGGTGGGATCGATGCCGGGGCGGCGGAAGGCGGACTCCAGACGCACGCGCATGCGGTGCAGCGGGGAGCGCAGATCGTGCGCGGCGCTGTTGAACGTCGCGCGTACCGCGGTGGTCTGCTGCTCGATGCGATCGAGCATGTGATTGACGGCCGCGGCGAGCTGGTCGAATTCGTCATGCGAGCCCGCCTGCGGCAGCCGCTGCGTCAGGTCGTCGGAGATGATCTTCTCGCAGGTTTGCGCCACCACGCGCACGCGCGCCGCGACGCGGCGGCTGTACCACCAGCCGATGGCCGCCGACAGCAGCGCCGCGAGCGCGATGCCCCACAGCGTGGTGTCCCGCAGCCGCGCCGCGATCTGACGGCGCTCGGACACGTCCGTGCCGACCAGCAGCCGGTAGTGATCCAGGTTGTAGATCTCGGCGCGCACGGGATGATACGAATCCTGCTCGCGGCCGCTTCCCCGTGCCACGATGTCGAATTCGATCCAGCCGTTCAACAGGCGCTGATCGCCCGGCCAGCCCGACAGGTTGCCGGCGATCTTGTGGTTGCCTGAATCCACCAGCAGATAGACGGCGCCGTTGCGGCCCCAGCTGTCGGTGCGGCGGTTGAGCGTATCGACGAGCCGTTGCAGGCCGCCCTCGTCGTAGTCGTCCTTCAGGGCGTCGAGCTCGGTGGCGATGACCAGATCCACCTCGCGCTCGAGCGCGCGCGCGGTGAACAGGAATCCCACCCACAACAGCCCGCCGACGCACAGTGCGCACAGCCCGACGTAGATGGCGGCCAGCCGGTTGGTGGAGTAGTGCAGGTGGCGGTGCGGCATGCGGGTGGGGGCATCCGTTCGGGCATCGGGCGCGGCCGGCGCGCTCAGCCGGTGGCGGCGCCGAGGTCGACGCCGGCCGGGGCGACCTCACGCTCGCGCACCATGTAGCCCGCGCCGCGCACCGTGTGCAGCAGCGGGCAGTCGAAGCCGCGGTCCACGGCGGCGCGCAGGCGGCTCATGTGTACGTCGATCAGGTTGGTCTGCGGATCGAAATGCAGATTCCACACCGCCTCGAGCAGCATGGTGCGCGTGACCACCTGTCCGGCCCGGCGCATGAGGAACTCCAGCAGCTGGAATTCCTTGGCCGTCAGGGCGATCTCGCGACCGGCGCGCATCACGCGCCGCGCGAGCACGTTGAGCTCCAGATCCCCGACCCGCAGCGCCGAGGGTGCCGCGCCTTCGACGGCGTGACGGCGCAGCAGCGCCTCCACGCGCGCCAGCAGCTCGACGAAGGCGAACGGCTTGATCAGGTAGTCATCACCGCCGGCGCGCAGTCCGTCGACACGATCGCTCACGGTGCCCAGGGCACTGAGCATGAGCACCGGCGTGCGGTCGCCCTTCTGGCGCAGGATCGCCACGATCGACAACCCGTCCAGGTGCGGCAGCATGCGATCGACGATCAGCAGGTCGTACCTGCCGGCGGTGGCGCGCAGCAGCCCCTCGCGGCCGTCGCTGCACAGCTCGGCCGAATAGCCGCTCTCGCGCAGCCCCTGCAGGATGTGGCGCGCCGCCTCGACGTCGTCCTCGACCAGCAGAATCTGCGTCTGCATCTCGATGCCCGTTGGCGTCGCCTCCCTGAGAGCTGTCGCCCGAACTGCTCCGCCAGACAGCCCCGGTGCGCCAAGGTTCCCTGCCGTGCGGTCGGGGAGCGCGTGTATTCGAGCACGCGGCCGGCGGCTTGCACAGCATACGCATGGCGGGGCGGAGCGCGCCATCCTGTGGCGGCGAAGTCACATGGTTGAGTCAATTGATTTGCTAGAATCAATAGATGCGATATATCAGAACCGCCGTGCCGCGACTCGCGGCCCGCGCCCGCGCGCGGCGGCGGCGGCGCGCCTCACAGCCTCGCGCACGATGACGGATCTGAAGCTCAAGGACCTGCGCTACCTGGTGGCCGTGGCCGACCAGCGGCACTTCAGCCGCGCCGCCGCCGCCTGCTGCGTCAGCCAGCCCACGCTCTCCACCCAGCTGCACAAGCTCGAGCAGTCCCTGGGGGTGCAGCTGATCGAGCGGCGGCCGCGCCAGGTGTCGCTCACCGAAGCCGGGCGCGAGATCGCCGAGCGCGCGCGCGCCATGCTCGCCGGAGGCGAGGCCATCGTGGCACTGGCGCAGGCGCGGCGCGACCCCCTTGCCGGGCAGCTGCGGGTGGCTCTGCTGCCGACCGTGGGGCCGTATCTGCTGCCCGCGGTGGCGCCCAGGCTGCGCCGCGCGCTGCCGCGGCTGGAGCTGATGCTGTACGAGTATCCCACCGCCCCGATGCTCGAGCGGCTCGACGGCGCGCAGCTCGACATGGGCATCCTCGCCCTGCCGCTGCCGGGCGGCGACGGGCCGTTCGTCACGCGCGAGCTGTACTGCGAGCCGTTCGTGCTGGCGCTGCCCGAGGCGCACGCGCTCGCCGCGCGAGCGCACCTGTCGCTGGCGGATCTGCGCGGCGAGACGCTGCTGCTGCTCGAGGACGGGCACTGCCTGCGCGAGCAGGCGCTGGCGATCTGCAGCCGCAGCGGCGTGCGGGAAAAGCAGGACTTTCGCGCCACCAGTCTCGAGACGCTGCGGCAGATGGTGGCGGCCGGCGCGGGCGTGACGCTGCTGCCGACGCTCGCCACGCGCGGCGCCTACAGCCATGCGCGCGGGGTCGCGGTGCGGCCGTTCGCGCGGCCGGCGCCGGTCCGGCACATCGGTGCAGTCTGGCGCCGCAGCAGCGCGCGCGCGGCGGCGATCGGCGCGGTCTGCGAGCAGATCGCACGGCACTGCGGCCTGAGCGCCGCCGGCGCGCGCGCATGAACACGCACGATACGCACGAGGAGATCTCCATCTACGACCGGATGTGCTGGCCCGAAGGCGAGCTGCAGGCGGCGCTCGCCGGCGGGGCGCACCGCCGCGAGCTGATCGCCTACTTCGGGCAGGCCGAGTACCGCCTGCTCGCGGGGCTGGCGCGCCAGGCCGGCGCGCCGCGTCCCCGCCGGCGCGCGGCGCGAGTGCCGCACATCTATCTGCTGCCGGGGCTGCTCGGCTCGCAGCTGGGCCTGCGGCGCGCCGCGGGCGCCGTCCCCGACCTGCTCTGGCTCGACCCGCAGGACGTCGCCGCGGGCCGCCTGACACGGCTGCGACAGCGGCGCGGAGAGCCGACGCTGGCGCCGCTCGGACCGATCGCGCACACCTACCTGGCGCTGCAATTGCGCCTGCAGGCCCATGGCCTGCCGGTCGTCGTGCACGATTACGACTGGCGACACGACGTGGCCGCGAGCGCGCGAGCGCTGGCAGCGCGCCTGGACGCCGACCCGGCCGAAACGCTGGTGCTCGTCGGACACAGCATGGGAGGGCTGCTGGCGCGCGCCGTGCCGCCGCTGTGCGCGCCCGCCACGCGCCGGCGTATCGCGCGGCTGATCGGGCTCGGCACCCCGCACGGCGGTTCCATCGGCGCCGTGCAGGCGCTGCGCGCCACCTACCCGGTGCTCCTGCGCCTCGCTGCACTGGACCGCGAGCACGATGCGCCGACACTCACCGCCGCAGTGTTCCGCAGCTTCACCAGCCTCTACCAGATGCTGCCGGCGGACGGCGCCGGCATGGACCTGTTCGATCCCGCGGCCTGGCCGCCCGCCGCGGGCACGGCCCACCCGCAGGCGCCGGCCGCGCGCACAGCGCTCGGACCGCCCGATCGGCGGCGGCTCGCCGCGGCGCAGCGCTTCGTGCGCGGCCTCGACGCGGCCGCCGAGCGCTGTGTGTCGATCGTGGGCATCGGCCAGCGCACGGTCACCGGGCTGCGCAGCGACGGATCGCAGTTCGTTTACGAGATCAGTGACGCGGGCGACGGCACGGTGGCGGCGGCGTGCGCGACGCTGCCGGGCGCGCCCAGCTACTCGCTGGTGTGCGAGCACAGCGAGCTGCCGCGCAGCGCCCGGGTTGCCGCCGCGGTCATCGAGCTGGCGCTGTCGGGCCGCACCGGGCGACTGCGCAGCGGCGTGCATGCGAGCGCCGGCCGGCGCCTGCAGGTGAGCGATGCGATGCTGCTCGCGGCCTTCGAGCGCAAGCTCGACTGGCGGCACATGAGCGCGGCCGCGCGCCGCCGCTATCTCAACCGCCTCAACGCCCCGCCACCGCTGTATCGCCCGCGGCGCTGAAGCGGAAATTGCCACACGGCTGTGCAAGACTAGCGGGGCGCGCGAGCGTCACGCGCGCGTAAGGTCAGCGGGCGGCTCGCGGCTGCGCATCGAGCGCGCGGCGCGCGTGCTATTGCCCGCCGCGTGGGGAGGAGCCGGGTGGGCGGTGGAGCGATGACACGATTCGAGCCCTTCGCGTTCGTGCGTGAGCTGGCATCGCGCTGGGACGCCATCGCCATCATCGTGGTGATCGGCCTGCTGGTGTTCTTCGCCGAGGCGAGCCGCGGGCTGTTCGAGCCGCTCTCGAGGCTGCAGGCGCTGCCGCTGTCGCTCGCGCCCGCCAATCTGCCGGTGTATGCGGCACGCACCACGCTGCGCATGTTCGTGGCGATGGCGCTGTCGCTGCTGTTCACCTTCACCTATGCCACCTGGGCCGCTAAGAGCGAGCGCGCGGAAAAAATCCTCGTTCCGATCCTCGACATCCTGCAGTCGGTGCCGATTCTCGGCTTCCTGTCGGTCACCGTGGTGTTCTTCATGTCGCTCGTGCCCGGGCGCGTGCTCGGCGCGGAATTCGCCGCGATCTTCGTGATCTTCACCAGCCAGGCCTGGAACATGGCCTTCAGCTTCTATCAGTCGCTGCGCACCGTGCCCGACGAGCTGCGCGAGGCGGCCGCCTCGTTCCACCTGTCCCCGTGGATGCGCTTCTGGCGCCTGGAGGCGCCGTTCGCGATGCCCGCGCTGCTGTGGAACATGATGATGTCGATGTCGGGCAGCTGGTTCTTCGTGGTCGCCTCCGAAGCCATCAGCGTCGGACACACGAACATCGCGCTGCCGGGCGTGGGCTCGTACATCGCGCTGGCGATCGAGCACCGCTCGCTGCGCGCCATCGGCTGGGCGATCGTCACGATGCTGATCGTGATCCTGGCCTACGACCAGCTGATCTTCCGGCCGCTGGTCGTGTGGGGGGATCGCTTCCGCCTCGATCAGGAGCAGGGCGGATTGGTGCCCTCTTCATGGGCGCTGACCATGCTGCAGCGCTCGCGCCTGGTCGGCGGGGTGCATTCGCTGTTCAACGCGCTGCTGCGCTGGACGCTGCGCGAGCCGGCCGCGGCCGCGCCGCCGGTCCCGGTGGCGCGCAGCGGCAGCGGCCGCCGCGCGGGCCTGCTGTGGTTCGTGCTGCTGGTGCTGCTGGTGCTGCTCGCGGCCTGGCGCATCGCGCGCACGCTGATCGTTGCGACGACGCTGCACGAGGCGCTGGCGGTGGCGGAGCTGGCCTGCCTGACGCTGCTGCGCGTCGTGGTGCTGATCGCGCTTGCGAGCCTCGTGTGGGTGCCGGTGGGCGTGTGGGTGGGCCTGCGGCCGCGCGCCGCCGCGATCGTGCAGCCGGTGGCGCAGTTCCTGGCGGCGTTTCCCTCGAACCTGCTGTTCCCGCTGGTGGTGTTCCTGATCGTGACCTGGAAGCTGAACCCGGATCTGTGGTTGAGTCCGCTGATGATCCTCGGCACCCAGTGGTACATCCTGTTCAATGTGATCGCCGGGGCCGCGGCGATGCCGATGGAGCTGCGCTACGCGACGCGGAACCTGGGCGTGCGCGGCGCGCTGTGGTGGCGGCGCGTGGCGCTGCCGGGCGTGCTGCCCTACTACGTCACCGGCGCGATCACCGCCTCGGGCGGCGCCTGGAACGCTTCCGTGGTCGCCGAGGTGGTGAGGTGGGGGAGCCTCACGATCCACGCGCACGGCCTGGGCGCCTATATTGCCGAGGCCACCGATGCCGCGGACTTCCATCGCATCATCCTCGGCATCACCACCATGAGCCTGTTCGTGGTGGCGGTGAACCGCGCGTTCTGGCGGCCGCTGTACTATTACGCGGAGCGCAAGTTCCGCCTGAGCTGAGGTCGTCGTGGAGCCGAGGCCGCCGTAGAGCCGAGACCGTCGTAACCCCCGGGATGCACATGAACAGCCTGCCCAACGTAGCGCATGCACCGAGCAGCGAGCTGCTGCGCGTCGACGGCGTGCGCAAGGCGTTCCCCAAGCCCGACGGCGGGGAGCTGCTGGTGCTCGAAGGGGTCAACCTGGCGCTCGCCGAGGGACAGATCGTCGGACTGCTCGGTCGCTCGGGGTCGGGCAAGTCGACGCTGCTGCGGCTGATCGCCGGGCTCGACGAGCCGAGCGGCGGGCAGCTGTCCTTCAGCGGCCGGCCGATCGCCGGACCGGCCTCGGGCATCGCGATGGTGTTCCAGAGCTTCGCGCTGTTTCCGTGGCTCACGGTGTTCGAGAACGTCGCGCTCGGACTGGAAGCGCAGCACATGCCCAAGGCCGAGATCCGCAAGCGCTCGCTCGCGGCGATCGACCTGATCGGGCTGGACGGCTTCGAATCCGCCTACCCGCGCGAGCTGTCCGGTGGCATGCGCCAGCGCGTGGGATTCGCCCGCGCGCTGGTGGTGCAGCCGGACATCCTGCTGATGGATGAGCCGTTCTCGGCGCTCGACGTGCTGACGGCCGAGACGCTGCGCACCGACTTTCTGGACCTGTGGACCGAGCGGCGCTTGCCGATCAAGGGGGTGATCCTGGTGACGCACAACATCGAGGAAGCGGTGCTGATGTGCGATCGCATCCTGGTGTTCGGCAGCAATCCCGGGCGCATCCTCGGGGAGATCCCGGTCAGCCTGCCGCAGCCGCGCAAGCGGCTGGATGCGAAGTTCCGCGACCTGGTGGAGCACATTTATGTCGTGATGACCTCGCGCCCCTCGGATGCGGCCCCGGGCGCGCGCGGCGAGCGCTTCCCGCGCATCACCGTCGGCACGGTGCTGCCGCGCGTGTCCTCGAACCTGCTCTCGGGCCTGATCGAGACCGTCGCGGCGCCGCCCTTCGGCGGCACGGCCGATCTGCCCAAGATTGCCTCCGACCTGCAGATGGAGATCGATGAGCTGTTCCCCGTGGCCGAGACGCTGCAGGTGATGCACTTCGCCGAGGTGGGGGGGGGCGACATCCGGCTGACCGCCGAGGGCATGGCGTTCGCCAACGCCACGCTCGATGAGCGTAAGCGTATCTTCGCACGCCACCTGCTGAACTACGTGCCGCTGGCCGAGCACATCCGCCGCGTGCTCGACGAGCGCGCCTCGCACGCGGCGCGCAAGAGCCGCTTCGTGGACGAGCTCGAGGATTTCATGACGGAGGACGACGCCGAGCAGAGCCTGCGGGCGGTGGTCAGCCTGGCGCGTTACGCCGAGGTGTTCGCCTACGACGACGAGCACGAGATGTTCAGCCTCGAGAACCCCACCTGAGCCGATCGCGCCGGGGTGTGCCGCGCCGCGGCGAGGGAACGGGTTCACATATCCCGCACGCCACCACAGGCCCTCGGGGAACCGGGAACGCCGGCCGACGGTCAACGGGGTCGCGGTCGCGGCTCGCGCCAGAGCGGCCGTACCCGTTCAACCCAGCCAGGAGCGCATGATGAATGGTGGCATCAGCAACCTCGCCACGGCGAAGAACCCCGACCCCGAGGCGCGCGACGGCCACGCGGGCAGCCCCGCCCACGTGGAATTCGCGCGGCTGCGCGAATACCTCTCCAGCCAGGTGATCGGACAGCGCGGGCTCATCGAGCGGCTGCTGATCACGCTGCTCGCCGACGGGCACCTGCTGGTGGAAGGACCGCCGGGACTGGCCAAAACGCGCGCCATCAAAGCGCTGGCGCAGGGAATCGAGGCCGACTTTCACCGCCTGCAGTTCACGCCGGACCTGCTGCCGGCGGACCTGACCGGCTCGGAGATCTACCGGCCCGAGGAGGCGGCCTTCCGCTTCCAGCGCGGCCCGCTGTTTCACAACCTGATCCTCGCCGATGAGGTCAATCGCGCCCCGGCCAAGGTGCAGTCGGCGCTGCTCGAGGCCATGGCCGAGCGGCAGATCAGCGTCGGCGCCGCCACGTACGCGCTGCCGCGCCTGTTTCTGGTCATGGCCACGCAGAATCCGATCGAGCACGAGGGAACCTATCCGCTGCCCGAGGCGCAGCTGGATCGCTTCATGCTGCACACGCGCGTCGATTACCCGGACCGGGCCACCACGCTGCAGATCATGCGCCTCGCGCGTCACGAGGCGGCCACGCAGCAGGAACTGCCCGCTCCGCCCCAGCGCCTCGCCCAGGAGACCGTGTTCGCGGCACGCCGCGAGGTGCTGGGCCTGACGCTGTCCGAACCGGTGGCCGAGTACATCGCGGCGCTGGTGGATGCGACGCGCCGACCCGCCCCGTACAGCGCGCAGCTGGCCGAGTGGCTGCGCTGGGGCGCCAGCCCGCGCGCCGCGATCGGCATCGAGCGTGGCGCACGTGCGGCGGCCTGGCTCGACGGACGCGATTATGTCAGCCCCGAGGACGTGCAGAGCGTCGCGGCGGATGCGCTGCGCCACCGGCTGCTGCTCGACTACGCCGCCCAAGCGCGCGGCGTGACGCCGCAGGCGTGCGTGGAGGAGCTGCTGGGCAGGGTTCCGGCCCCATGAGGCGCGGCGCGGCGCGCGCGCAGCCACAGCCGCTGCGCCCCCTGCCCGACCTGCCCGAGCTGCTGACGCTGCGCGCCGCCGCGCAGGGCCTGCGGCTGCCGGCTCACGGCGGCGCGCATGCCGCACGCCAAGGGCCGCATGCCAGCGCGCAGCGCGGCCGCGGGGTGGAATTCCAGGAGGTGCGCGCGTACGTGCCGGGCGACGACCCGCGCAGCATCGACTGGCGCGTCACCGCGCGCCGCGGCCGCCCGCATACGAAGCTGTTCCGCGAAGAGCGCGAGCGGCCCGTGTGGCTGCTGGTGGACCTCGATCCGCTGATGTTCTTCGGCACACGTGGACAGCTGAAGTGCGCGCTGGCAGTGCGCGCCGCGGCGCTGCTCGCGTGGGTCGCGGCGCTGGGCGCCGACCGTATCGGCGCGGTGATCGTCGGTGGCGGCAGCGCCCCGGGGGCCGGCCCGGCGGGGCTGCGCATCGTGCCGCCGCGCGCGCGCGAGGCCGCCGTGCCGCCCCTGCTCGATACGTTGCTGACCATGCAGCCCGTGGCGCCGGCCGCGCACCGGCGCGGCGGCGCGCCGCCGGATGCCGCGGGCGCGCGCGGCGCCGGCGGCCTGCACGCGGCGCTGCGCGCGCTCGCCGCACTGGCGCGGCCCGGCAGCATCGTGCTCGCCATCAGTGACTTTGCCGCGCTGGACGAGCCGCTGCAGACACATTTCGCGACGCTCGGCGTCGGCCGTGAGTGCCGCTTCTACTGGATCACCGACGCGCTCGAGGAGCAGGCGCTGCCCGATGGGCGCTTTCGCGCCGGCCTGCCGGGGCAGGTGCGCACGCTCGATGGCGCGAGCCTGCGCTCGCGCTGGCTGGCCGCGTGGCGCGAGCGTGAGGCGCGGCTGCGGCAGCTCGCGCAGCGCCTGGCGGCGCCGATCGTGCGGCTCGATACGCGCGAGACCGTGCAGGATGCACTGCGGCCGCTGCTGCAGGGACGCATCAGCGCGGCATGAGCGGCAGCGCATGAGCCCCGACTGGCTGACGCAGCTGGCCCCGGCGCACGCACCGCCCCCGCCTGGCTGGTGGCCGCCCGCCCCGGGCTGGTGGGTGCTCGCGGCCGTGTCGCTCGCGCTCGCGGCGCTGCTCGGCGGCGGGTACTACCGGCCACGGCGCCGGCGGCAGCGCCTGGCGCTGCGCGAGCTCGCGCGCATCCGCGCCGACGCCGAGGCGGACATCGCGGCGAGCGCGCGCGCCATCGAGAGCCTGCTGCGCCGCTATGCGCTGGCCGTGTTCGGGCGCGCACAGGTTGCGCGGCTGAGCGGCGCCGACTGGCTGAGCTTCGCGCAGCGGCACGGCGCCTCCCAGCTCGCGGGCGAAGCAGGCCGCTCGCTGCTGGCGGCGGCCTTTGGCGGCGCGGCGCATGCGCGCGATGAGTCGCGCGCGCAGTGGCTGGCCGGCGCCGAGGCGTTCGTGCGACGGGCGCGCGCGCGGCACGCCGCCCCGCGCTCGAGTGCGGCGCCGGGGCCGCGGCACATGAGACGGGGTCGCGCATGATCCATCTGGCCTGGCCCTGGATGCTCGCGCTGTTGCCCCTGCCGTGGATCCTGTACCGGCTGCGCGCGGCGGCCGAGCCGGGCGGGGCGGCATTGTTTCTGCCCTTCGTCGCTTCGATGACCACATCGGCGCCCCGCGCCGCGGGCGGGGTCGGGCGGCTCGGCCGGGGCGCCGGGTGGTTCGCACTCATCTGGCTGCTGCTGGTCGCGGCCGCGACGCGGCCTCAGTGGCTCGGGGCACCCGTGCCGGTGGCGACGCAGGCGCGCCAGGTGATGCTGGCCGTGGACGTATCGGGCTCCATGGCCACCCCCGACATGGGCGGTGGCCAGACGCGCCTGCAGGCCGTGCAGGCCGTGGCCGGCCGCTTCATCGACGGCCGTCACGGCGATCGCGTCGGTCTGATCCTGTTCGGCACGCGGCCGTATCTGCAGGCGCCGCTGAGCTCCGATCTGGCCACGGTGCACCGCTTTCTGGACGAGGCCGTGGTGGGGATCGCGGGCCCGCAGACCGCGATCGGCGATGCGATCGGACTGAGCATCAAGCGGCTGCTGGCCGACCGCGACATCGCGCACCGCGCCATCCTCGTGCTGCTCACCGATGGCGGCAACGACGCCGGGGTCATGTCCCCGACGCAGGCCGCGCGGCTCGCGGCGCAGGTGGGGCTACGGATCTACACCATCGGCGTAGGCGCCGCTGCCAGGCAGGACATCTTCGGGCTGGCCACCGGCAACACCGACCTGGACGAAGGCACGCTGCGGACGATCGCCCGCATCACCGGTGGCCGCTATTTTCGCGCCACCGACGCCGATGCGCTGCGCAGCGTGTATCGCGAGATCGATTCGCTCGAGCCGGCAGCGGGCCAGCCGCGCTGGCTGCGGCCGGCGGACGAATGGTTCAGCTGGCCGCTCGCGCTGGCGCTGGCGCTGAGCATACCGGTCAGCTGCGGCGCCGCGCGGCGCTGGGCCTGAGGCCATGACCCGCTTGCACTTCCTGCATCCCGCCTGGCTCGCGCTGCTGCCGGGGCTGTGGCTGCTGGCGCTGTGGCTCAGCCGCCGGCGCGCCCGCGAGGGTGGCTGGTCGCAGCTGGTGGATGCGCAGCTGCTGTCGCTGCTGCGCCTGGGCGAGGATCGGCCCGCGCGCGGTGTGTCTCCCTGGTCGCTGATCGCGCTGGCCTGGACGCTCTCGGCGCTGGCTCTGGCGGCTCCCAGCTGGCAGCGGCAGCCCACCGCCGTGTATCGCGCGCCCGTGTCCTGGGTGCTGGTGCTGGACCTGTCCGCCTCGATGATGGCCACGGACGTGGCACCCAACCGTGTGACACGGGCACGATACGCGATGCAGGATCTGCTGTCCGCCGCGCAGGATGCAAGGGTCGGGCTGGTGGTGTTCTCCGGGGAGCCGTATACGGTCACTCCGCTGACCACGGACGTCGCCACGGTGCGCCTGCTGCTCGGCCCGCTGTCCCCGGCGCTCATGCCCGAGTCCGGTGATCAGCTCGCGCCCGCGCTCTCACAGGCGGCGCAGCTGCTGCGCAGCGGTCAGGGCAGCCACGGTCAGGTCATCGTGTTCACCGATGGATTCGCCGATCCCGCGCAGGCGCTGATCGTCGCCGCGCAGCTGCACCGGCAGGGCGTCGCCGTGAACCTGGTCGGCATCGGCAGCGCAGCCGGCGCACCCGATCCCGACGGCAAGGGCGGCTTCGTGCGCGATAGCGCCGGTCACGTGGTGCTGTCGCGCCTGGATGCAGACCTGCTGCGGCGGGTCGCGCGGGCCGGGGGGGGCCGATATGTGTCACTCGAACAGCTCCCCTCGCTGATCGCCTCGCTGCAGGCCGCGAGCGCGCGCGCGCTGCCGGCAAACGCCACGGCGCTGCAGCCGCAGCTGCGGGTGGCCCGCTGGCGCAACGGCGGCGTCTGGCTGCTGCCGCCGCTGCTGCTGCTGGCGGCGCTGCTGGCGCGGCGGGGATGGATATGAGCCGCCTCACCCGCCGAGGGTTCGTGCCGCTGTGGGTGCTCCTCGCTCTCATCGGCAGCGCAGGGCCCGCGACCGCGGCTTCGGCCTCGCCGGGCGGCATCTGGTCGGACCTGTGGTGGAACCGCGATCAGCAGGGCCAGCGGCTGCTGCAGTCGGGGGACGCCGCCGCCGCCGCGCAGCGTTTTCGCGATCCACGACGGCAGGCCTACGCGGACCTGAGCGCGGGCCGCTATCGCCAGGCCGCACAGCTGCTCGCGCGCTTCAGGGACCCCGAATCCCGCTACAACCTCGGCAACGCCCTGGCACGCACGGGGCAGCTCGCCGCGGCGCTCGTCGCCTACGACGCGGCACTCGCCCAGGCGCCGCAGGATCGCGATGCGCGACACAATCGCGACCTCGTGGCCCGCGCGCTGGCACGGCAGCCACAGCAGCCGCAGCAGCCACAGCAGCCGCACTCACCGCAGCCACCCCAGTCGAGCGGTCGGCAGGGCACGGGGCAACGCGAAGGACTGCAGCGACAGCAGGAACCGCAAGGACAGCGAAAAGCGCAGGGACAGCAGGGACAGCAGGAGTCACAGACCGAGCGCGGGTTGCGGGCGCAGCGCAGCCAGCCGGGGCAGCAGGGACAGCCGGGGCAGCAGGGGCTTCGCGGCGGCGCCCAGCGCTCTGGCGCGGCTCAGCGCTCCGGCAGCGCCGGGTCGAAGGACGCCGCCCGACTCGCGCGCGATGACTCATCCGTCTCGCACGGCTCTGCCGCGCGGCGCGCGGCCCGCGTGCCTGCGGGTGCGATCCTGGCCCGGGCCGAGCCCGGCAGCGTGCAGAGCCGGCCCGAATCGGAGCAGCAACTGTCGTTGGCGCAATGGCTGCGCCGCCTGCCCGATGATCCGGGCGAACTGCTGCGTCGAAAGTTTCTGATCGAGCATCTGATGCGACAGCAGGGCGGTCAATGACGCGAGCCGGGCATCGCTGCGATTGCGGTCGCGCTCCGAGCGCTGGTCGGGCGGCTGCCGCGGCATTGGCGCTGCTGCTGGGGCTGGCGGCGCTGCTGACCTGCCGGGCTGCCGCGGCCGCGGTCACCGCCTCGCTCAGTGCGAGCGCGATCGCGCCGGGCGATACGGTGCAGCTCACGCTCGAGCGCAGCGGATCGGGCGGCGGGGAGCCGGATCTTGCGCCGCTCGCCCGCGACTTCGCGGTGCTGGGCACCGCCAGCAGCTCGAGCATCGAGATCGACAACGGAGTCGCTTCCTCCTCCACGCAGCTGACGGTGACGCTCTCGCCGAAGCATGCGGGGCAGCTGAGCGTGCCATCGCTGCGCTGGGGCAACGAGCACAGTCCCGCGCTGAGCCTGACCGTGGCGGCGGCTGCGGGCGGCTCCGGTGGGGGCGCGGGGACAGCGGGCTCCGCCGCGGGTGCCGGCGCTGCCGCTGGCGCGGCGGCTGCGGGCGCACGACGCGAATTTCTCCAGACCTCGCTCGATACGCAGCAGCCTCTGGTGCAGGCCGCGGTACATCTGACCGTGCGCCTGTACGCCGCCGAGACGCTCTACCATCCGGACCTGACGCTCAGCGGCGGTCCCGACGTGCTCGTGCAGCAGCTCGGTGACGATCAGACGAGCAGCGAGCAGCGCGGCGGCATCAGCTATCGCGTGCTCACGCGCCGCTACCTGCTGTTTCCCCAGCACAGCGGCACGCTGAGCCTGCCCGGCCCGGTGCTCGACGCGCAGGTCGCCGCCCGCGGCGTGGATCCCTTCGCCAACGACCCGTTCGCCCGGCTCTTCGGCGGCGGGGCATTCGGAGGATGGATCACGACCAGGCCCATTCACCTGAGCGGCGAGCCGATCGTGCTGCACGTGCGCGCGCGGCCGGCCGCGGCACTCGGGACCGGTTACTGGCTGCCGGCGCGCGCGCTGACCTTGACGAGCCAGTGGCAGCCCGCGCCCCTGCGCGCCCACGCGGGCGATCCCATCACGGTGCAGCTGCATCTGCAGGCCCGCGGCCTCACCGCCGCGCAGCTGCCCGACCTGTCGGCGCTGTGGCAGGTGCCCGCCGGGGTGAAGGTTTATCCGGACCAGCCGAAACTGCACGACGACACCCAGGGTGACGCGCTGATCGGCAGCCGTGACCAGACCATCGCGCTGATCGCCGATCAGCCGGGCCGCTTCAGCATTCCGGCGTTGCGGGTGCATTGGTGGGACACGCAGGCGAATGTCCCACGCGTGACGACACTGCCGGCGCAAACGCTCGACATCCTGCCCGCCGCCGGCGGCACGGCGAGTGCCACCCCGGCGACAGCGGCCGGGATCTTGTCCTCGCCATCGGCAGGGTCGCCCGCGGCGCCCGCGGCGGCGGCGGCGGCCACGGGGCGCGCTGCGCCTGCCGCACGCGCCGCGGTCACTCGGACTTCCCCGCGTGCGGGCCGTCGCCCCGCGGGCGACTGGCGCGGCGCCTGCGCCGCGCTCGGCGCGCTGTGGCTCGCGACGCTGGCCGCGTGGGCGTGGTCGGCTCGCCGTCGCGGCCGCGCCCGTCCCGCCGGCCCATCACGGCGCGCGGGCGAGGCCGCTGCGGCGGTGAGAGCCTCCGGCGCGCCCGCGCGCGCGCGCAGCGCATTCGCGCAGGCCTGCCGCCGCGCGGACGCGCGCGCGGCCCGCCGGGCACTGCTCGCGTGGGCGGCGGATCGCTGGCCGGACACCCCACCGCGTGGACTCGCCGAGCTGTCGCGCCTGCTCGATCCGCGGCTCGCGGCGCTGCTGCGCCAGCTCGATCGTGCCTGTTACGCGGGCGGCCCCTGGCAGGGCGAGGCATTGCTCGCATCGTTCAGCGCGCTGCCTGCCGGCGACGGCGTCGCGAGGGCCGGTAAGGGCGCCGGACGCCGCGGCGAGACGCTGGCTGCGCTGTATCCGTGAGCCGGCGCGAGCCGGGCTCGGGTGCCGCTCCCCGGCAAGCGTGCGTGGCGCGGCGCACGCCGGGCGCGCGCCGTGCAACCGATCACACCGGCGCTCGAAGCGCCCGCCCGCGGCTTGCAAACTCGTGCAGCGGCGGCGAGTATTGATCGCGGACAGGCGCGCGGCCGCGTCATTCGCAGACGCGCCGTCGCCAGCCTCGCGGTCCGCAGGAGAGCCCAGCCGTTGAGCGCGCCCGACGCGGTTTCAGTCGATGCCAGCGCGCGCGGCGGACGGTCCGAGCGACTGCGCATCCTCATCGTCGCCGCGCTCGGTCTGGCGCTGGCGGCCTACCTTCTCGGACACATCGGCTTTCGGGCCGTGCTGGCCGCCGCCACTTCCGTCGGCTGGAGCGGCTTTGCGCTGCTGTGCGCGTGGGCATTCGTGGTGTTTGCGCTGCTGGCGCCGGCCTGGTACGTGCTGCAGCCGCGCGCGAGCCATCCGCGGCTGGCGGTGTTCATCGCGGCCCGCATGGTGCGCGATGCCGTGTCCGAAGCGCTGCCGTTCTCCCAGGTGGGCGGCATGATCCTGGGTGTACGCGCCGCGAGCGTGCTCGGAGTCCCCACGCGCCTGGCGGTCGGCTCCATGATCGTCGATGTGACGACGGAGCTGCTCGGGCAGATCGCCTACGTCGCGCTCGGCCTGGTGATTCTCAGCGCGCGCGCCGCCGACAACCCGCTTGCCCACGCGCTCGTGCGCAGCTTCCTGATCGGTCTGTCGCTCGTGACCCTGGGCGGCCTGGGCTTCCTGACCCTGCAGCACCGGAGCATGGGCTGGGTCTCGGGCAAGCTCGCGGCGCGCCTGCTGCCGGCCTCGGCCGCCTACACCGCGCCGCTCGCCGCCACGCTGCGCGAGATCTACCGCTCCCCGATGCGCGTGGTGCTGTCGGTGATGGTGCACTTCTGCGCCTGGACCGCCGCGGGAGTGGGCACCTGGGTCGCCTTTCGCCTGATCGGAGTGCACATGGATGTCGCCTCCGGGATCGCAATCGACAGTCTGGTCTACGGGGTGCGCAGCCTGGCGTTCTTCGTGCCCAACGCACTGGGCGTACAGGAGGCGGCCTATGCCCTGCTCGCGCCGCTGGTCGGAGTCGGCAAGGAGTACGCGCTCGCCGTCTCTCTGCTGCGGCGGGCGCGCGACATCGCGATCGGCATTCCTATCGTGCTCGTCTGGCAGCTCGTCGAGAGCCGCCGGGCCCTGGCGCGACGCACACGCGGCGGCGCCGCCGCGGATCCTCTGGACCTGGGTGAATCCTGACCGGCCCGATGGCTGAATCCGCCACGCGGCACCTGCCACGCGGCATCTGCCACGCGGCATCTGCCACGCGGCTCAGGGCGCCGGGCCCGCCAGATCGCGCAGCAGTCCGCGCGCCGCCTGCTCGGTGAGCTGGAACACCCGCTCGAACAGCTCGGGGCCGCCATAGTAGGGATCCGGAACCTCGCTGATGTGCATCTGCGGGGCGTATTCCATGAACAGCTGCACGCACCGCCGGCGCTGCGCCGGCGCGAGCGCGAGCGCCGCCCGGTAATTACGGGCGTCCATGGCGAGGATGCGGTCGAAACGCTCGAAGTCCGCGCGCACCAGCAGGCGTGCGCGCAGCCTCGACATGTCGATGCCGTGGGCGCGCGCCACCTCCTGCGCGCGCTCATCGGGCGGGTGCCCGACGTGATAGTCGTGCGTGCCGGCGGAATCGATCTCTACGCTCAGCTGTGGAGCCAGTCGTCGCGCGAGGTCGCGGAACACGGCCTCCGCGGTGGGCGAGCGGCAGATGTTACCCATGCAGACGAACAGCACGCGCACCGGGCGCGCCGCGGACTGCTGCTCGGATGAAACGCTCATCGGCGCGCAGCTTGCCACACGTTGCGGGCGGTCACTACGGGGAGGAAGCCTGCTCCAGGGCCTCGAGCCGCGGCCCTTCGATCCGGCCGATCCTCACCGAGGCGTCGTGCAATGCCAGGCCGAACACGACGAGCGCGATGCAGATGAGCACGGATGCCACCAGGTGCCGCGCCTCGAAGCGACGCATGGCCGAGGAGAAGCCGATCAGCCCCAGCAGCGCGGCCACCACCACGACGGCATCGACGCTGGCGCGTTGCCAGTAGCTGCCTCCGAGGTGCAGCCACATGCCGAACTCGTCGAACGTCAGGCCCATGGCCACGCCGTAGGCCAGCGCACAGATGCGCAGCGCGAGGCCGCCGGGCAGCGCGAACAGCAGATAGGCGCCGACGGCGGCGAGCAGCAGAATGCCGTAGTTCAGGTGGTGCACGTGCGTGCCGTGCACGAAGAAGTACAGGTTGGGGATGCGCCGCGCCATGATCAGCCACACCAGCGTGCGCGCGGCGATGAAGGTCATGATGAATCCAAACAGCGCGCGCCGCGCGAGCCGCCTGCCGTCGGCGCGTGTCGCGCCGGGGCCGTGGGTGACCGCGGGGATACCGGTCGTCGGACCCGGTGTCACGCGCGCGCGCCCACGAACAGCTGCTCGTGACCCGCGGGCTCGCAGCGCCAGTACTGCCGCGGCGCCCACACCTGCGCGCCGAGCTTGGCGGCCGCGTGCCAGGGCCAGCGCGGATCGTAGAGCAGCGCCCGCGCGAGCGAGACCGCGTCGGCCTCGCGGTTGGCGATGATCGCCTCGGCCAGCTCCGGGGCGGTGATCAGTCCCACCGCGATGGTCGGCAGGCCGACCCTGGCCTTGATGCGCCGGGAGTAGGGCACCTGGTAGCCCGGCGCGACGCGCACGTTCTGCTGCGGGGAGATGCCGCCGCTGGTCACGTGCAGGGCGGCGCAGCCGCGCTGCTGCAGGGCCGCCGCGAGCGCCAGCGTGTCCTCGACGCTCCAGCCCCCGGCGAGCCAGTCGGTGGCGGAGACGCGCATCCACACCGGCCGCTCCGCCGGAAACGCCTCGCGCACGCTGTCGTAGATCTCCAGCACGAAGCGCATGCGGTTCTCGAGCGCGCCGCCGTACGCATCGCGCCGCTGGTTGGAGAGCGGCGACAGAAACTGGTGCAGCAGGTAGCCGTGCGCCGCGTGAATCTCGATGCCGTCGGCCCCGGCTCGCCCGGCGCGCAGCGCGGCCGCCGCGAACTGCGCTCTCACCTGCGCCAGCCCCGCGGCATCCAGCGCCAGAGGCGTGCGATCGCCGGGCATGTGCGGCAGCGGCGAGGGCGCGAGCGTCTGCCAGCCGCCCTGTGCGCAGGCCAGCTGCCGGCCGCCGTCCCAGGGCGGGCAGACCGAGGCCTTGCGGCCGGCGTGCGCCAGCTGTACGGCCACGCGGATCGGGGAGTGCGCGCGGATCGCCGCCAGCACGCGCGCGAGCGCCGTCTGGTTCTCCTCGCTGTAGAGGCCCAGATCCAGCGGCGAGATACGTCCCTCCGGACTCACCGCGGTGGCTTCGATCACCAGCAGGCCCGCTCCGGAGAGCGCCAGGTGGCCGAGATGAATCAGATGCCAGTCGGCGGCGGTGCCCTCGTGCGCCGAGTATTGGCACATCGGAGCGATCACGATGCGGTTGGCCAGCGGCAGCTGGCCGATGCTGAACGGCTCGAACAGGCGACTCATGACGTGGCTCCTCGGCAGGACTGCCGCCAGCGCGCGCCGGACCCACCGGCCACCCCCGGGCCGCGGCGACCCGCTGCGCGCCTACCCGCGCAGTCTACGGCAGCGGGCGGCGGCGGCGCAGCCGACCGCTTCGCGGCGTGTGCGGCGCGCCCCGGCGCGCGGCGCACGGCGCACGGCGCCGGCATCAGGCGGTGATCGCGAGTCGCTCGCTCGCGTAGTTGCGGCGCGCCCCGAGGAACACCACGCCCGCGAGCGCCAGCGTCACCAGCGCGCACAGCGCGGCCTCCGGCAGCGAGATCGCCTCGCCGCGCAGCAGCTGCATGACGGTCAGCTGCTGGCCGAGCAGCGGCACCGCGAACATCCACAGCTGCGCCTTGAGCGGCATCAGGCCGAGCACCACCGAGGGGATGACCGGCACGAGCTGCACCAGGCCCAGGTAGGTCTGCGCCTCGCGCACGCTGTGCGCGAACGCGGTCACCAGGATCTGCAGGGTCGCCAGCAGCAGCACCAGCGGCGCCATCACCGGCAGGATCGCCCCGACGATGCGCGGGCTGAGGCTGAAGCTCAGGCCCAGCTGATTCGCCGGCAGAAAGGCGCCTGCCACCATGAAGGCGATGAGCCCCAGACACAGGCTGGCGAGGCTGAACGTCGCGGTCGCCAGCAGCTTCCCGGCCAGGATGCGATCCCGGGGCACCGGATTGATCAGCAGCGGCTCGAGTGAGGCGCGCTCGCGCTCACCGGCCGTGGTGTCGATGGCGAGCCACATGCCGCCGATCAGTGCCGTCAGGATCAGGAAGTACGGCAGCATGGCGAACAGCAGCGCACCGCGCGCCTGCGGAGTCGCCTGGTCGCGTTCCGCCACCACCACCGGCAGCGACAGCGTCGGGGCCAGCCCGCGCGTCATCAGGCGCATCGCGGCCGTGACGCGCGAGTAGCGATCCAGCATGGCGCGCAGCCGCTGCAGCGCCGGCCCGGTGTCACGGCGCGAGGAGTCGAAGATGATCTCCACCTGCGCCGGCCGGCCCGCGCGCCAGGCGGCCGCGAAGCCCGCCGGGATACGCAGTGCCAGGTCCAGCTGCTGGCTGCGCACCGCGGCCTCGACGTCCGGCACCGGGGGCAGCACCTGCAGGCCTGCGCGCTGCAGCGCCGCCACCAGGTTCGGCGCGTTCCCGGCGCCGATGATGGTCACCGGCAGCGGTCTGTTGGCCTGCGCGAGCTGGTGTGTGATCGTCAGGCGCAGCAGGAACACGAGCAGCACCGGACCGAGCAGCGGACCGATCAGCAGCGCGTTGAGCAGCGTGCGCCGATCGCGCAGGCTCTCGCGGCACTCCTTCACGAACACGATGCCCGCGGCCCGCAGCTGCAGGCCGGCGCGATGACCAGGCGCCGCGGGCTGGCGCGGCGCGGCGTCGAGCGGCTGCGGCGCGACGCTCACGCGAGCTCCTCGAGGGCGGCGCCGCCGATCAGCTTCATGAACGCCTCTTCGAGGCTCTGCTCGCCGGCGCGTTCGCGCAGCGCATCGGGCGTACCGTCCGCCACGACGCGGCCACGGGCGATGATGACCACGCGGTCGCAGAGCGCCGCGACCTCCTGCATGACATGCGTGGAGAACAGCACGCAACGCCCTTCGGAGCGCAGCCGCCGCAGGAAATCGCGCAGCGCGCGCGTCGACATCACGTCCAGACCGTTGGTCGGCTCATCCAGCAGCACGTTGCCCGGATCGTGCACCAGCGCGCGCGCCAGCGCGGTCTTCAGCCGCTCGCCATGCGAGAAGCCCTCGGTACGCCGGTCGGCGATGTCCTGCATGGCGAGCGTCTGCAGCAGCAGCTCGATCCGCGCCTGTGCGCTGCGCGCGTCCAGACCCTGCAGCGCCGCGTAGTAGGCGATGTTCTCGCGCGCCGTCAACCGCCGGTACAGGCCGCGCGCATCGGGCAGCACGCCCAGCCGCCGCCGTACCGCCAGCGGCTCGCCGCGCGCATCCAGTCCGTCGACCAGGATGCGCCCCGAGTCCGGCTGCATCAGCGTGTACAGCATGCGCAGCGTGGTGGTCTTGCCCGCGCCGTTGGCGCCGAGCAGGCCGGTGATCTCGCCGTCACGCGCCTCGAAGGACACGCCGGCCACCGCGCGCGTCACGCCGAAGGTCTTGTGCAGATCCTGCGCGCTGATCATGGCGGGCAGGGGCCGATCATGGTCCCGCTCCGTTGTAATCGAGGAACGCGGGCACCGCCCCGAGGTGCGCGAGGCAGCCCGCGTCGAGCCCCTTGGGATCGAGCGTCTCGACGAAGCGCTGCACCAGTCGCGGCATGCAGCCCGCGCCGATGACCGAGTGCCCCTGGCCGGGTGCGATCAGCTGGCGCGCGTCGCTCAGCTGCTGCACGATCTCGCTGCCGTAGGCGGGCGGCGTGACCGGGTCGAGCTCGCCATCGAGCACCAGCACCGGCACGGCCGATTGCCACGCGGCGTGGAAATTCGCCGGACGCGAGCCGTGCGGCCAGACGCGGCAGGCCGCCTGCTCCCGCGTGATCACCTCGTTACCGAGCAGCGTATCGTCGGCCGCGGCGCGCGGTGTCAGCAGGTCCACATCCTCCGCGCAGATCACCGAGAGCTCCTCGCCGCTGGTGATCTGGTCGCCCAGATCGTTCGCCAGCAGCGTCCTCTGACCGAGCAGCGGCGCGTAGTTGCCCTGCTGCGCCTCGTGCAGCACCAGCGGCAGCAGCGCCGCAGTCAGCGGATCGTAGGCATAGAAACGCACCACGGTCGCCAGATCGTCGGCGGTCAGGGTCAGGTGCAGCGGCTGGAAGCTCTGCGGATCGCGCAGATCCACGCCGACCGGATGTGCCCGCAGCCGATCGCGCAGCTCGATCAGCGTCGCGTAGGGATCGCCGAAGCGCGCCTTGCAGGCCGCGTTCGCCCGGCAGAGCGCGAATTGCAGCCGCAGCGCGCGCTCGAGGTTCACCGCATGATCGTTGCCGAGGGCCACGGAGTTGGGCACGGGGCTGTCGAGCACCACGCTGCGCACGGCAGCCGGGTAGCGCCGCGCGTACTGCTGCGCGACGCGCGTGCCGTAGGAGACGCCGATCACGTCCAGCGGTGCAGCCCCGAGCGCCCGACGCACCGCCTCCAGGTCGCGCACCGCATCGGTGGTGGTGTAGAACTGCGGCGCGGCGTGCGTCGACAGTTGCGCAAGGCAGGCGCGCAGCTGCTGCGCCACCACCTGCGGCTCATCGGCCACCGCCGGGCTCGGCCGGCGCTGCGGCAGCTGCGGGCAATCCAGCGGGTTGGAGCCGCCGGTGCCCCGCTGGTCCACCAGCAGGATGTCGTGCCGCTCGCGCAGCGGCTCGAGCGCGCCCGCGATGGCCGGATAGTCCTCGGTGGCCGCGCCGCCCGGCCCTCCGTCGAGAAACGTGACCAGGTCGGGAGCCGGCGTGTCCGACTCGGCCCGCACGACGGCCACGTGCAGATCGATCCTCCTTCCCCCCACCGCCGCCCAGTCCTCGGGAACCGGGAAGCTCGCGCAGTACGCCGCGATGCTCGCCAGCCCATCGGCGAGGCGGCCGCCGATGAGGCAGGGCCGCAGCGTGAGCCGGCCCATCCGCAGCCGCTCGGGCGCCCCGGGCTGCGGCGCGCGCGTCGCGGCAGCGGCCGTAGCGCCCGCCGTGCCCGCGGCGGGCAGCGGCGCGTGCAGTCGCCGGTAGGCCGCCTGAGCGAGCAGCAGCGCCGCCAGCAGCGCGAGTGCCCACAGACGTCGCCTGGCGTCGCTCGAGAAGCGGCTCACAGGCGATCCACCGCGCGGCGCTCGATGCGCACTTCCTGCAGCCCCTCCACCATCGACAGCGCCTGTACCATCTCCTGGGCCAGCCGTCCGGGCTTCAGCCGCGCCTCGTAGCTGTAATCGAGCGATACGCCGGGGCGATTGGTGCTCATCGCGATGAGGGTGCGCGCGTCCAGATAGTCATCGAGCACGCCCGCCGCAACGCTCTCCGGGCTGCGGCCGAGCGCCACCCGGATACGCAGCTCGTAGACGTCCGCCAGCGGCGGCGCCGCGCGCGCGCGCACCGGAATGAGCAGCGCCGCGAACGCGATCACCAGCAGGCCGATGATGGCGATCCACAGGTCGGCCGCGCCGATCGCCATGCCGATGACCACCGCGAAGATGACGTATGCCGTATCGCGCGTATCGCGCACCACCGTGCGAAAGCGCACGATCGCCAGGGTGCCCACCAGGCTGAAGGCGCGCGCGACGTTGTTGCCGATCACCTGCGTGACCATCGCCACCAGCACCGCGATCAGCACCAGCGTCATCGGGAAGGATGCACCGATGTCGGATTCGTCGCGGCGGCTGCGCAGGTAGATAGCGGCGACCAGGTAGCCGAACAGCAGCGCGACGAGCAGGCGCAGCACCACGTCGAACGTCGGAATGATCGTCGTTCGCGCCAGCCCCTCCCTGAACCATGCAGGCACGCGCGTCGCTCAGAACGCCTGGCGCCGCAGCCCCGCAGGTCCGCTCGCAGCGTGCGCAGGGGCGCCGCCGTGGGCGCCCCGCGCGCTCTCGCCGCCGCCGGCGCCACTCGTGCCATTCGCGCCATGCGTGTCATTCGTGCCATGCGCGCCATGCGCGCCATGCGCGAGCCCGGCCGGCAGGCGCTCCGCCGTCAGCGCGGGCGCCGCCAGCCCGAGCTCGCAGCACGCGAGGCGGTATTTGGAGATCCCCGCGAGCCGCGGGGAGAAATCGCGGATCAGCTCCTTGAAGACCGTGGGCATGGCATGGCCGAACTTGAGCTCCAGGATGAGCTGCTGTGTCGACAGGGGCGTGCCCTCACCGGCCACCTCGAAGCCGAGGCCGCGCGCGCGCCAGGCGAGCAGCCGCTCGTCCAGCGTCAGGCGCACCGGCCCGTAATCGCTGTAGCCGACGCGGGCGATCCGCTGGTAATCCACACGATTGAGGGCGTACAGCGCGCGCGCCAGCAGCCGCCGATGAAACCAGCGGCCCTCCCACTCGGCGGCGGGTCGCGCCTCGCGCAGCTGCGCAAGCGCCTCCAGGCCGACCGCCGTGCGGCGCTTGTACACGCGGTACTGGCCGCGGGTCTTGCGCTCCAGATATACGGTGTCGCCGTGGTTGTAGCGGCGCACGCGGTACTTGCTGCGCGCGTAGGACCCCTGGCGCCCCAGCACGGCGAAAGCGTGCGTGTCGAAATAGACACTACTGACGAGGTAGGTGTCCCCATGTCGACCGCCACCGTGGGCATCGGCGGCCAGCCGCTCGCGCACCCAGCTCTTCAACGCCTCCGCCTGCGAAGGGCCGACGTAGAACTTCAGCTCGTAAACGAACTCGCGGGGATCGCGTATCTCGCGGCTACCGCCTGCCCTACTCTGCTCGCTGGGTGCGGCCTCCATAGCACGGTGCGCTGGGTGCATCGCAATTGTTCCCTGTCCGCTACAATACCCTGCCTCACTGGTCGCTTCAAAGGCGGTGATGGATCAATGTGGTTGGCCTCGGAAATGGCCGCCTTCGCACACGTTTGCGAGCTCAAGTCCTTCACCGCAGCCGCCCGGCTGCTGGGTGTGCCGAAAGTCGCTGTCAGCCGCGCCATAGTAAGCCTCGAGCGGCGGCTCGGCACCCGTCTTTTGACCCGCACGACCCGTCGCGTCAGCGTGACACCCGCTGGTGAGCTGCTGCGCCCGCACTGCCAGCGGCTGCTCGTGGAGGTCGAGGCCGTGCGCTCGCAGTTCGCCCCCACGCCCGGCGCCTCGCGACGCCTGCGCCTGTGGGTGGATCCGGGTTACGGCCGCCTGCTGGTGACGCCGCTGGTACCCAGGTTCCTCGAGCGCTACGCGGATGTCGCCCTGAGCGTCACCGTGGTCGACCCGCTGCCGCTCGCGGCCTCGAGCGACTGGGATCTGACGATCGGCAATGCCGCGCGCAACGCCAACCTCGAGGCGCGCGAGCCGCCGGCGGCGCGCGCCTCTGCGGGGCTGATCGCGACGCCGCTCGGCCGGCCCCTGCTGATGCTGTGTGCCACGCCGGCCTACCTCGCCCGGCACGGGCGGCCACGCAAGCCGGCGGATCTGACGGCCCACGCGGTGCTGCGCGTCGCCGGCGGCCAGACGCTGCGGCTACACCGCAGCATCGGTGAGCCGCGTGGCCACTCGGCGCGCGCCTCGCCGCCGCACGAGCTCACCCAGGAGCTGCATCTGCGCCCGGCGCTGCAGGTGGATGATCCGTCGCTGGTACACGCCAGCGTCGCGGCCGGACTGGGCATCGGCGTGCTGCCGGAATTTCTCTGCCGCCAGGGGCTGGCGATGGGCAAGCTCGAGCGGGTGCTGCCCGAGTGGGCGCCCGATGAGCCGCTCGAGCTGCAGGCGTTGCATCTGGCCAGCTCCACCGGCGCCTCGGTGGTGCGGCAGTTCCTGGAGTTCCTGCTGGCCAACATGATCCCCGTGCTCGCCGGAGCCGCCGTCGGCGCCACCGCCGACGCGGGAACGCGAGCCGGGACGACGGCATCGAAGCGGCCGCAGCGCGAGGGTGGCGGGCATGCCCGATGAAATGTCGGCGATGGTCCTGCGACAGCCCGGCACGCCGCTGGTTCACGAGCGGCGAGCGCTGCCGGAGCCCGGACCCGGTCAGGTGCGCGTGCGCGTCAACGCCTGCGCGGTGTGCCGCACCGACCTGCACGTCGTCGACGGGGAGCTGCCGGATCCGCGACTACCGATCATCCCCGGGCACGAGATCGTCGGCGTCATCGATGCCGTCGGTCCGGACACGCCGCGCCGCCCTGGCGAGCGCGTTGGCATTCCATGGCTGGGCTATGCCTGCGGCCACTGCCCATACTGCCGCGCGGGCCAGGAGAATCTGTGCGATCAGGCCCGCTTTACGGGCTATCAGATCGACGGTGGGTACGCGGATTACACCCTCGCCGATGCGCGCTTCTGCCTGGAGCTGCCCGCACAGCTCGACGATCTGCACACCGCCCCGCTGCTGTGTGCCGGATTGATCGGCTATCGCTGCCTGCTGAAGGCGGGGGACGCGCAGCGGCTCGGCCTGTACGGCTTCGGCGCGGCCGCACACCTGATCGCGCAGGTTGCGCGCCATCAGCGCCGCGACATCTACGCGTTCGTGCGCCCCGGGGATGAGCGAGCCGCGCAGTTCGCGCGCGCGCTCGGGGCCCGCTGGGTCGGCGCGAGCGACCAGGCGCCGCCGGAACCGCTCGACGCGGCCATCATCTTTGCACCGGTCGGCGAGCTCGTGCCCCGCGCTCTGCGCTCGGTGCGCAAGGGCGGACGCGTGGTCTGCGGCGGCATCCACATGAGCCCCATCCCCGGCTTTCCCTACGAGTGGCTGTGGGGCGAGCGCCAGATCCTGTCGGTGGCGAACCTCACGCGTGCCGATGGCCGCGAGTTTCTGCGGCTCGCCGCGCAGCTGCCGCTGGACGTGCAGGTGCACCGCTACGACCTGGCGCACGCGCAGAGCGCCCTGGACGATCTGCGCGCCGGCCGCTTCAGCGGCGCCGCGGTGCTGCTACCCTAGCCGGCCGCTCACAGCAGCCGCCAGTTCACACCGAACAGCAGCGTATCGGCGCTGTAGCCATAGCTGTCGTTGGTGCCGCTGGTCAGGCGGGCCCATTCCAGATCGAGCGATGCGTTGCCACCGATGTTGAACTCGGCGCCCACGCCGAAGGAGATGGCGATGTCGTTGGAATCGAACTGCGCATAGTTGCGATGCCAGTCCGCACCACCGAGACCCGCGATGCCATAAACGGATACCCAGGGTGAGAACGGGTAGATGCCCTTGATGTACCCGCCGTAGATGGCCTGCGAATTGATGTGGTAGCCGTAGGCGCCACCCCCGCTGACGTTGGTACCGATGCGACCCTCGATCGCAAGATAGGGATTGAACTGCTGGCCGACGCGGAATTCGGCGATGGTCGGGCTCATCTGGGCCAGCCCCTGCTCGTTGTAGTAGAGCTCGCCGGCGCTGGCACCGAAGTACACTCCGTAATCATTGTTGTACGGGTAGCCGGGCTGGGCCGCCATCGCGGCCGTGGACCCCAGCGCACACACTGCGAAACCGAGGCATGCGGTTTTGATCTTCATCTTCACTGGCACCTCACCCTGATTGAAGGCACTGTTCGATCGTGCCCGATGGACGGCGCGGCAGCGGCTCCCGCGTCGGATCCTCCGCAGGTCGGACCCGCAGCGTCAGCGCGCGCAGGCCCCGCGGTTCTTACCTATGACGGAAGCCGGCGGCGACAGTTCCTTGCGCCAGCCTCGCAGGGAACTACAACGGACGGCGCCGCATTCCGCTGACCGCGCGTGGCCGCCCGGCTGACACGCGAATCAGACGCACAGCGCTGTCGCGAAACGGCGACGAGATGGCGCCTGCGAGCGCGCCGGCGGGATCGATCGCACACACGTGTTGCGCGTGTTGCGCGTGGCAAGCGGCGAGGTCGCATCGAGCAGGCACACGCGCGGTGCACGCGCAGCTGCACGCGCAGCTGCACGCGCACGCGCACCGCCACCTCACGGCGCCGGCGTCGCGCGCGGTGCCCCGGCGGTAACGTTCACGAGCCGTTGCCTCGTGCCTTGAAGATGTGCAGCTGCCGATTGAATTTGTCGGCCACCACATGATCCAGATCCACGGCCGCGTTGTGGCTGCGCACCTCCATCGCCTGCACTTCCCGGCGCGCGCTCGCGCTCAGCACCGCGCCATACTGGCGATCGAAGTCGCTCGCGGCCTCGTCCAGGCAGGCAAGGTAGGCATTGGTGGCCCTGTTGAAGGACTGCGCCTGCGCATCCGCGGCCACCATGCGCGCGCGCGTGGCGCTCGCGCCGTCGGGCGGATCGGCCGGCCGCGTCGGCGGCCGGCAGCCATCCAGCTCCGCGCCGGCCAGCACGATGAGATCCGGATGAGCCGGCACCACGCCGGCTGACGCCGGTGCGCTCGGGGCTGCTGCCGCTGCAGCCGGCGTGGCCGGTGTGGCCGGTGCAGCCGGTGTGGCCGGTGTGGCTGTGACACGTGCCGACGTCGGCGCCGCACCGCGGTGCGCAGCCAGCTGCGCCCAGACAATCAGCGCCACTCCGGCCAGTCCCATCAGCAACCGCGGACCCGCCCCGGCGAGCACCATCCGCCGCCCGGAGATGCGCAGGAGTGTGACCCCCACCGCGGCTGCGATGAGGATCACTCCGATGGTCAGAACCGCGATACGCAGATCCATTGACATGTCGAGTACCCAAGGTGATGCGGAGCCGCGCGCCGCCCGCGTTCTTGCCGGAACATCGTTCAGGCAGTGTACTCGATGCGCCGGGCGCTGCGCCTGGCTCGGGCACCCCGGGCGCCCGGCGCCGACGGCGCTCAGATCAGCTGCGTGTCGGCGTCGGCCACGCTCGCTCCGCCGGAGCGCACGATCCGCAGCAGACCGAGCGCCTGCGGCAGCAGATGTTCGGCGTAAAAGCGCGCCGTCTGCAGCTTCGCGCGATAGAAGCCGCTCGCGGCGCTGCCCGGTGCGGCCGCGGCGCGGCCCGCCGCTTCGAGACGCGCCGCGGCGATCCCGGCCGAGCGCGCCAGCAGCGCCCCACCGAACACGAGGCCGCACAGCTGCAGGTACGGCACGGAAACCCCATAGGCGCGCGCGGGCGCGGCGGCGAGCTGCGCGAGCAGCGCCTCGGTCGCATCACGCAGCAGCGTGAGCGCATCGGTCGCGGCATTGCGCACCGCGCGCAGGGTGGCATCCGCACTGCGCAGCTCGCCGAACTCCTCGAGCAGCTCCTGCACCAGCGCGCTGAGCGCCGCGCCGTGGTCGCGATGCAATTTCCGACCGAGCAGGTCGTTGGCCTGGATACCGGTGGTGCCTTCGTAGATCGAAAGAATGCGCGCATCGCGCAGCGTCTGCGCGGCTCCGGTCTCCTCGATGAATCCCATGCCGCCGTGGATCTGGATGCCGACGGAGGCGAGATCGGTTGCCTGCTCGGTGCACCAGCCCTTGACGATCGGGATCAGCAGCTCGCCGCGCGCGAGCGCCGCGGCGGCGCGCTCCGCGTCGGGCTCGGCGCGCGCGCGATCCAGCTGCAGCGCCGCATACAGCGCGAGCGCGCGCATCGCCTCCACCGTCGACTTGATGGTCAGCAGCATGCGGCGCACGTCCGGGTGCGCGATGATCGGCGCGGGGGTGGTGCCGCCGATGGCGTGGCCCTGCACGCGGCTGCCGGCCCACTCGCGCGCCTGCTGGAAGGCCAGCTCGGCGAGGCCCACGCCCTGCATGCCGACCGACAGGCGGGCGGAATTCATCATCACGAACATGTATTCCAGGCCGCGGTTGGCTTGACCGACGAGGTAGCCGAGCGCGCCGCCCTGATCACCGTACGACATCACGCAGGTCGGGCTCGCATGGATGCCGAGCTTGTGCTCGATGGATACGCAACGCAGGTCATTGGCGGCACCCAGCGAGCCCTGCTCGTCGATGAGGCGCTTGGGCACGGCGAACATCGAGATGCCGCGCACCCCGGCGGGCGCGCCGTCGATGCGCGCGAGCACCATGTGCACGATGTTCTCCGCCATGTCGTGGTCGCCGTAGGTGATGAAGATTTTCTGACCGGTGAGTCGATAGTGATCACCCTGCGGCATGGCGCGCATGCGTATCGCCCCGAGGTCCGAGCCGGCCTGCGGCTCGGTGAGGTTCATCGTGCCGGTCCAGCGGCCGCTGACCATGTTCGGCAGCAGCTGCGCGGCGAGCGGCGCGGCGGCGTTGCGCTCCAGGGACTCGATCGCGCCGCGCCCGAGCAACGGACAGAGCATGAAGGCCACGTTGGCGCCGAACCAGATCTCCTCGGCGGCGAGTGCCAGCACCAGCGGCTGGCCCTGGCCTCCATGCCGGACGCTGGGACTCATCTGCGGCCAGCCGGCCTCGACGAACTGGCGATAGGCGTCGCGGAACTCCGCGGGCATGCGCACGCACCCATCCTCGAAGCGCGCGCCGGCACGGTCGCCGAGCCGGTTGATGGGGGCGAGCACCTGCTCGGCGAAGCGCGCGGCCTCCTCGAGCACCGAACCGGCCAGCTCGGTCGAGAAATCGCGGTAGGCGGGCAGCTGGCCGAGACTGGCGGCACCGAGCAGCTCCTCGAGCACGAAGCGCAGGTCGGTGAGCGGGGCGCGGTACATGGGAATATGACAAGTCTACGCGAACGCCGCGGCCGGCGGCATAGACGCGGCCGGCGCTGGCGCTGCCGAGACAACCTGCCGATCGGGCGGGGCGTTGACGCCCGCCGGCAATGGCCGTGGGCCAGCCGCTGGCGGCGCGCAGCGGCTCACAGTTTCGCGCAGGCGGATCGCGCGCACGCCAAACTGTGAGCCACCACGCGTCCCGCCGGCGGCCGCGCGGCACGATATCTCCCATGCCAGCAGCGTTCGCCAGCCCCGAGGCTCTCGCAGGCACGAGTGCGTCCGCGGTGCCGGAGTCCGACCCTTGCGCCCCTGCGACGCGGGCCGCAAACGTCCCGGAGGAGCCGCTCCCGAGCGGCGACCCGACGAGCGATACCGCGATACTGAAGTCGCTCACTCCCCCGACGAGCGATCTGCCAGCTCCCGAACCGCCCAGCGCAAGAAACGACACCGAAACAACCGGCGCGCCGTGGGCCGGGGTCGTGCCCTCGGCAGTGCCCGCTGCCGTGCCCGCGCCCGCTGCCGTGCCCGCGCCCGCCGCCGTGCCCGCGCCCGTCCCCGCCTCTGTACTCCCGGTCGGGCCCGCAGCGGCAGCCGCGGCACCGGCGTGCACCCCAGCGGTCGAGGCGATTGCCGAGGCGCTCCCGGCTGTCGCGGCTCCTGCCACAGCTGCGGCTGCCGCGGCGACTCCCGATCCAGCTCCTGAATTGACCGAGCCCGCCGAAGCACCGCCGAAACCCAGCGATCCGGCAGCCTCCGGGGAGAGACGCGCGGTCGGGCCCGCCACGGCGAAATCGGCTGCGCCATCGCCGGTCGGGGCGACGGCCGCTGCCGCCGGGACAAGAGGGGCTGCGAGGGGCGCCTCTGCGGTCAAGCCCGCGGTCACGCGAGCGGCGGCGCCGAAGCTGGCGCCCCCGACACCGACACCGACACCGACACCGACACCGACAACGGCGCGCATGGACCGGCAGTTCATCGCGCAAAACAACATCGTCGAGCGCTATCTGAGCGGACGGCTGCCGCCCAAGGGCGCGCAGGACTTCGAGCGTTACTGCCGCGACCACCCGCAGCTGCTCGAGGAGCTGCATCTGGCCGATCACCTGCACGCCGCCCTGCGACTGCTGGAGGCTGGCGGACAGGCCCCGCCATGGGAAGAGACGCCGCGCCGCTGGTGGGAGAAGCTGCCGGTGCTGCTCGGCGCGTGCTCCCTGTGCGTGGTGCTGGCGGCGGTCAGCCTGGTCAACGGCGGCCGGCTGTCCGGGCAGGAGCGCAGGACTCGGGGGCTCGAGCAGCAGCTCGCGGGCCAGCCGCTCGATCCGGTGCAGTCGACGCGGGTGGTGCAGCTGTTCCCCAGCCGCACCGCTCCCTCGCAGCAGAGCCTCGCGACGATAGGCGGCGGCGCGGCGGAGCTGGCCGACCTCACGATCGATCTGTCGTGGTCGAGGTTCCGGGCGTTCAACATAACGATCGATCGCGTCGATCAGGGGCGCGTCGCGGTGCTGCATAACCTGCTGCGCGATTCGAACGGCAATGTGCGCATCGAGCTGAACAGCTCGGCGCTGGGGCCCGGCGACTACCGGCTGACGATCGACGGGCTCACCTGGAGCGGCGCAGCGGTGCCACAGGCCTGGGCGACCATCACGGTGGCGCCGCGCGGCCAGGATCCGTAGCTGGAGCGCACCGCGCACTCCATCCACGCAGATGAGGGGAGGCCCCAGGCGAATACATCTGACGTATTCGCCTGGGGCCTCCCCTCATCTGCGCGGGGTCCGTGCGCGGTACGCTGCGCTCAGTACAGCACCGCGCGCGGCGGCACGCGCAGGATCGGGCGCGTGGCGACCCAGCCGGCGGCGGCGGTCACGAGCATGGCCGCCACGACGCCGATGGCCCACAGCGCTGCGTCGAAGCGGTAATTCAGATCCAGCGTATGCGCGAGCCAGGCGCCACCGAGCGCGGCGCCGCTCGCGCCCAGCACCCCGGCGAGCGCGCCGGCGAGCGCGAACTCCACCAGCACGCTGCCCACCAGCATGCGGCGGCGCGCGCCGAGCACCCGGATCACGGCGGTCTCGTGGCGGCGCTCGTCGCGTGTCGCCTGCACCTGCGCCATCAGCACCGTCAGGCCGGCGAGCACGGTGAACACGAACACGCTCTGCACCGCGGTCACGGCCTTGTCGATGACGGCGCGCGCCTGTGCGAGCAGATCCCCGACGTTGAAGATCGATACACCCGGAAAGCGGTGCACCAGCTCGGCCATGGCCGTGCTGCTGGGCGTGAGGAACGCGCTGGTCATGTAGGTACCGGCGGCGCCATCCAGCAGGCCCGGCGGAAACTCGACGAAGAAGTTCGGCCTGAAGCTGTCCCAGCGCACGCGGCGGAAGCTCGCCACCGTGACCGTCAGGTCCTCGCCGGCGATATCGAAGGTGAGCCGGTCGCCGAGCTTCAGGTGCATCGCGTCGCGATACTCGACCGCGAGCGACACCAGCGGCCTGCCGTGATCCGCCGGGGTCCACCAGCGGCCCGCGACGATGCGGTTGTCGCTGCCGAGCTCGTCGGTCCAGGTCAGGTTCTGCTCGCGCTCGGCGAAACCACGGCCACGACCCTGCACCCCGCGCCACGCCTGCACCGGTATCCCGTCGATCGCGGTGAGGCGGCCGCGCAGCATCGGCAGCATGCGCTCCTCGCGTGCGCCCTGCGCGGCCAGCAGGCTCTGGAACTGCGCGCGCCGCTCGGGCGGGATGTTGACGAAGAAGTAGTTCGGCACATCGCTCGGCAGGCTCGCGCGCCAGTCGGTCACCAGATCGCTGCGCAGGATGGCGAGCGCGAGCAGCAGCATCGCCCCGAGCCCGAAGGCGACGATCTGCGCGACGCCGTGGCCGCGGCTGCGCGCCAGGTGCGCGACGCCGTAGCGCCAGGCGGTGCCCGCGTAGCCGCGCACGCGACCGGCGAGCGCCAGCAGCCCCGCCCCACCCGCGCCCAGCGCCAGCACCACCGCCGCCAGCCCCGCGAGGAAGCGCAGGCTCGTGCCCACCTCCCCGAGCGCGCCGTACGCCACGCCGAACACCGCCAGCAGCACGGGAGCTGCGGCCAGCCACTGCGCCGGAGCCGGCGGGCCCACATCCCGCCGCAGCACGCGCAGCGCCGGCACGCGCGTGAGCTGCAGCAGCGAGGGCAGCGCGAAACCCGCCAGCATCGCCAGCGCCATGCCGAACCCCACCAGCGCCGGCCAGAGGCCGGCGGGCGGCAGATCGCTGCGCAGCAGTCCGGAGAGCACGCGCACCAGCCACAGCTGCGTGAGCCATCCGGCGGCCGTGCCCAGCAGGCTCGCCACCAGCGCCAGGGCCAGCAGTTGCCAGAGTGTCACGCCCAGGATCACGCGGCGCGTCGCGCCGAGGGTTTTCATCAGCGCGACCGCGTCCAGGTGCCGCCGCACGTAGCTGCGCGCGCTCAGCGCCATGGCGACCGCCGACAGCAGCACCGCCACCAGGCTCGCCAGCGCCAGAAAGCGCGCCGCCCGGCGGCTCGCATCGCCGATCTGCGGACTGGCATCGGCGACGTCCGCCAGCCGCTCATTGCCGCCGGCATGCAGGCCGAACCAGTCGCGATAGGCCGCGAGGCGCGCGGGCTCGCCCGCCAGCAGCAGCGCGTAATTGATCCGGCTGCCGGGTTGCACCAGCTCGCTGGCCGGCAGGTCCGCGGCATTCATCAGCAGCGTCGGAACGAAGTCGACGAACGTGGAGTTCTGGTCGGGCCGCGAGATGAGAATGTGCGTGACCCGCAGCAGGCTCGCACCCACCGCGAGCTGCCCGCCGATGCGCACGCCGAGCGCGGCCGCCAGGCGCGAATCGGGCCATACCTCGCCCCTCGCGGGAATCGCGCGCGTCGCGACGCCGGCGGCGAACGCACGCTCGCCGATCGTCACCTGCCCGCGCAGCGGATAGCCGGCGGTGACGGCGCGCACGTTGGCGAGCTGGTTGTCATCGCCGTGAAAGATCGCCGACAGCGTGGTGGTGATGCGCGCGACCGCGAGACCGAGCCGCTGCGCCTCGGCGGCCTGATCGGCCGGAATGGGTTCGCCGGATTCGACGCGCAGGTCGGCGGCGAGGATCTCGCTCGCCTGCAGCGTGACGGCCCGGCCGATCCGATCGACCAGGAAGCCCACGCCGGTCAACGCCCCCACGGCCACCGCCAGCGACAGCCACAGCAGCGCCAGCTCCCCCGAGCGCCACTCGCGCCTGAGCGCGCGCAGCGCGAGCGCGAGGCTACGCACGGCGCGGCTCGGCGGCCGGCACGCCGCTCTCGGCGAGCGCCCCGGCATCCATGCTCAGCACGCGCCGGCAGCGCTGCGCGAGCGTGCGATCGTGCGTCACCAGCAGCAGCGTGGTCTCGGAGTCACGGTTCAGGTCGAACAGCAGCTCGGCGATACGTTCGCCGGTGAGCGTATCGAGGTTGCCGGTGGGCTCGTCGGCGAACAGCACCAGCGGGCGGCCCACGGTGGCGCGCGCCAGCGCGACGCGCTGCTGCTCCCCGCCCGAGAGCTGGCGCGGATAATGATGCAGCCGCTGCGCCAGTCCGACGCGCGCGAGCATGTCCTCGGCCGCCGCGCGCGCATCGCGCCGCCGCGCGAGCTCCAGCGGCAGCATGACGTTCTCCAGCGCGTTCAGCGAGCCGACCAGATGAAACGACTGGAACACGAAGCCCACGCACTCGGCGCGCAGCCGCGCCCGGCCGTCCTCATCGAGCGCGCTGAGGGGCCGGCCGGCGAGCCACACCTCTCCGCGAGTCGGCGAATCCAGCCCCGCCAGCAGCGCGAGCAGCGTGGACTTGCCCGCGCCGGAGGGTCCCGCGATGGCCACGGACTCGCCGCGACCGACGCTGAAGGACACGTCGCGCACGATGGTCAGCGGCCCGTCCGGGCTGCTAACCTCCTGGGTGAGGTGGCGGGCCTCCAGAACCATGTCACGCGTCATCGGCACCCTGCTGGCACTGCTGGTCGCGCTGGCGACCCCGGTCGGCCGTGCCGCCGCGCCGGCCGCGGCGAGCGCGCGTGCGCCGGTGATCCTGGTGTTTGGCGACAGCCTCAGCGCGGGCTACGGCGTGCCGCTCGGGCACGGCTGGGTGAGCCTGCTGGCGCAGCGGATGGCTCGGGAAGGGTACGATTTTAATGTGGTGAACGCCAGCGTGAGCGGTGAGACCACCGCTGGCGGCCTGGCGCGGTTGCCGCGCGCACTGGCGCTGCACCGGCCGCGCATCCTGATCCTGGAGCTGGGCGCCAACGACGGGCTGCGCGGGCTGCCGGTGGCGCGCGCGCGGGCGAATCTCGACCACATGATCGGGCTGGCGCGGATGGCCGGCGCGCGCGTGCTGCTGATCGGCATACGGATGCCGCCCAACTACGGCCCGCGCTACACCCGCTCGTTCTTCATGATGTATTCCACCCTCGCGCAGGCGCACGATCTGCCGCTGGTGCCGTTTCTCATGGCCGGCGTCGCGCTGCATCCCGAGCTGATCCAGGCCGACGGGCTGCACCCGAACGAGCGGGCACAGCCGCTGCTGCTGGATAATGTCTGGCCGGAGCTTGCGCCGCTGCTCGGCCCGGCGCAGCGGCCGCCGCGGGGGGAGCGATGAGCAGGTTCTGGTTGCCGCAGTACCCGTCCGGGGTGCCTTACGACATCGATGCGCTCGCCATTCCCTCGCTCAAGGCGCTCATCGAGGATGCCTGCGAGCGCTACGCCGAGCGCATCGCCTATCGCAGCCTCGGCGCGTCGCTGACCTACCGCGAGCTCGAGCAGCGCTCGCGCGCCTTCGGCGCGTGGCTGCAGCAGCGCGCGGGGCTCGCCAGCGGCGATCGCGTGGCCATCATGCTGCCGAACCTGCTGCAGTATCCGATCGCGATGTTCGGCGCGCTGCGCGCCGGCTTCGTGGTGGTGAACGTCAATCCGCTGTATACCGCCACGGAGCTCGAGCACCAGCTGAAGGACTGCGGCGCGGTCGCCGTCGTGGTGCTGGAGAATTTCGCGGCCACGCTCGAGCAGGCGCTGCCGGATACCGCCGTGCGCCACGTGATCGTCACCGGCGTCGGCGATCTGCTCGGCCCGGTGAAGGGCCGGCTGGTGAATTTCGTGCTGCGCCACGTGCAGCGACGCGTGCCGCGCTGGCTGATCCCCGATGCCCGCGGCCTGCACACGGTGCTGGCGCAGGGGCGCTCGCTGGCGCTCGCGCCGGTGAGCCTCGACCGCGACGACCTCGCCTATCTGCAATACACCGGCGGCACCACCGGGGTCTCCAAGGGCGCCATGCTGACCCACGGCAACATGACGGCGAACATCCAGCAATGCCGCGCCTGGTTCATGCAGAAGGCGCTGGACCGCGTGACGTTCGTCTGCGCGCTGCCGCTCTACCATATCTTCTCGCTGACGGCGAACTGCCTGCTGTTCGCCTCCCTCGGCGGCTCGGGACTGCTGATCGCCAATCCGCGCGACTTCAAGGGTTTCATCAGGGAGCTGCGCCGCCACACACCGATGTTCTTCATGGGTGTCAACACGCTGTTCAACGCGTTGATGCACACCCCCGGCTTCGAGTCGATCGACTTCTCGCGTCTGGTCGCCACCGTGGCCGGCGGCATGGCGCTGCAGAGCACGGTGGCCGAGCGCTGGCTGGCGCTCACCGGCTGCCCGGTGACGCAGGGCTGGGGCCTCACCGAGGCCTCGCCCGTCGGCTGCTGCAATCCCCTGGTGGGACCGGACGCTGCATTCAACGGCTCCGTAGGGCTGCCGCTGCCTTCCACCGAGATCAGCATCCGCGGCGAGGCCGGCGAGGATCTCGGCGTCGGCGCGGTCGGCGAGATCTGTCTGCGCGGCCCGCAGGTCATGCGCGGCTACTGGCAGCGGCCCGAGGAGACCTCGCAGGTCATGCTGGCGGACGGCTGGCTGCGCACCGGGGACATCGGGCGCATCGATGAGCGCGGCTTCGTGTTCATCGAGGACCGCAAGAAGGACATGATCATCGTGTCCGGCTTCAAGGTCTATCCGAACGAGGTCGAGGAGGTGATGGCGCGCTGCCCGGGCGTGCTGGAGGTCGCGGCGGTGGCACAGCCCGACGAGCACTCCGGCGAGGTCGTGGCGCTGTTCATCGTGCGCAAGGACCCGGCGCTCGGCGCGCAGGAGGTCAGGGACTACGCGCATCGCTACCTGACCGCCTACAAGCGCCCGCAGGCGGTGTACTTCCGCGACGAGCTGCCGAAGACCAATGTCGGCAAGATACTGCGGCGCGTGCTGCGCGATGAGCTGCGCACCACGCCGGCGCCGCAGGCCGCATGAGCAATGCCGCTCCGGAAAAGCCCTGGCCATCACCCCGCGGTGCGCCCATGAGCGTTCGGATCGCGCAGCTGTGGTGCTATCCGCTCAAATCCGCCGGCGGAATCGCCCTGGAGCAGGCGCTGCTGGGCGCGAGCGGCCTGCAGGCGGATCGCAGCTGGATGCTCACCACCCCGACCGGGCGCTTCCTGACACAGCGTGAGGTGCCGCGCCTCGCCCTCATCCGGCCCATCCTCGATGGCGACACGCTGCAGCTGCACGCGCTGCAGCCGCCGGGCACGCCGCGCCCCGAGCCGCCCCTGCCGGACCTGCGCGTGCCCCTGCAGGGGGACGGGCGGCGCGTCGAGGTGCGCATCTGGAAGGATGGCTGCCTCGGCGTGGACGCGGGCGATGAGGCCGCCCGGTGGCTCGCGCGGGTGCTGCAGCGTGACTGCCGGCTGGTGCGCTTCGATCCGGCGCGGCGGCGTCTGAGCCCTCGCCGCTGGACGGGCGCGATCGAAGCCGAGAATCGCTTTTCCGACGGCTTTCCGCTGCTGGTGATCTCCGAGGCCTCGCTCGAGGATCTGAATTCACGGCTGCAGCGGCCGCTGCCGATGAGCCGCTTTCGCCCCAACATCGTCCTGGCGGGCGCCGCTGCCTACGACGAGGACCGCATCGACGAGCTCAGCGACGGGCCGCTGCGGCTGAAGCTCGTCAGGCCCTGCGCGCGCTGCCGGATCACCACCACCAATCAGGAGACCGCCGAGCTCGAGGGTGATGAGCCGCTGACGACATTGAAGAGCTACCGCTACGATGCGGCGCTCAGGGGCGTGCTGTTCGGCCAGAATGCCCTCATCGTCTCCGGCGTGGGCAGCCTGCTGCGGCGTGGCCAGTCGCTGCAGGTGCGCTGGAAGCCGCGCAGGCGCAGCGGCATGGCAACCCCCTGAGCGCCGGCATCCGCCGCGGTCTCAGGCCAGTGCCGCGGCGATCTGCCGCTGGATGTCCTCGGCGGCGGCGCGGGGATCGGCGGCATCGCGAATCGGGCGGCCCACCACCAGGTAATCCGCGCCGAGCTGCAACGCCTGCGTCACCGATACCACGCGCTTCTGGTCGTCGCTCGCCCGGTTCTCCACCGGCCGCACCCCGGGGGTGACGACCAGCAGCCGCCGGTCGATCGCGGCACGCAGCGCCGCCACCTCCAGCGCCGAGGACACCACGCCGTCGCAGCCGGCCTCGAGCGCGCGCCGCGCGCGCGACAGCACCAGCTGCTGCACGTCGCACTGAAAACCGAGGTCGTCGAGATCGCCCCGGTCCAGGCTGGTCAACACGGTGACGGCGAGCACCTTGACGTCGCCCTTGGCCTGCGCCGCGGCCTGCATGATGGCCTGGTTGCCGTGCACCGTCGTGAACGTGACGCCGCGGCCGCGCAACTGGCGCACGGCCGCCGCCACGGTGGCGGGAATGTCGAAGAACTTGAGGTCTACGAAGATGTGTTTGCCGCGGGCCGCGAGCCAGTCGAGCAGCTCGAAGTAGCCGCCCGCCATGAACAGCTCCAGCCCGATCTTGTAGAACTGCACCGCCTCGCCGAGTCGCTCCACCAGCGCCCGTGCCTGTGCCGCATCGGCGACGTCGAGCGCGAAGATCAGCCGCTCGCGCGCCGGCACCCGGGCTGCGGGCGACGCGCCGGGCGCCGGGGTGGCGGAGGACGGGGAGCTGCCGGGCGGTTGGGCCATGAGGTGCTGTGCTGCCCGCTCGCGTGTGGCGCTAGGTTCGCTCGGCCGGGTCGAACAGCCGGGCGTGCTCGAGAATCGCATAGCGGTCCGTCATGCCGGCGACGTAGTCGGATACGCAGCGCGCCCGAGCGCTCGCGCCGGCGCGCTCCTCGGCGCGCCGCGCCGCCTCGTAGTACTCCTCCGGCATGAGCCTGATGTCCTGCATGAACGCGCCGAACAGCTCGGTCACGACACGCCCGGCCTTGATGGTCATGCGCAGCACGCGCTGGTGGCGGTAGAGATGCTCCTGCAGAAAACGCTTGAGCTGCAGGTGCTGTGACTGCATCGCCTCGCTCATGCCGACCAGCGGCCGCTCCTGCCGGCGCACCGCGTCGATGTCGGCCGGCTGTGCCGCGCGCAGCCGCTCGGCGCTCGATTGGATCACATCCACCACCAGCGCATTGATCATGCGTCGCACCGTCTCGTGCACCCGGCGGCGCCCGCCCAGATCCGGGTACAGATGCCGCACCTCCTGCAGCTGACGCTGTACCAGTGGCACCTCGGCCAGCTGCTCCAGACCGATCAGCCCCGCGCGGATGCCGTCGTCGACATCGTGATTGTTATAGGCGATCTCATCGGCGAGATTGGCCAGCTGCGCCTCGAGCCCGGGCTGGTGGCGCTGCAGGAAGCGCTCACCGACGTCTCCGAGCTCGCGCGCCCGCGCGGGCGAGCAATGCTTGAGGATGCCCTCGCGGCACTCGAAGGTCAGGTTCAGGCCGGGGAAGCCCGCGTAGCGCTCCTCCAGCTCGTCCACGGTGCGCAGCGACTGCAGGTTGTGCTCGAAGCCCCCATGCTCGCGCATGCACGCGTTGAGCGCGTCCTGTCCGGCGTGGCCGAACGGCGTATGTCCCAGATCGTGAGCCAGCGAGATCGCTTCGGTCAGCGTCTCGTTCAGCGCGAGCGCACGCGCGATCGTGCGGGCGATCTGCGCCACCTCGATCGAGTGAGTCACGCGCGTGCGGTACAGATCGCCCTCGTGGTTGACGAACACCTGCGTCTTGTAGGCGAGCCGGCGGAACGCATTGGAATGAATGATGCGGTCGCGATCGCGCTGGAACTCGCCGCGATACTGCGGTGGCGGCTCGGCGTAACGCCGGCCGCGTGAGCGCCGATCGTCGGCCGCGTAGGCGGCGAGCGGAGCATCGCTCACGGGGCCGTCCCCGCGCACGCAGGCGCCTGGGCAGCGCCAGTGGCCGGCGCCCCGGGGCCCGTCGCGCCCGGCTCGGCGCCGAACCAGGCCGCCAGCGTGTCGGCGAGCACCGCGTCGGGATAGTCGGCGCACACCACGGCCACGCCCACGCCGGCCGGCAATACCAGGCGCACGCGGCCCGATTGCACCTTCTTGTCCATCCGCATGTATTCGAATGCGCGCCGCGCGCCGATCGGCGGCGCCTGTACCGGCAGGCGCGCACGCACCAGCAGCGCGCGCAGCCGCTCGAGCAGCGCGTCGTCCACGCGGCCGAGACGGCGCGCGAGGTCGCAGGCCATCAGCATCCCGACGGCGACCGCCTCGCCGTGCAGCCAGCCGACATAGCCGCTGGCCGATTCGATCGCATGACCGAAGGTGTGGCCGAGGTTCAGCAGCGCACGCTCGCCGCGCTCGTGCTCGTCGCGACCGACCATATCCGCCTTGATCTCGCAGGAACGGCGGATCGCGTGCGCGAGCGCCCCGGGCTCGCGCGCCAGCAGCGCATCGATATGTCCCTCGATCCAGCCGAAGAAGGCAGCGTCACGGATCAGGCCGTACTTGATCACCTCCGCCAGGCCGGCGGACAGCTCGCGGTCCGGCAGCGTGCTCAGCAGATCGGTATCGGCGATCACGGCCCGCGGCTGATGAAACGCGCCGAGCAGATTCTTGCCGCCCGGGTGGTCGACGGCCGTCTTGCCGCCCACCGCCGAGTCCACCTGCGCCAGCAGCGTGGTCGGCACCTGCACGAAGTCGATACCGCGCTGATAGCAGGCCGCAACGAATCCCGCCAGATCCCCGACCACGCCGCCCCCCAGCGCCAGCAGCAGCGCGTCGCGGCCGAAGCGGTTGGCGATCAGCACGTCGAAGACGCGTGCCGCGGTCGCGAGCGTTTTGTAGCGCTCGCCGTCGGGCAGCACCACGCGCACGACGCGGCGCGGGGCAGCGGCGGGCCCGCCGGCGCTCAGCGCCTCTTGCAGCACATCGGCGTACAACGGTGCCACCACCGTGTTGGTCACCAGCAGGACGTCCCGATGCGGCACGTGCCGGGCCAGCAGCTCGGATGAACGGGCGAGCCCCGGGCCGATCAGGATCGGATAGGAGCGCTCGCCGAGCTCTACCGTGAGCGTCTGCATGGCGGCGCGGCCGAGGGCCTGTTGCGGAACTTCATGGGCTGGTACGTCACCGGGGGCATCGATACTCCGGGCGAATACGTTTGACGTATTCGCCTGGAGTATCGACGCCACCGGTGACATTCTACCTCATGAGATTTCCCGTCATTCCCTTGACCGCGCCCGCGGGGCGCTCGCGGCCCGATACTCGCGCGCCAGCTCTTCGGCCACCAGCGCCACCTTGCGGTTGTTGGTACAGATCACCAGGTCCGCGATCTCGCGGTACAGCGGCTCGCGCACGCGCATCAGCTCCGCGAGGCGCGCCATCGGATCGGTGTCGTGCAGCAGCGGCCGATGCTGCGTGCGTGCGGCGCGCGCAGCCTGTTGCGCGACGGATGCCTCGAGGTACACGACCCAGCCTCGGGCCGCCAGCTCGTGGCGCGTATCCGCGTCCAGGATGGCGCCGCCGCCGGTGGCCAGCACGATGCCGTTGAGGCGCGTGAGATCCTCCAGCACCTCGCGCTCGCGCCTGCGGAAGCCCGGCTCGCCTTCCCGCTCGAAGATCAGGGGGATATCGGCGCCGGTGCGCTGTTCGATCTCGTGATCGCTGTCGTGGAACGGGTAATCGAGCAGCCGGGCCAGATGCCGGCCCACCGCGGTTTTGCCCGAACCCATCGGGCCGATCAGAAAGATACTGCCTCTGCCCAGCATGCCCGTGCCGCAGCGTGCGCCGCGCGTTGCGGCAGGCTCATGATATCGGCTCCACGGCCGCAGGGGGCAGCCCGCGCGGCCGGCCGCTCGTGGGCCGGCGTGGCGCGGGCATCGTCAGGTATCGGCCGGGGCCGCCGGTCTGCTAGTTGCCCCCCCAGCAGGTCGTGGATTCGTCCGCGTTGGAGGAGCTGAGCGCCGACTCCTGGCCGGTCTGCGTGAGCGTGAAGCTCTTGCAGGTGGTGTCTGCGGTCTGCGCGCCGGTGGCGGTCGCCGTGAGCGTGAAGGTCGCCGGAACGCCGGCCGCCGCATCGGTCTCGGCGTTGGTGATGGTGTAATAGCCGTTGGGCGAGCTCGTGGCCAGCACGGCCGTGCAGGTCGCGTTCGTGAACGAGAAGTACTGCGAATAGCAGCGCTGCAGGATCTGGGCGTTCGAGGTCAGCGCGCGCACCGCATCGGTCCGATTGGCCTGCAGCGCGTACCTGCGATACGCCGGCAGCGCGATCGCCGCGAGGATCGCCACGATCGTCACGACGATCATGAGCTCGATCAGCGTGAAGCCGGCGGCTGCGCTCGCCCGCGCGGCGAGCCGCGGGCGCTCAGGTCGCCGGGCGTACATGGATCGCCACCACGACGGTGCTGCTCGCGCCGGCCGGACCGTTGAGCACGAGGTCGACCACCTCGCCGGGCTGCACCTGCTCCAGTTGATTCACCACGCTACCGGTCTGCTGCACGTTGTAGGTCGTGCCGTTGACGACGATCTGCAGACCCGACACGCTCGACACGGTACCGGATACCACCACGCCGGTCGCCACGGCGCCGAAGGCCGGCGCCACGTGCAGTGCCACGGCCAGGATCATCGTGACCGCAAGCTTCCCGAGGGCTGACTGTCTCATCGTATCTCCTGCCAGCTGAAGCGCTGTTGATGCAGGCCCGCCTGTCCGATCGCCAGGATCTGGCCCGCGCCGCCCGTGCCGCCGCTGCTGAGGGTGATCAGCGCCACGCCACCCCCCGTCGCGGTGGTTCCGCCCGCGAAGTTGCTGAACACCGGAGCCGAGGCGTACACGCTGCCGAGCAGCATGCCGTTGGCGGCGGCCAGCGAGCTGGTGATGGTGCCGGTACCGGTGTAGTTGAACTGCGGGTTGTTGAACGCGCCGCCCGCGAAGTTGAACTCCATCAGGTAGGCGATATCACCGCTGTAGCAGGTGTCGTAGGAGGGGATCACGCTGGTGGCCACCAGCGCGCCACCGTCCAGGCGCGGGTCGGCGACCACGCGCTCGGCGCCCGGCTCGAAACCGGTGGGCAACGGCGTGGGCGGCGCGAGGTTGAAGTTCACATCCCAGCCGTTCTGCGAGGGCAGGGCGACCTCGCTGCCGCTGATGAAGCGCAGCTGCACGCCGCTGACCGTCGAGGTGCTCATGGCCTGGTTGACCAGATCCGAGCGGGTCAGGGTCACCGGATTGCTGCCCGAATCGTAGACGCCGTACATGCTCTGCACCTGCGTCGAGCTCAGATCCGGGATGCCGAGCAGCTGCCCGGTTCCCACATACACCATGGTCCCATACAGCCGCGGAAAGTCCGGATTCAGCGACACCGCCGGCGTGGTGGTGATCGGCTGCGGATTGCCCGTCGCGGGATCGGTGGCCTTCAACAGCACGGAAACCGTCCAGTTGGCGGAATTCGGGTCGCTGACATTCACGCGCCAGACGTTGCCCTGCAGATCACCCGCGTACAGCGTGGTCGCCGGGGCTCCCACGCCGCCCACGTCGTTGACGGCCACGACGCTGGAGAGCCCGTTGGCCGCGGCGCTGTTGCAGGCCCCGGCGACCTGCGCGCACAGATTGATCGGCGTGCCCGGCAGCGACTGACCGGTCTGCGGATTGACGGCGTACAGGTACGGCGTCTGCGAGGCGCTGTTGTAGCCGTTGCCGAAGAACACGGTGAAGCCGAGCGTGCTCGCGGTGGCGCCGTAGTTGGTCTGCACGATCGCCGGGGTGCTGTAGCTGTAGCCCATGTTGGGATCGCTGAACTCCCAGAGCACGTCCGAGGCCAGTTGGCTCTCGCTGGTGATGCCCGCCGGATTGGTCACGTCGAGCGCGAACATCGTCTGGCCGCCGGCGCGCTCGCCGCTGACCAGCACCGTATGCCAGCTGCCGTCGGCGAACTGTACGTCGGAGGCCTGCGGCGAGCCGTCGACGTAGAAGCGATGCTGCTCGTTGTAGAACGGGCTGGTGAGGTTGATGAGATTGGCGAACACGCCGTTCGGGATGAACGCGAACAGCTCCGCGCCCGTCGCGGCGTTGAACGCATGCAGCATGCCGTCGTTCGCGCCTGCGTAGATGACCGGCTCGCGATTCAGATAGCTCTGCTCGAAGCTGTAGTAGCTCGCGTTCTGGTACGGCCCGCTCGCCCCGCCGACGTACAGCGGCGCGCTGTCGACGATGTCCGCGAGGATATGCGAGCGGTTGCGGTAGAAGCCGATGCCGGTGTCGGCGAGCTCCCAGTGCGCATCGCCGCGCAGGTAGCGCAGCGCGTGCACGCCGCTCGGATCCGAGGTATTGGTCTCGAGCTCCTGCCCGAGCGTGGTGGTCGCACCGATGCCGCTGGTCGGCGTACCGGCGGTCCAGCGGAACGGAATGCCCTGCCCGGCCACCGGATCCCAGGTCGCGATCAGGCGGTTGGTGTCCCAGCCGGTCCCCGCGGCCTGGGCGTCCAGCTGCGCCTGCGCGCTCCACAGCAGCGAGGAGCTGTTCACCTGCCCGGTCGAAGGGCTGATCGGGTAGGCCTTGATGTCGCCGGTCCAGTCCTGGTCGAGGTCGGAGGTATCGAAGCTCGGCTGGAACGCCACGGAGTTGGTGTTCAGTCCGGTGGTGTTGACGGTCGCCGATGCGGTGGACTGGGTGGCGGCCAGGATCTGCGCCAGGATGACCTGCATGTCATAGCTGACCGCGGCCGGACTGTTGGCGGGAAAGAAGCTGCCCGTGCCGCCCGCGACCGCCATGGCCGTGAGCGTGTCGTAGGCCTGGGGGTTGGTCGACTCGGCCACCCCGGCGCCCAGGCCGATCACGTAGGTCTTGACGGGGTTGGAGCCGCTGTTGAGCGCCTCGAGCGTGGTGATCGTGTCCTGCAGCGCCTGATCGTTCGTGGAGGCGAGCGATCCATTGCCATTGAAGCTCGCCGTCTCCCCGTAGCCCGCGGAGGACACCGTGCCCAGCGGCGGCCAGGCCTTGCCGTTCAGGTCCTCGGTCGGCAGACCGTCGGTCACCAGCACCACGTAGCGCAGCGCCCTGCAGCCGTTGGTCGTGGGCGGATTGACGCTGCTGTAGTAGCTCTGCGCCTCCTTCAACAGGCCCGCGGTCGGGGACTGGATCGCCATCGCCTTGATCTCGTTGGTCGTGACGCTGTTGGTTTCCGGCTGCAGATAGGGGGTGAACTGCGCGATGGCGCTGGCCACCGAGGCCGGCGTGGGCGCCGAGCCCGAGCTCTGCATGCCCACCACCACGTGACCGGTGGTGGCCGATTGCGTGCCGATGAAGCCGAAGCCGCGCTGCACCTGCATGACCTCGGTGGAATACGGCACGAAGCCGGCGTTGGTGGGCGTCTCGCATATCCCGGTCCCGCCGGACGTGGCCTCGAAGTAGCACTCCTCCACACCGCCGACGGTGTAATCCGCCAGGTTGAAGGTGGTGTACGGATCGCCGTTGTTGGGGCCGTCGAAGTTGACCCAGATCGGCGTGAATCCCGTGGCGTAGAGCACATCGTTGATATCCGGGTCATCGCTGCTCGCGCCGATCAGCATGTACTGATAGGTATTGATGCCGATACTGCCGTAATGGGTGTTCATCGCGTTGCAGTTGGACTGCACGGTCGTCGCGCTCGACAGCGGCACGTTGTAGCACGGGTTGGCCACGTACTCGCCGCTCGCGGGAGCGGTGTTCGTGAAGGTGAAGCCGCCGGGGTTGCTCATGTAGTAGACCCAGGTGGTATACGGATTGGTACCGCAGCAATTGTCATAGGCGGTCGAATAGTCGATCAGCCCGAAATCGGCGTACTCCATGAAGTCGCTGAGGATCGCGCTGATGCCGGCCTTGGCGACGTTGAGCCGGCTCGGCGAGTTGTCGTATTCCACCCCTCCCGAGGTGACCGTGTAGGGGGCGGTCGCCTCCGCGCCCGTGACCGGCGGAGTGAAGTTCGCAGGCACCGTGTAGTCGGCCGGCGAGCTGGAGCCGTTCAGGTACGCGGCGCCGCTGACCGTCAGCGCGCCCGAGCCGGTCATGATGGCCCCGCCGCCGCCCGGCAGGCTGGTGTCCATGTCGCCGTCCATCGACTCGGAGTTGCCCACCGCGATGAGCACCTGCGGGTGAGCGGGGATCGCTACGGTCAGCGGAATCTGCGACAGCAGCAGCGGTGCAACGGTGGTGGTGGCGCGCGCCGGGCCGGTCTGTACCAGCGCCGAGCCCGTGATCAGGATCACGAGCATGCACGGGCCGACTCGCTGCAGGGCGAGCTTCAGGATGCGCCTGGCAAGGCTATTCATGGCCGGCTCCTCACTGCTGCCAATCGATTTCCTGCAGCTCGGCCGTGCTGCTCTGGTCACCGCCGTAGCTGTAGGCCGTAATGCGGAAGATGCTGACCGGAGGCGTGGGGGCGCCGTACTGCTGCATGGCCAGCGACGAGCCCTGGATGGCCGCCGCCGGCATGTTCTCGATCAGAAACACCGGCGTCGAGGCGACCGGCAGCGCGGGGCCACCGTAGGACAGCACCATGCTCGCGGGACTGGTGCCGAGCACATACTGTGTGTAGGCGTCCGGCAGGCCGCTTTCCCAGGTATACATTCCGCCGTTGTTGCCCGCGAATGCGGTGTAGGTGCCGTTGAACAGACCGACCTCCGCGAAGCGCAGCGCGGCCTCGGCGGCCTGGATCGCGAGCTGGTGGTCCTGGTCGTTCTCCGAGATCTGCTCCTCGACGGTCTGCATGCGCGTGAGCATCACGCCCACCAGCGTCAGGATCACCAGCAGGATCAGCGCGGTGAACAGCACCACGCCGCGCTGCCCGGCCCGGGTGCGCGCCGTCGCGAGGCTCGCTGTCCGCGCCTTGCGCCGCATGGCGGATCGCGCGGCAGCCGCGCCGAGAGGTGCCGCGATGTTCATGGGCTCATGTCGCGCAGATACATGGTCTGCTCGTAGACCTTGCGCAGGCGGCTGTCGGGCGCCGCCATCTGCCAGGTCGTCTGCTCGAGGCACGGCAGCTCGCCCACCACGGGCGGGGAGCAGGTCGCGGCGGAGGCGGCGGCCACCGCGGTCGGCTGCACCGCCGTCGGCGGGCTCGCGACCAGCAGCGCGATCTTCACGCTGATGACGCCGTTGAAATCACCGGTCTGCGAGTAGTTGGCGACCTGGTCGGCCGTCACGTACTGCGCCACGGTCTGCGTGACCTGGCTGAGGGAGGTCTCCACGCCGTAGAGAATCTGCATGTTCTCCACGTCCGGCACCAATTCCTCGTTGACGCTGTAGCCGTCATTCACGCCGAACACGCCGCCATTGGTCTCGTATTTGAACAGCGCGCCATCGCCGTCCGCGCCGACGCCGATGTAGTAGACGATGGAATCGGCCGGCTCGACCTCGGCCCCGATGGTGAAGTCCGGATCCGTCGGCAGCGAGCCGGCGCTGTTGCCCGGAGTGGCCATGCCGCCGGTGAGGCTGATCACGCCCGAGCCGGCGCCGGGGTTGAAGGTCTGCACCTGAAAGACTTCCATCTGCACGCAGTTCGAGATGACCCCGAGCTGCCCGCCGTTGGCGGAGAAGACGCTCGAGCTGTTGACGGTGAAGGCGGACGTGCCGGCGGTGTCCTGCGTGGCGTACGCCGGCGCGGTCGCCGGCTCGGTCTCGTGTATGACCAGGATGTCACTGCCACCGACCAGGCTGCCGACCGGCGCGGCCGCCCCCTGCGGCACCGGCGGACTCACCAGCACCGCATCGAGCGCGCTGCCCAGCGCCGGCGTCGTGGTCCAATCGTCGACGTTGGCGTCGACGCCGGGGGCCGCGGACACCGTGATCGCCTGACCGGGACCCGTGTTCTTGGCCTCGTAGCCGGACAGCGGCTCGCCGAAGTCCGTGACCAGCGGGCTCGCCCCGGGAGTGAGCAGCGAGAGCTGCCGGGCCACCGCGGTGCCGGCCACGGCGACCGGCGCGGTGCTGTTGCAGGCGAAATTGCCCGCCCCGCGCACCGACTCCTCGATGGAATCGAGCGCGAAGCGCCCGCTGTCGGACAGCGCTCCCACCCCTGAGGTCATGCGCGAGGCCGAGCGCACGCCGACGAACATCGATACCAGCGCAATCGACACCAACAGCCCCAGCACGATCGCGATCATCATCTCCACGAGCGAGAACCCGCCGTGGCGCGGGTGCAGGCGCGGGTGCCGGTGCGAGCGCGAGCTCGTGCACCCGCGTGTGCACGTGCCTGAGCACGCGCGCCGGCCGCGTGACACGCCGCTCATAGGATCGACTCCAGCGTGACGCTCATCGCCCCGGGGGTGACCCCCGAGGCGGTGCCGAACGCCCACTGCGCCTGGCTGTCATCCCAGCTCACGGTGATCGTCGCGGTGGTATCGTTGAAGGCATCCGTGTTCATGATCACCGTGCCGGTACCGGAGGGCAGCGCGACCGCGAGCTCGTTCTGCCAGTTGTACAGGTCCAGTGCGGCCACCGTCTGGTCGCTGCAGGCCACGTTGGCGCAGTTGGCATAGGCGGCGGGGTCGGTGTAATAGCCGGCGATGGCGCCGGGTCGATTGGCGCGCATCATGTCGAGCAGCTCGTAGGCGAGCTGCGTCGCCTGACCGCGCATGTAGGCGCTGTCGTCGGCATGCACGGCACCGGTCACGAGCTTGGCCACCCCGAGCAGTCCGATGCTGAGGATCACCAGCGCGATCAGCACCTCGATCAGCGTGAATCCGCGCGCCGCCGCCCTCATGGCTGTCCCCTCGCCACCGCGCTCAGCATCCGCCGAGCGCGACGCCCGCGACGCTCTCACCGGCGGTCTGCGCGGTCTCGATGCGGCCGATCAGGTTCACCTCGAGCTCCTGCGCGTAGCTCACGCCGCGGTTGTCGCAGAACACGAACTGGAAGGCCTGGCCGGTCTGACCCGAGCTGTTGAAGCTCACGACGCTTGCGCCGCTGACCTTCTCGGAGACGGTGTTGCCGCCCGACACGCTCTGCGCGACCTGCAGCAGGGTCGGCGGGGTGCCCGCGCCCATGGGGCAGTCGGCGGCGGGGTAGCAGACGATCCAGCCGTTCGCCCAGTTGGCGCTCGAGCAGGTCGCGCCGTCGCTGGAGGCGCACACGTCCACGGTGGTATCGAGCTTCACGGCCTCGTCGCGCGCCAGATTCAGGCTGTAGACCAGCGTCTGGGACTCGGTGATCAGACGGCTGTTCTGCACGTAGCCGCGAAACGCGGGCATCGCGATGCCGAGCAGGATCGCCCCGACCACCAGCGTGATCAGCAGCTCCAGCATGGTGAAACCACGGCAGGGCCCGCGACGGGCAATGTCATTCATGAGACGAGGCTAGCCAGTCGAGCTTGCGGAAAGCTGGCGCGACGGCGCCGGGAGAATCAGTTTGCGACCCGCGTCACAGGGGTCGCGGTTATGTTGTGCGGCTCATCACATAGGAGCGGCTCGGGCTCCCCCGCCGGCGGCGCATGCCGCTCGTGCGCCGCGCAGGCGCTGCGAAAGCGCACGCGCATGCGCGCCCCACGCTCGTCGGCGCCGCTGCCGATGATGAAGCTCGCGTGATGCGCGCGCGCGATCTCCTCCACGATCGCCAGCCCCAGGCCCGCGCCAAAACCGGGCGAGCCGGGACGCCGATAGAAGCGCTCGCGCACCCGCGCTCGCTCGCCTTCGGGGATGCCGGGACCGTCGTCCTCGACCTCGAGGAAGGGCTGCTCGCCCTCCAGCCCGCAGCGCAGCGTCACGTGTCCGCCGCGCGGGGTGTACTTCAGGGCGTTGTCGATCAGATTGCCGAGCAGATCCTCCAGCAGCCAGGCGTCGCCGGCGGCGCCGACGGCGCGGGTCTCCACGCCGAGGTCGATGCCGGCCTGATCGGCGCGCTCCAGGTACTGCTCGAGCAATCGATGCACCAGAGCGTCCAGTGCGACCGGCCGGAAGCGGCTGTCCAGCGCGGCGGCCGGCTCCGCGCGCGCCAGCGCGAGCAGCTGGTTGCTCGCGTGGGCCAGCGACTGCGCGCCGTGCTGCAGCTTGCCGAGCTCGGCGGCGAACGGTCGGGCGTGCGGATCGGATTTGAGCAGCTCGATCTGCGCCAGCAGCCCCGCAACGGGCGTGCGCATCTGGTGGGCGGCGTTGGCCACGAAGCGACGCTGTGCGCTGGCCGCATCGCGCAGCAGCTCGAGCAGGCGGTTGAAGGCCACCACCACCGGACGCAGCTCCGTGGGCACGCGTCGCTCGTCGAAGCGCTGCAGCTCGTGGCGCGAATGCGCCTCGACCTCCTCGCGCAGCCAGGCGAGCGGCCGCAGGCCGAAGTACACCGCCGTCCAGATCAGCAGCAGCGTCACGTCCAGCTCGGCGAAATCCACCATCAGCTTGCCGAACAGCATCACGCGCTGGGTCTGCTCGCGCCGCGCGCGCGTCTCGGCCACCATCACCGTGGCCGGCCCGGCGCTCGTCGCCACCCGCAGGCTCACCAGGCGCACGCGATGCCCGAGCAGATCCGCATCGGCAAACACCGGCCGCGCGACATCCGCGGCCGAAGCGGCCTGCGCGCGCGGCGCGGCGTCGACGGACACCGCGGCCGGTGTGGTCGCCGTGGCCGGTGCGGGTGCCGCCGCCGCCCCGGGTGCGCCCAGGCGCGCCAATCCGGCCATGCCGGCGAGGAGCCTGCCGTCCGGCCCGGTCACCGCGTAGAAGCGGCTGTCCTCACTGTCGCCGCCCCTGGCCTGAGTGCCTTCGGCACGCAGGAAATCCACCACCTGGGAGGACGAGCCGAAGCGCACGGCGCCATGCTCCACCTGCACGTAGGCGGCAGCGGCGATGGCGGCGCTGGCCAGCGCCTGATCGTAGGCCTGGCGCGTGGTCGCCGAGGCGATCCAGCCGTCCGCCAGACCGCCGGCGAGCATCAGCACGGCCAGCGCCGGCAGCAGCAGCAGCAGCAGGCGCCGCCGGATGGTCACGCCGGCACGCCGCCCGCCGCCGGCGCGCGTGCTTCCTCGAGGCGATAGCCCAGTCCGCGAACGCAGCGGATCAGGACGCTGCCGCCGAGCTTGGCGCGCAGGCGCGACACATGGGTCTCCAGCGCATTCGGGCTGATGTCCTGCTCCCAGCCGGCGAGCGCCTGCAACAGCCGCTCCTTGGCGACGATGCGGCCGGGGTGGTGCGCCAAAGCTTCGAGCACCGCCCACTCGCGCCGCGTCAGCTCCACCACCCGGCCATCGACCTGCAGCTGCCGGCCGTTCAGGTCGATGTCCAGCCGCGCCATGCGCAGCGCGCCGCCGGGGAGCTGGCTGGCGCGACGGATCAGCGCCCGGCAGCGCGCCACCAGCTCCGCGTACTCGAATGGCTTCATCAGATAGTCATCCGCGCCGAGCTCGAAGGCGCGCACCTTCTGCGGCAGCTCGAAGTGCGCGGTCAGCATCAGGACCGGCAGGGGATTCTTCGCGCGGCGCAGCCGCTCGAGCAGGGTGAGCCCATCGGCGCCCGGCAGGCCGATGTCCAGGATCGCCAGATCGAAGGGCTCGGCCCGCAGGGCCGGCTCGGCGTGCTCGGCGCTGTCCACACGGTCCACGGTGAAGCCCGCCATCGCCAGGCCTCGTGCGATCGCGTCGGCCAGCAGCTCGTCGTCTTCGACCAGCAGTACGCGCATAGTCCACTTGCGCCGGCTGGACGCCGCGGCGGCGCCGCGTGCTCGCCGCCGTCGGCCTTCCGCTTGCCGAGCGCGTCAGCCCTCGGTGGAGGCGGCGTCGCGCAGAATCTTCGGCGTGATGAAGATCAGCATCTCGTCCTTGTTGTTCTCGTTGGTGGTGGTCTTGAACAGATTCCCGAGCACCGGAATGTCGCCCAGCCAGGGTATCTTGGTCGCCGACTTGGTCTGGTTGGTCTCGAGAATGCCCCCGAGCACCACGGTCTCGCCGTCACTGAGCAGCACCTGCGTCTGGATGGCGCGCGTATCGATGGCCGGCACGTTGACGCCGCCGGAGGCGACCACCACCTGACCGACGCTGTCGTCCGAGACGGTCAGGTCGAGAATGATGCGGTTGTCCGGCGTGATCAGCGGCTTGACCTTCAGCAGCAGCACCGCGTCCTTGAAGGCGATCGTGGTGGCACCGCTCGAAGCGGACTCCTGGTAGGGAATCTCGATACCCTGCTTGATCGAGGCCTCCTGCTGGTTTGCCGTCACCACGCGCGGTGAGGAGATCACCGTCGCCAGGTTCTCGGTCTGCGCCGCCGACAGCTCCAGATCGACGAGGTAGTTGGAGTTGAGGATGCCGAAGGCGATCGAGCCGGCCGGGCTCGAGACCGGCAGGTTCACGTTGTAGCTGTTGGTCGCGGAGGAGGCGGTGCCGGAGCTGGCGGTCGACAGGCTCGCGAGCGTCGCCGCGGGCGTGACGCCCAGACCGGCCGAGGTGCCGCTGGTCTGCAGCAGCCCGTCGCTGCTCTGCGCCTGCACTCCGAGGATCGTGCCGAGCTCGCGCTCGAAGTCGTTGTTGACGATGACGATGCGCGCCTCGATCTCCACCTGCTTGACGGGGATGTCGAGTGTCGCGACCAGCCGGCGTACGTCGGCGATGCGGCTGGCGGTGTCCTCCAACAGCAGCGTGTTGGTGCGGTCATCGACCGACACGCTGCCTCTCGAGGACAGGATCGAGCTGGCCCCGTGGCTCTTGAGCAGCGCGGCGATGTCGGCCGCCTTGGCGTAGTTGACCTGCAGGTAGGCGGACTCCAGCGGCTCGAGCTGCTGGATGTCCTGCTGCGAAGCCAGATCGGCCTTCTCGCGCGCGGCCAGCTCGGCGGCGGGCGCGACGATGATCACGTTGCCGTCCTGGCGCTTGCCGAGCCCCTTGGTGGTGAGCACGATGTCCAGCGCCTGGTCCCACGGCACGTTCTGCAGCCGCAGCGTCAGATTGCCGCTCACCGAGTCGCTGACGACGATGTTCTGCCCGCTCGCGTCGGCGAGCAGCTGCAGCACCGCGCGCACCGAGATGTTCTGGAAATTCAGCGTCAGGCGCTCGCCGTTGTAGCTTTTCCTCACCTCCGCGGCGCTCTGCGTCTGGGTCTGGCGCACCGGGGAGACCTCGACGACGTACTGATCGTCGGTCTGGTAGGCGAGCTGATCGAAGTTGCCGGTGGCGTCCAGCACGATGCGCGCATCGCCGTCGACGCGCTCGGCCTCGAAATCGGTCACCGGAGTGCCGAAGTCGAGCGTGTCATAGCGGCGCGTCAGCTTGCGCGGCAGATCGGTGCCGGTGAAATCCACCACCACCTGCGAGCCCTCCTGCTTGAGGTCGATCGGCGTGTGCGGATCGGTCAGGCGCACCACCAGCTGTGCGGCACCGGTGGCGCTGCGTCGAAAGTCGATGCTGCGGATGGCGCGCGCCACCGGCGCGTCGCCGCCGGCGTCCGCGAGGCCGCTTGCCGCGATGCTCGCGGTGCTCGCGGTGCTCGTCTTGCCGAGGGTGACGATGATGTCGTTGCCGCTGACGCTGGTCTGATACGGCATGGGCTGGTTCAGATCGAGCACCAGGCGCGAGCGACCATTGGCCTCGGCGGCGAGGATGCTGTCCAGTCCGGCCGTGCCGACATCGATGCGCCGCGAAGGCAGTCCGAGCGTGGTGTTGGGCAGGTCGAGCGAGATGCGTGCGGGCTTATCGATCGCGAAGCTCGCCGGCGTGGGCGCCGGGGCCGACAGGTGCAGCGTCAGCCGCAGCTGCGAGCCGCTCAGCAGGCGCACGTCGATCGATTGCAGCACGTCGGGCGCGGTGGCGACGACCGGCACGGCCGCAGGCGCCTGCGCCACCACCGGCACGGGCGCCGCGCCGCTGGCAGTCTCGGCGGCGGGCGTGGCGGCCGGGAGCAGCGCTCCCGCGGCCGCCGCGACCAGCGTCAGGGCACCTGCCCGCGCCCGCAGCGATTGGAGAGTGGACCGTTTCATTCGATTAATCTCCCTGCCGATCTGTCGTGCGCCACTCATTCTGTCGCCTCATGCGTGTCTGACCGTCGCCGTCATTGCCGGGCATCCCCGGAGGTGAGCGCCAGCGCCGCGGGGCGCTCGACGTAGCCGCCCAGCCCGTCCGGCACGATTTCGGTCAGCGAGATCTTCGAGGCGCCGATCTCGGTGATGACGCCGTCGTTCTGACCCATGTGATTGCCGATCACGACGCGGTGCACGCGCCCGTCGGTGGCCAGCACCAGCCCGTAATGGCTGCCTCCCATCGACAGGGTGCCGACCATCTTCAAAGTGTCCAGCGAGAACTGCTCGAGATACTCGCGCGGCCGGTTCTTGTCCGGACGCACCGTGCTGCCGCCGCTCATGACCGGCACGAACGGCGAGCGCAGATTCTGGTCGGTGTAGGTGAAGGCGTCGTAGGGTTTGATCTCCGGCAGCGGCTCGACGCGGCCGCCCGGCTCGGCTTTCACCTGCTTGATGAAGCTGTTCAGATCCGCATCGCCGCTGCTGCAGCCGGCGACGAGCAGCGCACAGGCCACGCCCGCCAGCAGCGCGGCGGGCGGGCGGCGGCGGCGAGCTGGGCGCTGCAGGCTCATCGGCGCCGGCCCTTGGCGGCCTTGGCCTTGGCAGCCTCGGCGGCCGCGATCTCCGCATCGTCCAGATAGCGATAGGTCTTGGCGGTCAGGTCGAGCTGCAGCTCCCCGCCGGCGGAATTCTTGTCGAGCGGGGTGATCTCGATGTCATGCAGCGTGACGATGCGCGGCAGCGCGGCGATGCCGCTGACGAATTCGCCGAACTCGTGGTAGGTGCCGGTCATGCGGATCTTGATCGGCAGCTCCGCGTAGAAGTCCTGCTTGACCTCGGGGCCCGGCTGAAACAGCTTCTCCTGCAGCGCCGCCGCGAGTCCCGTCTGCGAGATATCCACCAGCAGGTTCGGCACCTCGGTCTTGCTGGGCAGCTGGCGCAGCATCGCGCCGAAGGAGCGCTCGATGTCGGACAGCTGCTGCTTGTAGACGGCGAGGTTCACCGCCTTGGAATGCTTGGTGCGAAACTCGGTGCGCAGCTTCTGCTCCTCGTCCTCGCGCTGCTGCAGCTGCGGCATCTGGTTCTGCCACACCAGCAGGTACACCATCGCGACCGAGGCGGCCACGAAGCACACCAGCACCGCCGCGGCGCGCACCGGCAGCGGCCAGCGCCCCGGGTCGCGCGGATCGAGGCCGCGCAGCTCCTGCAGCAGGTTCATCGCGTGAGCCCCGTGATCACCTGCATGTGGGCCGGCCGCTTCACCATGTGCGCGGCGGGTCCCTGCGGACCGGTGTCATCGTCGGCGCCCGCATCGAGGCTGACCTCCTGCGCATCGAGCGTGAAGTCATCGCCGCTGCCGGCGTCCTTCTTGCTCTCGATCACCTCGAGTGCCGGATCGCGCAGCCACTGCGAGTCGGAGATGTTGCGCATCAGTGTGGAGACGCGCGTGGAGGACTGCGCGACGCCCTGCAGCTTGAGGGAATTGCCGCTCTGCTTGACGGAGGTGAGGTAGGTACCGTCGGGCATGACCTTCACCAGCTCGTCGAACAGGTGCACCACCTCCGGACGCGAGCGCTGCAGTTTTTCGATGATCTGCATGCGGGAGATGAAGTTTTCCTTCTGCTGCTGCAGGTCGTTGATCTCCTCGATCTGCCGGTCGAGCACGCGGATCTCGGCGCGCAGGCGCGCGTTGCGCGCCTCCTGGGCGTCGATCAGCTGGCCGAACAGCAGAAAACTGGCGAACGCCACGATGGCCGCGACGCCCACGGAGGCCCCGAGGGCCACGTAGAAGCCGACGCGCCGCTCGCGGCGTTGCTGATCGCGCCAGGGCAGCAGGTTGATACGTGGCATCAGTCGAAACTCCGCAGGGCGAGACCGCAAGCGGTCAGCAGTGCAGTGGCGTCACGCGCCACCGCCTGGGCGCGCGCGCGCGAGGACAGCTTCATCTGTCCGAGTGGATCGCCGCGCTCGGCCTGGATGCCCACGCGGCTCTGGATGACGTCGGCGACGCCGGGAATGTTGGCGCAGCCACCGCACACCAGGATCTTGTCGGGCTGCTCGCGCCCGGTGCCCGAGGCCAGGTAGAACTGCAGCGAGCGGCTCACCTGCTGGGTCATGTCGTCGATGAACGGGTCGAGCACCTCGGCCTGGTAGTTGTGCGGCAGTCCGCCCTCCTTCTTGGCGCGGCCGGCCTCCTCCATCGACAGCCCGTAGGTGCGCATGATCTCCTCGGTCAGCTGCTGGCCGCCGAAGGCGAAATCGCGCGTGTAGACGACCTTGAGGTTGCGCAGCACGCTGAAGGTGGTGCTGCTCGCGCCGAAGTCGGCCACCGCCACGGTATGGTCGATGCCGCCGTCGGGCATCTGGTGGGTCATCAGCCGGCAGGCGTTCTCCAGCGCGAATGCCTCCACGTCCACGATGCGGGCGGTCAGTCCGGCCGCCGCCGCCGCCGCGCGCCGCTGTTCCACGTTCTCGCTGCGCGAGGCCACCAGCAGCACATCGATCGATTCGCCGTCCTTCTCCGAGGGGCCGAGCACTTCGAAGTCGTAGCTGACCTCGTCCATCGGGAAGGGGATGTACTGGTCGGCCTGCATCTCGACCTGCGCCTCGAGATCCGAGTCGCGCAGACCGCGCGGCATCTGGATCACCTTGGTGATGGCGGCATCGCCGCTGATGGCGATCGCGGCCTCACGCGTGCGTGCCCCCGAGCGCTTGACGGCACGGCGGATCGCATCGCCCACGGCCTGCGGATCCACCAGGGTCTTCTCGTTCATCGCGTTGGCCGGAGTCGGCTCCGCCGCGTAGGACTCGACGCGATACTGGCCGCTCGACATCGCCAGCTCGATGAGCTTGATGGACGAGGTGGTGATATCCAGACCCAGCAGCTGGCGACGATTGCTCGTTAGAAGGAACACTTATTTCCCTAAAGCAGAAGGAACACTTATTTCCCTAAACCTTTCAGTGACCTAGGCGCGCTTTCTCGAAGTCCTATCGGTTTTCGCCTACAATCTGCAGCGGCGCCGAGTCCATCCGGCGTGAGTCGGTTCACGGATCCGCCGCCTGCCTGCTTAACCTTAAACTGGCCGTGGAATCAGCAGCCGTGATGCAGCTCTAAGTTTGCAAGGGTCGCGGCGCGGCGACAGCAAATGCGGCGCTGCGCACGCGCGCAGCGGCCCACTGCGGCAGTCGACGTAATCCGCCGGGGCAGCACGCTGCTATGCTTGCATGCGCCACCCACCCTCGAGAGGTCGAGCTTGCGCAGAGTACCGATGATCCGCCTGCTGGGACTGTGCGTCATTGCCGGTCTCACGCTCGCGCTGATCGGCGCCACGGCGTTGTTCGGCAGCTATGTGTACCTGGAGCCGTCGCTGCCGACCGTCGATGCCCTGCGCAGCGGCAGCCTCGCCGTGCCACTGCGCGTGTACGCACGCGACGGGGAGATGATCCAGGAGATCGGTGACAAGCGCCGCCTGCCGGTCGCCTACCAGGACATTCCGGTGCTGGTACGCGAGGCGTTCATCTCCGCCGAGGACGAGCGCTTCTTCGAGCACCATGGGTTCGACTACAGCGGTGTGCTGCGCGCGGCCTGGGTGGATCTGATGTCCGGAGATTTCTCCCAGGGAGCGAGCACCATCACCATGCAGGCGGCTCGCAACATGTTCCTGAATTTCGACAAAACCATACGCCGCAAGCTGCAGGAGATCTTCCTGACCTACCGCATGGAGCACGAATTCACCAAGGAGCAGATCCTCGGCACCTACCTGAACGTCATCTTCCTCGGGCAGCGCTCCTACGGCGTCGCGGCCGCCGCGCAGACCTACTTCGGCAAGCCGCTGGATCAGCTCACGGTGGCGCAGGCGGCGACGCTCGCGGGCATACCGCAGGCACCCTCGCGCTACAATCCGATCTACAACCCGCGGGCCGTGCGGGCACGGCGCCATTACGTGCTCGGTCAGATGCTCAAGCTCGGCTATATCGACGCCGCCACGGCGCGGCAGGCCGAAGCCGAGCCCGTGCAGGCACGTGACCACGGCGGCTTCTCGCAGGTCGAGGCCCCGTACGTCGCGGAGATGGCGCGCGCCGCGCTGCTCGATCGCTATGGTCCGGATGCGGTCAACGCCGGCTACAAGGTGTACACCACCATCGATGGTCGCCTGCAGGCCGCCGCCAACCGCGCCGTGCGTCTCGGGCTGATCGAGTACGACCGGCGCCACGGCTATCACGGCCCGATCGGGCACGTGCAGCTGCCCGCGGCCGCATCCGCGACGCAGCTGGAGGCGCTGCTCGCGAGCCGGTCGATGGTCGGTGACCTGCACCCGGCACTCGTCACGTCCGTGGCGGGACGCGAGGCGCGCGTCTACGTGCAATCGCTCGGGTTCGCGCAGATCGATTGGGATGGATTGTCCTGGGCCCGACGGCAGCTGTCCGACCAGCGCACCGGGCCGGCGCCGCAGCGCGCGAGCGACGTGCTGCGCCCCGGCGATCTGGTCTACGTCGTCGCCGACTCCCAGGGCATGGCGCAGCTCGCGGACCTGCCCGAAGCGCAGGGCGCGCTCGTGGCGCTCGACCCCGACGACGGCGCGATCGCCGCCCTGGTGGGCGGGTTCGACTATTACAACAACAAGTTCAACCGGGTGACGCAGGCACGGCGCCAGCCCGGCTCGGGGTTCAAGCCCTTCCTCTACTCCTGCGCGCTCGATCACGGCTTCACGCCCGCAACCGTGGTGCTGGACGCGCCGATCGTCTACGACGACAGCGATCAGGAGAAGATCTGGCGTCCCAAGAACAACGAGGGCGCGGGGGACTTCGAGGGCCCGATGCGCCTGCGCGAGGGACTGGTGTTCTCGCGTAACCTCATGACGGTGCGGGTGGTGCGTGACCTCGGCGTGCAGGCCGCCGCGGACTGCACCGCGAAATTCGGCTTCGACCCGAAGCAGATGCCTCAGGACCTGACCCTGGCGCTCGGCAGCCTGCCGGTGACGCCGCTGCAGCTGGTGAGCGCCTACGCGGTGTTCGCCAACGGCGGCTACCGCATCGATCCGTACTTCATCGACCGCATCGAGAACGCCGCCGGCCAGATCGTCTACCAGGCGACCCCCAAGGAAGTGTGCGATGACTGCGACGACGGGTCGGTACCCGCCGCAGCGGTCGGATCGGTGCCGGCGAGCGGCACGGCCACACCCGTGGCGGCGAGCGCGGCAGCGGCGACGGGATTTCCCGCCGCCGCGGCGGCATCGGCGGCCGCCGCGGCGGCAACGACTCCCGCGCCCGCCGCAGCTGCGGCGGCGCTGCCGACGGCTGGCCCCGCAGCCGTCCCCGAAGCCACGCCGATCGGGCTGGCCAGTCCCGCGGGCGGGCCCGACGCCGTCGCCGACCCGAATCGCGCTCCGGCGACGCTCGCCCCACCGCTGCTGCCGGCCGACCGCATCGCGCCGCGCGTGATCTCGGCTCAGAACGCGTGGCTGATGGACGACATGATGGCCGACGTCATCAAGCGCGGCACCGGCGCGCGCGCCGGCCGCGCGCTCCAGCGTAACGACATCTCCGGCAAGACCGGCACGAGCAACGGGCCGCGGGATACCTGGTTCAACGGCTTCAATGCGCACATCGTCGCGAGCGTGTGGGTCGGCTATGACGATGAGCGCCCGCTCGGCGAGGACGAGGAGGGCGCCCATACGGCCCTGCCGATCTGGATCGATTTCATGCGCGAGGCACTGCGGGGGCAGCCCGACCGCCCGCGGCCGCTGCCTCCGGGGCTGGTGACGCTGCGCATCGACAAGCGCACGGGGCTGCTCGCCTGCCCGGGCGACGGCGATACCCTGTACGAGACCTTCATGAGCGCACACCTGCCGCCGCCGTGCAATCCCGCGGTGTTCACACCCGGTGCCACGCCCGCGAACCCGGCCGCGGGGGGCGCCGCGCCGCTGTTCTGATCATTGGCGGTCCGCGACCGGGCGGGCCGAGGGACGGGGAGCCGAACCCATGAGCCGTCGTGCCAGCACCCGCAGGCGTAGCACCCGTCCCTTCCTCGGGAGCGGCCGCGGCGGCGCCATGGGCCTGCATGCCGGCGCCCTCGCAGCCGGCAGCCTCGGCGGGAGCCTGCGCGGCGGCAACCTGCGCCGCGCGCTCGCGCAGGAGGCCGCGCGCATCATGGCGCAGCATGGCATTCACGACTTTCGCACGGCCAAACGCAAGGCCGCCGAGCGGCTCGGGGTCACCGAGGCGAGCGCCCTGCCCGGCAACGTCGAGATCGAACGCGCGCTCGCCGAATACCAGCGGCTGTTCGCCGCGGGCACGCACGAGCGCAGCCTCGCGGCGCAGCGGCGCGCGGCGCTGCATGCCATGCACTGGCTGTCGCAGTTCCAGCCGCGCCTGGTCGGCCCGGTGCTGTCGGGCACCGCGACCGAGCACGCCGACATCCAGCTGCACCTGTTCGCCGATCGTCCCGAGAATGTGACGCTGCAGCTGATGGACCAGGGCGTCGCGCACGAGATCACCGAGCGGCGCGTGCGGCTCGACGCCGAGCGGACCAAGGCGTTCCCGGGGCTGCGCTTCGCGATCGAGAACCGCTGTGTCGAAGTCACGGTATTTCCGCGCGACGGCATCCGCCAGGCGCCGGTGAGCCCGGTGGATGGCCGGCCCATGCGGCGCGCGGATGCGGCAGAGCTGGCGGCGCTGCTCGATGCCTCGCTCGCGCGCGCCTGAGAGACCCGCCTGGCCGGCGGCCGCGTGCGCGCTGGCGCTGGTGCTCGCGCTGGTGCTCGCGCTGGCCGCCGCGCCAGCGAGCGCGGGGCGCGATGAGCTGCGTCACATCGTGCAGCAGCAGTGCCTGCCGAACTGGCTCATGCAGCACGATCCCTCCCCGTGCGAGTCGATCGACATTCCGGGCGGCGAGGCGATGCTGTTCGGGGCCGGCGTGCGCCGCGCGCTGGCCGCGGGCTACGCGATACTGGCCGATGAGAAGGGCGGCGCGCACCTGCTGCTGATCCCGCTGGCGACGATCTCGGGGATCGGAAGCCCGGCGCTGCTCGCGAGCGACGCGCCGCATTATTTCGCGGCGGCATGGGCGCAGCGCACCCGCCTCGCGATGGCCGCGGGCCGCGCGCTGGCGCCCGACCAGGTGGCACTGGCCGTGAACTCGCGCTACTCGCGCAGCCAGGATCAGTTGCACATTCACCTGGAATGCCAGGGTCCGGCGCTGCACGCGGCGCTGCAGGCACAGGCGGGACGGCTGTCGGAGCGCTGGACGCAGATCGAGGTCGCGGGCCGCCGCTACCAGGCGCGCCGCACCAGGGGCGCCAGCCTGGAGGGGATTCATCCGGTGGCGCTGCTCGCCGCGGGCGTGCCGGACGCGCGCGCCGACATGGCCGCCTACACGCTGGTGGTCGCGGGCGTGCGGTTTACCGACGGTCCGGGCTTCGCGCTGCTCGCACGCCGCGCCTCGCTCGGCGGCGGAGGGGAGGGGCTGCTGGACCCGAGCTGCGCGCTCGCACGCGCCGCCCCACCGCACTGAGCGGCGCGCGGCGCGCTCGGCTCGCGCTCAGCTCGCGCTCTTGCGCAGCGCCAGCGGCACGTACTCGCGACGCACCGGACCGGTGTACAACTGGCGCGGCCGGCCGATGCGCATGGCGGGGTCGCTCACCATCTCCAGCCAGTGCGCCACCCACCCCACGGTGCGCGCGATGGCGAACATGACCGTGAACATCGAGCGCGGGATGCCGAGCGCGCTGTAGATGATGCCGGAATAGAAATCCACGTTCGGGTACAGCTTGCGCGACACGAAGTACTCGTCCTGCAGCGCGATCTCCTCGAGGCGCAGCGCCAGCTCGAACAGCGGATTGTTGTCGTCGCCGATCTTGTGCAGCACCTCGTGACAGGTCTCGCGGATGATCTTGGCGCGCGGATCGAAGTTCTTGTAGACGCGATGGCCGAAGCCCATCAGGCGAAAATGGCTGGACTTGTCCTTCGCCATCGCGAGGTACTTGGGAATGTTCTCGACGCTGCCGATCTGCTCGAGCATCGACAGCACCGCCTCGTTGGCCCCGCCGTGCGCCGGGCCCCAGAGCGCGGACACGCCCGCAGAGATCGCCGCATAGGGATTGGCACCGGTGCTGCCCGCGAGGCGCACCGTGGAGGTGCTGGCGTTCTGCTCGTGATCGGCGTGCAGGATGAACAGCAGGTCGAGCGCCTTGGCGGCGACCGGATCGACCTCGTAGTGCTCGCACGGTACGGCGAAGAACATGTTGAGCAGGTTCGAGCAGTAGTCGAGCTCGTTGTTGGGATAGATGAACGGCTGGCCGACCGAGTGCTTGTGCGCGGCCGCGGCGATCGTCGGGAGCTTGGCGATGATGCGGTGGGAAAATATCTCCCGGCGCCGCGGGTCATGGATGTCCATGGAGTCGTGGTAGAAGGCCGACATCGAGGCCACCACCGCCGACACCATCGCCATCGGATGCGCGCTGTGGTAGAAGCCGTTGAAAAAGCGCAGCAGCGACTCGTTGGTCATCGTGTGGTGGGTGATGCTGTGCATGAACGCCTGCAACTGCGCGGCGCCCGGCAGCTCCCCGTGAATCAGCAGGTAGGCCACCTCCATGAACGAGCTCTTCTCGGCGAGCTGCTCGACCGGGTAGCCACGGTACAGGAGCACTCCGGCGTCCCCATCGATGTAGGTGATCCTGCTCTCGCAGCTCGCGGTCACGCCGAAGGCCGGATCGAAGGTGAAGACCCCCTGATCGCGGTACAGATTGGCGATATCCAGCACTTCCGGGCCGAGCGTGCCGGCGCGCACCGGAAGCGAGGTCGTGAGGCCACTGGAAGAATTCTTCAGCTCGAAGCTCTTGCTAGCCATCCGCGCATCCCCGGTGAGGCACCGCCGCTGAGCGCGGCAGTGAGTGCGGTCAGAGTGACACGCTTCCGTGCGTGGAATCAAGGCACACGGTCACCAGGCCCGCGTGTGCGCCCCGCTGGGGCGAGGCTGATCCGCGAGATCCGCGGCAGCGGTGGGCGACGCGGCGCGCGCCGAGCCGTGCGGGCAGCGCGCGCGTCCGGCGGCAGGTTCCCCGCTAGCGCGCGCCGGCGACTCCGGCGTACTTCTTGCGGAATTTGTCCACGCGCCCGGCCGTGTCGACGATCTTCTGCTTGCCGGTGTAGAACGGATGGCAGCTCGAGCACACCTCGACGTGCAAATCGTGGCCGACGGTCGAGCGCGTCTTGAAGCTGTTGCCGCAGGTGCAGGTCACCGTGATCTCTTGATACTCGGGATGGATGGACTCTTTCATGGCGTACTCGCCCATAAGGCGGCAGGAAGGAAAAAAGGGCGCGGAGTTTAGCGATGTCGCACCCGTCCGACAAGAGGCCCGGCCCGGCGCATCGCGGGCCAGGCGGCAGGAGCGGGGATTATCCACATTTTCTGTGGATAACTCTGTGTGTAACCCGCGCGCGCGTCGCTGATCCGAGCGCCAGAAACGCCTTAATATCAATTTGAGCAAAAAATGACCACGATGTTTCAGGCTAGAAAATCAAATGGATGCTCACGCATCATCGCGAAGATTAAACACTATTGGACGTAATCGGCTAATTTGCGGCGGGTGGCCATCGGCACTGTGCATAAGAGCGCGGCAAGCCTCACCCGCCCATCTTGACGGGGATTTCAATCTGTAGGACCGGCACTGACATCCCGATGTGAGAGCTCGCGACCGAACGTCCGGGGTGCGTCGGGCTGCGCCGCCGAGGCGGGCAGGAACTCCACGAGCAGGTCGTTGAGCAGGTCGAAGCCGCGCGCGCTCGCACGCCAACGGCCGGCATGCTGCTCGACCAGGCCGCGGGAGGCAAGCCGTGCCAGCCGCCCGGCGAGCACCCCGAAGTACAGCCCCGTGCGCCGCTCGAACTGCCGCGGCTCGAACCCGTCGGTGAGCCGCAGCGCATTCATCAGGTATTCGAACGGCAGCTCCTGCTCGGACACCGGCCTCGGGGCCGCAGGTGCAGCGACGCCGGCCGCGGCGCCGGTGTCCGCGGCACCTTCAGCGTCGGCGGCCGCAGCGGCCAGATACCGGCGTGGCTCGCGCCACTTGGCCGTGCGCGTGACCAGCAGGCGCGGCAGGCAGCGCGGCGTTGCCCTGCGCGCTCGCGGCGGCTGCGGCGGCTGCGGCTGCTGCCGCCCCGGCACCTCGCTCGGCGGCGTGGCCACGCGACTGTGCTTGCCGTGGGCGCCGGCGCCGATGCCGAGATAGTCGCCGAACTGCCAGTAGTTGAGATTGTGCCGGCAGCGCGCTCCGGCGCGCGCGTACGCCGACACCTCATATCGCTCGAAGCCCGCACCGGCCAGCCGCTCCTGGCAGGCGCGCTGCATGTCCGCGCAGGCATCCGCATCGGGCAGTCCCGCGGGGGGCTGCGCGGCGAACAGCGTGCCGGGCTCGAGCGTCAGCTGATAGAGCGAGACGTGCGCGGGCTCGAGCGCCAGCGCGGCCTGGATGTCCGCGCAGGCAGCGTCGAGTGTCTGCTGCGGCAGCCCGCACATCAGGTCGAGGTTGAAGTTGTCCAGTCCCGCCCGAGACAGCTCGGCGACGGCACGGCGCGTGTCCTCGGCTGCGTGAATGCGGCCGAGGCGGCGCAGCTGCGCGTCCGCGAAGCTCTGCGCCCCGAGCGAGACACGATTGACGCCCACCGCACGGTAATCGGCAAAGCGTCCGCGCTCGACGGTGCCGGGATTGGCCTCGAGCGTGATCTCCGCGCCGCTCGCCAGCGGCACCAGGCGGGCGCAGCCCTCCAGCAGCCGAGCCAGCGCGCCTGCGGAGAACAGGCTCGGGGTGCCTCCGCCGAGAAAGACGCTCTGCAGCTCGCGACCCTGAGCGTGCGGCGCCTCCTGCGCCAGATCCCGCAGCAGCGCCTCGATGTACGCTGTCTCGGGCAGCTCGGAACGCAGCGCGTGCGAATTGAAGTCACAGTAAGGACACTTGCGCACGCACCAGGGGAAGTGCACGTACAGGGCGAGCGGCGGCAGCGGCGGCGTCACGGCTGCGGCGCCCGTGACTGGCGTGCCGGCCGCGACGGCGACTGCAGGTAGCGCTGCGCGCCTCCGGCGGCGCGCAGTCGCTCGGCCAGCTCGGCGGCGGCGCGGGCGCGATGACTGTCGCGCTGCTTGAGCTCGCGCGGCAGCTCGGCGACGGTGCGCTCGAGGCCCTGGGGTACGAACAACGGGTCGTAGCCGAAGCCGCCGTGCCCGGCCGGCATCTGCGCGATGCGCCCTTCCCAGACCCCGCGTGCCAGCAGCGGGCCGGCATCCTCGGCCGAGCGCACCAGCGCCAGCACACAGCGGTAGCGCGCCGTGCGCGGCGCGCCCGGGCAGCCGGCCAGCTCCGCGAGCAGCCGGGCATTGTTGTCGGCGTCGGTGGCGAGCGCACCGGCGTAGCGCGCCGAATGCACCCCCGGGCGGCCCTGCAGCGCGTCCACCTCCAGGCCCGAGTCATCGGCGAGCGCCGGCAGCCCCGTGGCACGAGCGGCATGGCGGGCCTTCAGCAGCGCATTCTCTTCGAAGCTCGCGCCGCTCTCCGCGGCGCTGGCGAGACCCCACTCGGCGGCGAGCCGCAGTGTGAAGCCGAGTGGCGCGAGCAAGGCCGCCAGCTCGCGCTGCTTGCCGCGATTGGCGCTTGCGAGCACCAGCAGCTGCGCGGGCGGCGCGCGCTCGAGCGAGGCGCTCAGAGCTCGAGAGCCTGGGCCTGCAGCGCGCATAGCTCACCGATGCCGCCGGCGGCCAGGTTGAGCAGGGCATCGAGCTCGTGGCGGCGGAAGGCATGTCCCTCGGCGGTGCCCTGCACCTCGATGAACCCGCCGCCGTTGTTCATCACCACGTTCATGTCGGTCTCCGCCTCGCTGTCCTCGGCGTAATCCAGATCCAGCAGCGCCGTGCCGCGCACGATGCCCACCGAGACGGCCGCGATCTGCCCGTGCAGCGGGCTCTGCGCGATCTGCCCCCTGGCACGCAGCCGCTCGCACGCATCCGCCAGGGCGAGGTACCCCCCGGTGATCGAGGCGGTGCGCGTGCCGCCGTCGGCCTGCAATACGTCGCAGTCGATCAGTACGGTGCGCTCGCCCAGCGCCTCCAGATCCACGGCGGCCCGCAGCGAGCGCCCGATCAGCCGCTGGATCTCCTGGGTGCGGCCGCTCTGCCTGCCGCGCGCGGCCTCGCGCGGGGTGCGCGTGTGGGTCGCGCGCGGCAGCATGCCGTACTCCGCCGTGACCCACCCGCGTGCACGGCCGCGCAGAAACGGCGGCACGCTCTCCTCGACGCTGGCGGTACACAGCACGCGCGTGTCGCCGAACTCCACGAGCACCGAGCCCTCGGCGTGCGCGGTGAAGCGGCGCGTGAAGCGCACGGCCCGCAGCTGGTCGGTCGCCCGGCTGTCGCGGCGCGAGTACATGCCAGTCAGTTCTCCGGATCGAGCAGCCGCAGCGCGGCCACCGAGGTATTATCGCTCGCCCCACCGGCCGCCGTGACCGCCTGCGCGGCGAGCGTCGCCAATGTCTCCTGCAGCGAGCGGCCCGGGCTCACGAAGGCGCCGCCGATCTGCTCATCGTCGAGCGCCGACCAGAAGCCGTCGGTGCACACCAGCACGATATCCCCGGACAGCAGTGCCTGTCGCGGGCTCAGCGACACCTCCGGCAGGATCGGATCGCCGCCGAGGCAGGACTCGACGTAGCTGCGCATCGGATGGCCGGGAATCTCCGCGTCGCTGATCACACCCTCGCGCAGCAGCACCTCGACGTGGCTGTGATCGCGCGTGCGCGCCCGCACCCGTCCGCCGCGCACGTGGTAGACGCGGCTGTCGCCGACGTGCGCCCAGTAGGCTGATGAATCCTGCACGAGGCAGATCGCACACGTGGCGCGCGGACGCAGCTCCACCGGCCGCTGCGCCCCGAACGCCACCACGCGATCGTGCGCCACGCCCAGCGCACGCTGCAGAAAGCCCAGCGGATCGAGCAGTGGCTGCGCGCTCTTGCGGAAGCGCTCGAGGATGGCGCGCTCGGCGATCTCGGCCGCCCGCTCGCCGTCGGCGTGACCGCCCATGCCGTCGCAGACGCTGAGCAACGCCACCTGCCCGGCGGTCGCGACGCCGAGCCGATCCTGATTGCTATCGCGCCCACCCTGCAGGCTGAGTTCCGCACATTCGACGCGCAAGCGGGCACCACGGCTTTGGGCTAGAATTTTGCGACTACTACACCATCGACCTCTCATGATCGCAAGCATGACGGGATTTGCGCGGCGCGAGGCCGCGAGCCCCTGCGGCAGCCTCGTGTGCGAGCTGCGCAGCGTGAATCACCGTTTCCTGGATGTGACCACGCGCCTGCCCGACAGCTGCCGCGCGCTCGAGCCGGAGCTGCGCCAGGCCGCGTCACGCGCCCTCAAGCGCGGCAAGGTGGACTGCACGATCACGCTGCGCGGCGCGGACCCGGCCAGCGCGAGCCTGGAGATCGATACCGCGGCCCTCGAGCGGCTGCTCGCGCGCCTGACGACGCTGTCGGCGGCGCTGGGGTCGGCGCAGTGCGCGCCGCGGGCCGGCTCCGCGGCCGCGCCGGCCGCCATGCCCGCACGCATCGATCTGATCGAGCTGCTGCGCTTCCCGGGAGTGCTGCGGCAGGACACCGTCGACTCGGAGGCACTGTACGCGGCCGTGCGCCAGCTGTTTGCCCGGACGCTCGGCGACCTCGCCGGCGCGCGCGAGCGCGAGGGCGAGCGGCTCGCGGCGCTGCTGCGCCAGCGCTGCTCGCTGCTCGCCGACCTGATCGCCACGGTGCGCGCACATCTGCCCGAGGCGCGCGCGCAGCTGCGGGCGCGCTTTGACGAGCGGCTCGCCGAGCTGGCGGTGCCCGCCGATCCGGCGCGTCTGGAGCAGGAGATCCTGCTCGTGCTGCAACGCTCGGACATCGCCGAGGAGCTCGATCGTCTCGACGGCCATCTTGCCGAGACCGCGCGCACGCTGGAGGCCGACGAGCCCGCCGGCAGGCGCCTGGACTTTCTCATGCAGGAGTTCAACCGCGAGGCCAACACGCTGTCCTCGAAGTCGCCGGACCTGGCGACCACGCGTGCCGCGGTGGAGATGAAAGTGATCATCGAGCAGATGCGCGAGCAGGTGCAGAACATCGAATAGCATCCGGGGTCAGGCGCGGGAAGAGGCGCGGCAGGCGCGCCAGGCCTCGGCCGTTTGCCTGCCGACGACGGCGGTGTCCGGCGTTGCATGTAACGATGGATCGAGGTAGAGTTACGTTACATGTAACAGGTTGGAGTCGCTCACATGCGCCCTTTGCGCCCGCGTTCCCGCTCCCCAGCCGCCGCCAGGGTGCGCAAGCATCGGCAGTCGTTGCGCGCTGCAGGTCTTCGGCCGATACAAATCTGGGTGCCGGACGTACGTGCGAAGGATTTTGCGGCACAGGCTCGTCGACAGTCACGGGCGATTGCTCGGAGCGCGCAGGAGCAGGACGACCTGGCCTTCATTGAATCTATTGCTGATTGGACCGCTACGTGAAGCGGGGCGAGATCTGGACTGTCGCCGGGGGTCCTGATTACGGCGGCAAGCCACGTCCGGTTGCCATCGTCCAGGACGGTCGCTTTGCGGATCTCCTATCCCTGACATTCTGCCCTTTTACAACCAACCCGACGCCGGCCCCCCTGTTCCGGTTGCCCGTAGACCCGAGCCAGAGCAATGGGCTAAACGAACGGAGCAGCCTGATGGTCGATAAGATAACCACGGTTGCGAGGTCGAAGATCGGCAAAAGAATCGGGCGGCTGGATGACGCGGATCTCGTCCGCTTGAATCGCGCCATTGTCGTGTTCTTTGGACTCGGAGGCGGAATCCCCGAGGCCTGACCGATGTAGTCGACTCTTTGGGAGTCGCGGAAGGCAACGAGTCAAGAAGGACGAGGTTGCGACGCTCACTGCCGTTGCCGACGGCTCCCCCGGCGAGCCCTAGCTCACCACCGCAACCGCAGCCGGCAGGGGCGCGACACGGTCCCGAGGACCGCACGGCCCTGCCGGCTGCAGGGGGCAGCGCTGAGGCCTGCTAGAGGGAACGATCTTCCAGCAGCCGAACCTTGCCGGAGCCGTCGGTGGTGCAGACCACGCGGGCGATCGTGCGGTCGCTCTGCGCGGCGCGCGCCGTCAGCACGTACTCCGGCGCACCGGGCATGTAGGGCAGGCTGCTGTCGGACTCGCGGCCCTCCACCACCTTCATCGGTTTGGCCGCACCGGCCGTCAGCTGCTGCATGAATGCCCGCACGCAGCTCTGCATCGCAGGCGGCTCGGCCGCCGAGCCGACCGCCGGCAGACCGGCCAGCGCGGCGCTCATCAGCAGCGCGCTCATCAGAGAGGTCTTCATTACTTTGCTCCTTGTGAAGCACCGAGTGGGGGTCTCGGCTGGGGCAAAGTTTATGAACGAACCATTCGTACGACAAACGATCAATTTTCATGCGAGCCCAAACCGGGCTCAGCCGCCGGCCGCAGCTCGCCGAATTGTTTGACCATCCAACCAATCAGGGCGCGTACGGCGGCGCGCTCGCCGTCCTCCGGGCGCGTCAGCAGGTAATAGCTCTCACCGGCATCCAGCTCGACGTCGAAGAGTCGCACCAGCGTGCCGGCCGCGAAGCGACCCACCGCCAGCGGCGCGGCGACCAGCGCGATGCCCACGCCGCGCTCGGCGGCATGCACGACGGCGGACATCGTATCGAAGCGGATGAGCTGTTTTGGACACAGCGGGGCGATCTGCTGCTGCGCGGCCCAGCGATCCCACAGATCCAGCCGGTGCTCGTGCGCAATCAATGGGTGATCGGCAACGTCGTGCGCACGGCTGACCGGCGCCTGCCGGAGACGCTGCGGCGAAGCGGCAACGGTGTAGGTCTGCGCAAACAGCCGTGTCGCGTTCAGCCCGCTCCATGGCCCTATGCCCACGACCACCGAAACATCGGCATCCGGCGAGTGCACGTCGTGTGGTGTGATGTCCGTCGCAATTCTCAGATCGACATCGTTGTGCAGCACGCTGAAGCGTGTGAGCTGCGGCACGAGCAGCTCGGATGCGAAAAAAGGCGGCACCCGCAGCCTCACGATGGCGCGGCGGAATCGCCCGCGCAGCTGCTCGGTGACGCTCTCGAGGCGCGAAAACAGTGCATCGATGTCCTTCAAATAGTGGGTACCGGCCTCGGTCAAGGTCAGCGAGCGTGGCCCGCGCTCGAACAGACTCAGCCCGAGCTCCTCCTCGAGTATCTTGATCTGGTGGCTGACGGCCGAGGCGGTCACGCACAGCTCGTCGGCGGTCGCCTTGAAGCTGCCGCGCCGCGCCGCAATGTGAAAGGTGCGCAGAAAGCGCAACGAAGGCATCGAATCCTGCATGCCTGATTGCAAGCAATGCCCATGCCATCGGCGGGTTGGGCCGGGCAGCCCCGCGCCAGGCCGCCCAGCGGCTGACCCGGCAGCTCGCCCCCCGGGGCGTGCGAGCCGTCGCGCGAGCGCTTGGCTGCCGCCGGGAAGTCGGCGTAACGTGCGGGCCTGCCGGGAGTCCATCGGCAGGGAGATACGTTGGCCGGCACGCGGGCGCAGCCATGAGCAACCTGTTCGTCATCTCCGCGCCCTCGGGGGCCGGCAAGACCAGCCTGGTGCGTGCGCTGCTGGCGCGGCGGTCAAACCTCGTCGTGTCGGTGTCGCATACCACGCGCGCACCGCGCGCCCACGAGGTCGACGGGCGCGACTATTGCTTCGTCACGCGCGAGCGCTTCGAGGAGCTGGTGCGCTCGGGGGCATTTCTCGAGCACGCCCGCGTGTTCGACAACGACTACGGCACGGGGGCACAGCAGGTGCGCGAGCGGCTGGCCGAGGGGCGTGACGTGGTGCTGGAGATCGACTGGCAGGGCGCGCGGCAGGTGCGGCGCGCGCGACCGGACTGCGTGACGATCTTCGTGCTGCCGCCCTCGCGCGCGGCCCTGCGCGAGCGGCTGCGCGAGCGGCGTACCGACAGCCCCGAGGTGATCGAGCGGCGCCTGCGCGACGCGGTGGGCGACATGTCGCACTACCGGGAGTTCGACTTCGTGGTGGTCAACGACCAGTTCGAGCGCGCCGTGCTCGATCTCGAAGCGATCCTGGAGGGGCGGGGGGCGATGCTGGGCGCCGGCCGCCCGGAGCTCGCGCCACTGCTCGAGCAGCTCCTGGGCTGAACGGCATCCCGACCCCGCGCCCCGGGCGGCCCGATCGGCATCCGGTTCACCGCCTGGGCGGGCGGCTTGCCGCCTGGGCGGGCGGCGCTGGCGTGCGCCGGCACCCTTGCAGTAGACTCGCGAGCGGTTCCGCGTTGTTTTACCCTCGGCTTTTTTTCCAGGAAATCCGCACACATGGCCCGCGTCACCGTTGAAGACTGCCTGCAGAACGTCGATAACCTCTTTCAGCTGGTGCTGCTCGCCAGCCAGCGCGCGCGCCGCCTGGCCAACGGCGCGGAGGCGACCGTGCCCGTCGAGAATGACAAGCCCACGGTGCTCGCGCTGCGCGAGATCGCCGCCGGCAACATCACCGCCGAGATGCTCCAGGAGCCCGAGCCGCGGCCCGAGCCCGCCCTGCCGGAGGTCGAGGCCGAGGCGGGCTTCCGCGCCCCGCAGTTCGGGCTGATCGACCGCGAGCTGTAATGGCCGGCAGGGCGCGGCACGCCGATCGCCTGCGCACCCGCGCGGCACCGGCCTGACGCGCGAGGGCGCCGCTCGAGGGTCACCGTGGACTACGCGTCGTCGCTGTTGGGGTTGCTGCCCGGCGCGCGACGCGGCACCCCGGGGGTCAAGGAGCTGCTGAGCAAGGTCGGCAGCTACCTGCCGCCCGATCAGGTCGAGCGCGTGCGCGAGGCGGCGGAGTTCGGCGCCGCGGCCCACCAGGGCCAGAAGCGCGTCTCCGGCGAGCCGTACATCACCCATCCGGTCGCCGCCGCCGAGATCCTGGCCGAGCTGCACCTGGATGCCGATACGCTGGTCGGGGCGATTCTGCACGACGTCATCGAGGACACGCCGATCGCCAAGGCGGATATCGCCCGGCGCTTCGGCGACGACGTCGCCGAGATCGTCGACGGCGTCACCAAGCTCGACCAGATCCGCTTCAAGAACCGCGAGGAGGCGCAGGCGGAGAACTTCCGCAAGATGCTGCTGGCGATGGTGCGCGATCTGCGCGTCATCCTGGTGAAGCTCGCCGACCGCACCCACAACCTGCGGACCATCGAGGCGCTGCCGCTGGCCAAGCGGCGCGCGATCGCACGCGAGACGCTCGACATCTACGCGCCGGTCGCCGAGCGGCTCGGCCTGTACTCGATGAAGCTGGAGCTGGAAGACCTCGGCTTCCACACGCTCTATCCGCAGCGCTACCGCGTGCTCGAGCGCGCGCTGAAAAAGGCACGCGGCAATCAGAAGGAGTTCCTCGGCAAGATCCACAAGCAGTTCGAGGTGGCGCTGAAGAAGGCCGGCATCGCCGCGCGCGTGGAGGCGCGCGAGAAGCACCTGTACAGCATCTATCGCAAGATGCTGCGCAAGCGCGCGACGCTCGCCGAGATCGTGGACGTCTATGGGCTGCGCATCATCGTCGACTCGGTCGACACCAGCTACCGCGCGCTCGGCGTGGTGCACAGCGTCTACAAGCCGATGCCGGGAAGATTCAAGGATTACGTCGCGATCCCCCGCGTCAACGGCTATCAGTCGCTGCATACCACGCTGTTCGGACCGAACGGGGTGCCGATCGAGGTACAGATCCGCACCGAGGACATGGACCGCGTGGCCGAATCGGGCATCGCGGCGCACTGGAAGTACAAGGAAGGCGACAGCGAGGATTCCGCGCAGCAGGAGCGCGCCCGCAAGTGGCTGTCCAATCTGGTGGAAATGCAGGAGGGGGGCAACTCCGAGGAATTCATCGAGAGCGTCAAGGTGGATCTGTTCCCGGACAAGGTCTACGTGTTCACGCCGCGCGGGGAGATCCTGCGGCTGCCGCGCGGCGCGACCGTGGTGGATTTCGCCTACGCCGTGCACACCGACATCGGCAATCGCTGCGTCGCGGCCAAGGTGGACCGGCGGCTCGCGCCGCTGCGCACGGTGCTGCGCAACGGACAGACCATTCAGATCATCACCGCCAAGGGGGCGCGGCCCAACCCCTCGTGGGTGAACTTCGTGGTGACCGCGAAGGCGCGCTCGGCGATCCGGCACTACCTCAAGAGCCTGCGGCGCGGGGAGGCGGTGGAGCTCGGGCGGCGGCTGCTGTCGCAGGCACTGGCGGAGTTCGACCTGGAGCTCACCGACGTACCGGCCGACGCCTGGGAGTCGGCGCTGCCGGAGCTGGGCCTGAAGGACGCCAGCGAGCTGTACGAGAAGCTCGGCCTCGGCGAGCGGCTCGCGCCGCTGGTGGCGCGGCGGCTGATGCCCGCGGGTGCAGCGGCCGCCGCACCCGCCGCCGCAGCCACGGGGCAGAGCAGCCCGGCCGCCGCGGGCGCGGAAGCCGGTGGGCCGGCGCCGCTGGCGGTGGCCGGCACCGAGGGGCTGCTGGTCAGCTATGCGAGCTGCTGCCATCCCCTGCCGTACGAGCCGATCATGGCATTTCTGAGCGCCGGACGCGGCATCATCATCCATCGCGAGATCTGCGGGAACGTCGAGGATTACCACAAGCACCCGGAGAAATGGCTGCCGGTGACCTGGCAGCACAAGATCGCGCGGCAATTCCCGGCGCAGATCCGCATCGAGAGCGTCAACCGGCTGGGAGTGCTGGCCGCGCTGTCGGCGGCGATCGCCAATACACAGACCAACGTCGTGCACGTGACGATCGAGCAGCACGACGCCGAGACCTCGGTTATCGTGTTCGTCCTGGAGGTCACCGACCGCAAGCAGCTGGCGCGCGTGATGCGCGAGGTGCGCCGCATGCCGGACGTGCTGCGCGTGGAACGCACGATCGCCGGCGCGCGCCGCCCCGAGCCTTCGTCGGCGGGCTCCGAAGGCGGCGCCGCCGGGGCGGGCACCGGGGAGCATTGATTCATGCAGCGACAGATCATCCGCACCGACAGGGCACCCAAGGCCATCGGACCGTACTCACAGGCCGTGCGCGTCGGGGACACGGTGTATGTATCGGGGCAGATCCCGCTCGACCCGATCAGCGGCGAGCTGATCAGCGGCGACATCGAGGCGGAGATCCGCCGGGTGCTCGACAACCTGCAGGCCGTCGTGACGGCGGCCGGAGGCGCGCTCGATCAGATCGTGAAGCTGTCCGTGTTTCTGACGGACCTGGCGCACTACGCCAAGGTCAATGAGCTGATGCTGCAGTACTTTCACGAGCCCTATCCGGCGCGTGCCGCGGTTGCGGTGGCGGCGCTGCCGCGCGGCGCGCGCATCGAGATGGAGTGCGTACTGAGCCTCGCCTGAGCCGCGCCGCACGCTCCGGGGCGGCAGCGAGGGTCGCGCCACGCGCGGCACCGGCCGTCGCGGCACCGGCCGTCGCGGCACCGGCGGCCGCGGCACCGGCGGCCGAGACGGTCGAGGCGGCCGCGGCGCCCGGCCGCGCGCGTGCCGCGCTGCCACCCGAGCAGGTGCTGTTCGTGCTGCCGCTGCGCTACGAGGACCGTACGCGCGTGGTGCCGATCGGAGCGCTGCAACCGGGCATGCGCGCCGTCATCGAGGGCGAGGTGCTGCTCGATCAGATCGTGTTTCGCCGGCGGCGGCAGCTGGTGGTGCGGCTCGCGGACGGATCGGGGTCGCTGACGCTCAGGTTTTTCCACTTCAGCAACGCTCAGCGCGAGGGTCTCGCGCGCGGCACGCGGCTGCGCTGCCACGGAGAGGTGCGGCGCGGCCCGCTGGGGCTGGAGCTGGTGCATCCCGAGTACCGCGGGATCGCGGCATTCGGCGAGCCGCTGCCGCAGACGCTGACGCCGATCTACCCCGGCACGACCGGCATGAGCCAGGGACGCTGGCGCGCGGTGGTGGATCGCTCGCTGCACACGCTGGCGGGCCAGGGCGTCGCGGAGCTGCTGCCGCCCAGCCTGCTGGCGCACGCCGGGCTGCCGAGCCTCGCCGAGGCATTGTGGCTGGTGCACCGCCCGCCGGTGGGCACGCAGCTGGCGCAGCTCGCCGCGGGGCGTCACCCGGCGCAGCGCCGCCTCGCGTTCGAGGAGCTGCTGGCGCACCACCTGGCGCTGCTGCAGCTGCGGGGTCGCTCACGCGAGCAGAGCGCCGCGCCGCTCGCGGATGAGCGCGGCTGCCAGGCGCGGCTGCTCGCGGCCCTGCCCTTCGCGCCGACCGCCGCGCAGCGGCGCGTGCTCGCGGAGGTCGACCGCGATCTTGCGCGCCCGGTGCCGATGGCGCGCCTGGTGCAGGGGGACGTGGGCTGCGGCAAGACGGTGATCGCCGCGGCCGCGGCCGCGCGCGCCATCGGCTCGGGGCGGCAGGCGGCCTTCATGGCGCCGACCGAGCTGCTGGCCGAGCAGCACGCGCGCGTGCTGGCGAGCTGGTTCGAGCCGCTGGGCGTGCGCGTATGGCGGCTGACCGGCTCGCAGCCGGCGCGCGAGCGCCGCGCGGCGCTCGCCGCCGCTGCCGATGGACGCGCACAGCTGTGCGTCGGTACGCAGGCGCTGTTCCAGCAGCAGGTGCGCTTCCGTCAGCTCGCGCTCGCCATCATCGACGAGCAGCACCGCTTCGGGGTGCAGCAGCGCCTGGCACTCGGCGCCAAGGCACACGCCGCGGCGCTGCCGCACCAGCTGATCATGAGCGCCACGCCCATCCCGCGCACGCTGGCGATGACGCTGTACGCCGACCTCGATGTCTCGGTGATCGATGAGCTGCCCCCCGGGCGCACGCCGGTGCGCACCGTGGTAATCGGCGCGGAGCGACGCGGCGAGACCGTGGCGCGCATCGAGGAGGCCTGCCGGGCGGGGCGTCAGGCCTACTGGGTGTGCCCGCTGATCGAGGAATCCGAGGAGCTGGACTGCCAGGCGGCCGAGGAGACCGCCACGGCGCTCGCCGCGGCGCTGCCGGCGCTGCGGGTCGCGCTGCTGCACGGGCGGCTGCCCGCCAGGCGCAAGGACGAGGTCATGCAGCGCTTCATCGCCGGGCAGGTGCAGCTGCTGGTGGCGACCACGGTGATCGAGGTCGGGGTGGATGTGCCCAACGCCGACCTCATGGTGATCGAGAACGCCGAGCGCATGGGCCTCGCACAGCTTCACCAGCTGCGCGGCCGTGTGGGACGCGGCACGCAGCGGGCGAGCTGCGTGCTGCTGTACCGCCGGCCGCTGTCCGAGATGGCGCGCGCGCGGCTCGCGGCGATCCGCGACACCAACGACGGCTTTCGCATCGCGCGACGCGATCTGGCGCTGCGCGGGCCGGGGGAGCTGCTCGGGCGGCGTCAGACCGGGTTGGCGCAGCTGCGCGTCGCGGATCTGGCGCGCGACGCGGACCTGCTGGACGAGGTGCGCACGAGCGCCGCGCAGCTGCTCGCTTCGAGTCCCGAGCGGGTCGCGGCGCTCTCGGCCAGATGGATCGGCGAGGCAGCGCAATATGGTCGCGTCGGCTGAGCGCTCCACCGCTCACGGGCCAGCGAGCGCCGCGCGGCCCGCGGCGCACGCCGTTGGCGCGGCAGCGGGCGGCCGCGGCGCGCCCGGTGCCGGCGTGGGCGACATGCAGGCGCACGCCGCTGCGGCCGCTTCGCCCGGCGGCGGGGGCACGGCGGGGCGGGCGCGCGCCACGCTGCTGCCCTGGCTGGAGCGGCGCCTGCGCAATCTGGCGCGCCTCATGCGCCTGGACCGGCCGATCGGCATCTGGCTGCTGCTGTGGCCGACGCTGTGGGCGCTGTGGATCGCCGCGGGCGGGCATCCGCGGCGCCGGCTGCTGGCGATCTTCCTGGCGGGCACCGTCGTCATGCGCAGCGCCGGGTGCGTGGTCAACGACCTGGCCGATCGCAACATCGATCCGCACGTCAAGCGCACGCGCCTGCGGCCGCTGGCCTTTCGAGTGGTCTCGCCGTTCGAGGCGCTGGTGCTCGCGACGCTCCTGGGCCTCGCCGCGCTGGCGCTGGTGCTGCAGCTGAATGCCTACACGGTGAAGCTGTCGCTGGTCGGGGCGGCGCTGACCGTCTCCTACCCGCTGCTCAAGCGCTTCTTTCCACTGCCGCAGTTCTACCTCGGGCTGTGCTTCGGCTGGGCGGTGCCGATGGCGTTCGCCGCCACGCTCGGGACGGTGCCGCGCATCGGCTGGCTGATGCTGCTCGCGGCGGTGCTGTGGGCCGGCGTGTACGACACCCTGTACGCCATGGTCGACCGCGACGACGATCTGCGCATCGGGGTGCAGTCCAGCGCCATCCTGTTCGGCGACCTGGACCGGTTGATCATCGGCGCGATGCAGGCGATGGTGCTGTATACGCTGCTGCTCATCGGGCGCGCGCTGCACTTCGGCGCCGGCTATCGCGCGGGCCTCATCGCCGGAGCCGGCTGCTTTCTCTGGCAGCAGTGGCTGATCCGCCGGCGCGAGCGCAATGCCTGTTTCGCGGCGTTCCAGAACAACAACTATTTCGGCCTGGCGATCTTCGCCGGGGTGCTGCTGCAGTACGCCGCGCGCTGAGCGGCGCGGCGCGCCGGGGCCATGCGGGCGCGCGGTCGAGCGGGCGGTCCGCGGGCGAGGGGTGCCCATGAAATAACCAAACGTCGACTTCATCGATCACCAGAAGTTGACAGTCACGCCGCCAGGCGTCGATGATCCCGCGAGCCCGAGCCGCGCAGATCACACCGCATGTCCGTATCCACGCCACACGCCAGTACCTCCCCTGCCGATGCCCGCTCGATCCCCGCGCGCGCAGCCGAGCGCGTGCCCGCCCCCCCGTCCGGCTCGATCGGCGTCGAACCGCGTCACGACTGGTCGCTGGCCGCGGCCGAGGCGCTGTTCGAGCTGCCGTTCAGCGACCTGATCTACGCCGCACAGCGCGTGCACCGCGCGTGGCACGCCCCGAACACCGTGCAGATGAGCACGCTGCTGTCGATCAAGACCGGCGCCTGTCCGGAGGATTGCGCCTACTGTCCGCAGAGCGTGCGCTACCGCACGGGGGTCGCGGCGGAGGCGCTGATGGGACTGGACGAGGTGCTCGAGCGGGCGCGCGCCGCGCGCGCCGCGGGGGCGACGCGCTTCTGCATGGGCGCGGCGTACCGCTCGCCCAAGGCGCGCGACCTGGAGCGCATCGCACGCATGGTGCGCGCGGTGAGCGCGCTCGGGCTGCAGACCTGCGCGACTCTCGGCATGCTCACGCCCGCGCAGGCGCGCACGCTGAAGGATGCGGGGCTGGACTACTACAACCACAACCTGGACAGCTCGGAGGATTTTTACGCCGAGATCATCTCCACACGCAGCTACCGCGACCGGCTCGCGACGCTCGCCGCGGTGCGGGAGGCGGGCTTGAGCGTGTGCTGCGGCGGCATCGTCGGGATGGGCGAATCGCGTACCGATCGCGCCAAGCTGCTCGTGACGCTCGCGAACCTGCCCCAGCAGCCCGAGAGCGTGCCCATCAACCAGCTGGTGCGTGTACCGGGCACGCCGCTCGAGGCCGCTGCGGACATCGATCCGTTCGAGTTCGTACGCACGATCGCCGCGGCGCGCATCATGCTGCCGCGCGCGCAGGTGCGCCTGTCGGCCGGCCGCGCCGCCATGAGCGATGAGCTGCAGGCGCTCGCCTTCCTGGCCGGCGCCAACTCGATCTTCTACGGCGAGAGACTGCTGACCACCGGCAACCCCGACGTCGAGCGCGACCGCACGCTGTTGGCACGCCTCGGGCTGGTGCCGGAGGCGCCCGCAGACGCCGGCACCGCAGCCGCGGGGCCGTCGGCCCATGGGGCGGCTTGATCCCGGCCGTCTCGCCGCGGATCTGACGCTGCTCAAGGCGCGGCACCTGCGCCGATGGCGGCGGGTGGTGCAGGCACGTCCGCAGCCGGGTGATGCGACGCGCGTGCGGGTCGGCGGGCGCCTGCTGCGCAACTTCTGCGGCAACGACTACCTCGGCCTGAGCGCGCATCCGGCGCTGATCGAGGCGGCGACGGCCTGCCTGGCGCACTGGGGCGTCGGGGCCGGTGCCTCGCACCTCGTGACCGGGCACTCGCACGAGCACCATGCGCTCGAGGAGGAGCTCGCGGCCTTCACCGGGCGGCAGCGCGCGCTGCTGTTCTCCAGCGGCTATCTCGCCAATGTCGGTGTCATCGGCGCACTGGCGGGACGGCACGATCTGATCGCGGCCGACCGGCTGTGCCACGCCTCGCTGCTCGACGGGGCGTTGCTCTCCGGGGCGCGTCTGCGCCGCTATGCGCATGCGGACCCCGCGGCCGCGGCGCGTGCGCTCGAGGAGCGCAGCGGCAGCGCCGCCACCGCGCTGCTGGTGACCGACGGGGTATTCAGCATGGACGGGGACTGCGCGCCGCTGGCGCAGCTCGCGCCCCTGGCAGCGCGGCGCGACGCCACGCTGGTCGTCGACGACGCACATGGTCTTGGCGTCGCGGGGACTCGCGGGCGTGGCAGCCTCGAGCTCTCCGGCGTGGACGCGGGCGCAGCACCGGTGCTCATCGGCACGCTCGGCAAGGCGTTCGGCACTTTCGGGGCATTCGTCGCCGGCGATGCCGCCCTCGTCGAGCACCTGCTGCAGCACGTGCGCACCTACATCTATACGACGGCGCTGCCGCCGGCGATCGCCGCCGCCACGCGCACGGCATTGCGTCTGGTGGATGGCGAACCCTGGCGGCGCGAGCGGCTGCACTCGCTGGTGCGTCGCTGGCGCGCGGCCGCCGCGGCGCTCGGATTGCCGCTGGCGCCCTCGGACACGCCGATCCAGCCGCTCAGGGTCGGGGATGCCGCGCGCGCGCTCGAGCTGAGCGAAGCGCTGATGGCCGCGGGATTCTGGGTCGCGGCGATCCGCCCGCCGACCGTGCCGGCCGGCAGCGCGCGACTGCGCATCACGCTCACGGCGGCGCACCAGGAAGCGGATGTCGATGCGCTCGCCGAGACGCTGGCACGGGCGTGGCGGGCGAGCGAGCGAGCAGGCGGCGCATGAGCCGCACGCCACCCCGTCTCACGGCACCGCACCGCGGCACTCGCGGCGCAAGCGGCAGGCCGCGCGCTCGCGCCGTGTCCCGGGTGCGGGACAGACCCTATCGGGAGACGGCCGGCACGGGTGCACCGGTGGTGCTGCTGCACGGCTGGGGCATGAACCTGCGGGTGTTCGATGCGCTCGCCGCGCGGCTCGCGCGGCACTACGCGGTCACGGCGCTGGATCTGCCCGGCCACGGGGCCAGCCCCTGGCCCGCCGGCTGCACTCCGGGGCGGCAGCTGCAGCTCATTGCACGCAGCCTGCCGCGGGGCGCGACACTGATCGGCTGGTCGCTCGGGGGACAGCTCGCCCTGGCGCTGGCGGCGCGGCCGGTGCTGGCCGTGCAACGCCTGGTGCTGATCGCCTCCACGCCGCGCTTCGTGCAGAGCGAGGACTGGCCGCACGGGCTGCCGGCCGACACGCTGCGGCAATTCAGCCGCGATCTCGAGCACGACAGCGATGCGACCGTGGCGCGCTTCCTGGAGCTGCAGGTGCGCGGCAGCCGCGAATCCGCCGCGACGCTCGCGGCGCTGCGCGCCGCGCTGGCACGGCATGGCGCGGCCCGGCCGCCGGCGCTGCGCGCGGGCCTTGCGCTGCTGGCGCAGACGGATCTGCGCGCGCTCGCCCCCGCACTGAGCGTTCCTACCCTGCTGGTCGCCGGCGCGTCCGATCGCATCACGCCTCCGGGCGCCGCGCGGGCGCTGGCCGCGCTGCTGCCGGATGCGCGGCTGCTCGAGCTGCCGCGCGCCGGCCACGCGCCCTTCCTGTCGCATGAGGAGGCCGTGGCCGAAGCGGCGCTGCGCTTCCTCGCCGAGCCACCGCGTCGGCTCATGCGTGAGCCTCCCCCGCTGAGCATCCCCTCATGAGCACCCCGTCGCCGGCCGATGCCCCCGGCTTCTGCCTCGACCGTCGCGCGCTGGCGCGCGCCTTCGATCGCGCGGGCCGCAGCTATGACGCCGCGGCCTGGCTGCAGCGCCGGGCGGCGGCCGAGCTGCTGGAGCGGCTGCAGTTCTTCGCCCTGCGGCCCCGGCGGCTGCTCGAGCTGGGCGCCGGCACCTGCCATGGCGCGGCGCTGCTCGCACGGCGCTATCCGCGGGCGCAGGTCCTCGCGGTGGATCTGTCCGCGGGCATGCTGCGGGCGGCACCGCGATCGTGGTGGCGCCGGGGCTATGCGCGCATCTGCGCCGATGCCGGCGCGCTGCCGCTGGCCGCTCACAGCGTCGACCTGATCTACAGCAATCTCATGCTGCAATGGTGCGATCGGCCCGCGGCGCTGTTTGCAGAGCTCGCACGCGTGCTCGTCCCCGGCGGACTGCTGCTGTTCTCGAGCCTCGGACCGCAATCCCTGGCCGAGCTGCGGCACGCGTGGGCCGCCGCCGACACGGCAATCCACGTTTCCGAGTTTCCCGACATGGCGCAGCTCGGCGCAGCGCTCGCGCGCGCGGGCTTCGTGGAGCCGGTGCTCGATGTCGAACCGGTGCGGCACCACTATGCGGAGGTCAGGGCACTGGCCGCGGAGCTGCGGGCCCTCGGGGCGCACAACGCCGCGAGCTCGCGCGCGCGCGGACTGACCGGACGCGCGCGCTGGCGCGCCATGAACGAGGCCTACGAGCGGCTGCGCGGCCCCGCCGGACTGCCGGCGACCTACGAGCTGCTGTTCGGGGCAGCCTTCAACAGCGGCGCCGGCGCCTCGGGCGCGGCCGCGGGGCACGGCGGCGGCGCAGAGATCGCGGTGCCGATCGGATCGCTGCGGAGCCGGCCGCGTGCCTAGGCCGGCGATGCGGCCTGCGGACGTGGTGGGCGTGTTCATCGCCGGCACCGACACCGGCGTCGGCAAGACTCGCGTCGCCGTCGCATTGCTGCAGGCTCTCGAGCGTCGCGGCATCGCCGCACTCGGCATGAAGCCGGTGGCGACCGGACTGGATGCCAGCGGCGATCACGAGGATGTCGCGCGGCTGCGCGCCGCGAGCCGTGCGAGCGGCGAGCGCCTCTCGGGCGGTGCGCGCCCCGGGCCCGACGGCGCCGCGGAGGTCGATCCGGCCGACGTCAGCCCCTACCGTTTCGCCCCGCCGGTGTCTCCGCACCTTGCGGCCCGCTGGGCCGGCACCGCGATCGAGCCCGCACGCATCGTCGCGGCCTACGGCCGCCTGGCGCGCCGCTGTGAGGCGCTGATCGTGGAGGGCACCGGCGGGTGGCTCGCACCCATCGCCGATACGCTCACGATGGCCGACGTGGCCCGCGCGCTCGCGCTGCCGGTGGTCCTGGTGGTGGGACTGCGGCTCGGCTGCCTCAATCACGCTCTGCTGACGGCGCGTGCGGTGCGCGCGGATGGCCTGCAGCTGGCCGGGTGGATCGGCAGCGTCCTGGAGCCGCGGATGCCGGGGCTGGATGAGAACGTGGCCACGCTCGAGCAGCGCCTGCCCGCGCCGCGCCTCGGCCTGCTCGTGCATGCGGCCGATCGGGACGGGGACGCCGCGCAGCTTGCGCCCGCGGCCGCGGCGCTGGCGGCGGCGCGCAGCGCCGCGTGGCCGCAGCCTGACCGATAAGTGTTTGACCTTGCGGCCGAATCGACGGCTTCACTATGATTGCGCATCCCGGTGCGGGACGGGAGAAGCCCTGCAATCGTGAGTGACACCCTGACGATCCGGCTCGCGCCGAACTGCTCGCTCACGCCCCGCGGCGCGGTGGCCTTCTTCGGAATCATTTGCACCGTATCCTTCACGATCGCGACCACGATGGCGATCAAGGGACTCTGGCCGGTATTTCCGTTTGCCGGGCTGGAGATGCTGGTGCTGGGCTGGGCACTGGCGGCGAGCCTGCGGCGCAGGAACTACTGGCAGACGATCACGGTCAGCCAGGATCGCGTCGCGGTGGAGACCCGGTTTCGGGGCATTTGCGAGCAGATCGAGTTCCCGCGGCACTGGGCACAGGTTAAACTGCGCGGCGCTGACACGCGCCTGCACCCCAGCCGCCTGACGATCGAGTCGCATGGCCGCTCCTACGAGGTCGGCAGCTTTCTGACCGACGAGGAACGGCGCACGTTGGCCGCACGGTTGACGCGCTCGGTCGGTCGCATCAACGAGTCGCCGCCGCTGGACTAGCGGTGGCAGCTCCTGGCCAGGATGATGACGAGACGATGAAGATCAAACCGCTGCTGCCCGCAACGCTCGCGGGCCTGCTGCCGCTGCTGCGGGCTCCGGCTGCCCACGCTGCGTGGACGCTCAACCTCACGCCCGGGGTCGACCAGGTGTCGCGCGACATCTACGGGCTGCACATGCTGATGTTCTGGTGGTGCATGGGCATCGCGGTGGTCGTGTTCGGCTTCATGATCTATTCGATCGCGCGCTTTCGGCGCTCGCGCGGCGCGATCGCCGACACCAGCCTCACTCACAGCACCCGGGTCGAGGTCATCTGGACCACCATCCCGGTGCTGATCCTGATCAGCATGGCCGTGCCGGCGGCGCGCGTGCTGGTGGAGACCACCGATACGGACGGCTCGCAGATGGCCATCCGCATCACCGGCTACCAGTGGCGCTGGACTTACGAGTACGTGGGCATGGGCGTCAAGTTCGTCTCCTCCCTGGACCGCCGCAGCGACGCCGCCCGCCAGCTCGATTCCGGCATTGATCCCTATTCGGTGCCGCACTACCTGCTCAACGTCGATCATCCGATGGTGGTGCCGGCGGGCGTCAAGATCGAAGTGCTGGTGACCGGAGGCGATGTGATCCATTCCTGGTGGGTCCCGGCCCTCGGCATCAAGAAGGACGCCATACCTGGCTTTATCAATGTGGCCTGGTTCGACGTAGATCCCGACAAGATCGGAACTTATCGCGGCCAATGCGCCGAGCTTTGTGGTCGCGGCCATGGCTTCATGCCGATCGTGGTCAAGGTGGTCAGCAAGGCCGACTTTGCGACCTGGCTGAAGCAGCAGCAGGCGATCGCCAAGTCGCAGGCGGGCGTCGCGGCCCTGCAGGCCACATCCCCGGGACCCCCGCCGCCGGCGAACGCTCTCTAGGGCGGAGCCGGTCCCCGACCTCCGGCAAGCAGCCGCTGCTGACAGCGATGGATTCAACGGGCTAGACATATCGCGAGCGAGACCCTTCATGGCCAATACCGACAACGTCATCCCGCATGCCGCACTCACCGGTCACGAGGAGCACGGAGGTCACGCCGGGCACGCCGGCCATGACGAGCACGCCGATCACGGCAAGCCGCACGGCTTCTGGCACCGCTGGCTGACCAGCACCAATCACAAGGACATCGGCACGATGTACCTGGTGTTCAGCTGCATCATGTTCTTCATCGGCGGCGCCTTCGCGATGGCGATCCGCGCCGAGCTGTTCAAGCCCGGACTGCAGTTCCTGGATCCGGCGCTGTTCAACAATTTCACCACCATGCATGCGCTGATCATGATCTTCGGGGCGGTCATGCCGGCGTTCGTCGGGCTGGCCAACTGGATGGTGCCGATGCAGGTGGGCGCCCCCGACATGGCCCTGCCGCGCATGAACAACTTCAGCTTCTGGATCCTGCCGTTCGCCTTCACGCTGCTGATCGGCTCGGTGTTCGTGCCCGGCGGCGGGCTGGCCGGCGGCTGGACCATGTACCCGCCGCTGATGGTGCAGACCGGCTATGCGCTGCCGATGGGGATCTTCGCGATCCACCTGATGGGGGCCTCCTCGATCATGGGCGCGATCAACGTCATCGTGACCATCATGAACATGCGGGCCCCCGGCATGTCGCTGCTGCGCATGCCGCTGTTCGTGTGGACCTGGCTGATCACGGCGTTCCTGCTGATCGCGGTCATGCCGGTGCTGGCCGGCGCGGTCACGATGCTGCTGACCGATCACTTCTTCGGTACCAGCTTCTTCAACGCCGCCGGCGGCGGCGACCCGGTGATGTTCCAGCACATCTTCTGGTTCTTCGGGCACCCCGAGGTCTACATCCTGATCCTGCCGGCCTTCGGCATCATCTCGGAGATCCTGCCGACCTTCGCGCGCAAGCCGCTGTTCGGCTACGACGCGATGATCTACGCGACCGCCTCGATCGCCTTCCTGTCGTTCATCGTCTGGGCGCACCACATGTTCACGGTGGGGTTGCCGCTGGCGAGTGAGCTGTTCTTCATGCTCTCGACCATGCTGATCGCGATCCCCACGGGCGTGAAGATCTTCAACTGGTCCGCGACGCTGTACAAAGGCTCGCTGAGCTTCGAGCCGCCGATGCTCTGGGCGCTGGCGTTCCTGTTCATGTTCACGATCGGCGGACTGTCGGGGCTGATGCTCGCGATGGCGCCGGCGGACTTCCAGTACCAGGACACCTACTTTGTCGTGGCGCACTTTCACTACGTGCTGGTGCCGGGGGCGATATTCGCCATCATCGGCGGGGTGTACTACTGGCTGCCCAAGTGGACTGGCCACATGTACGACATGACGCTGGCCAAGTGGCACTTCTGGCTGTCGACCATCTTCGTGAACGTGCTGTTCTTCCCGCAGCACTTCCTGGGACTGGCCGGGATGCCGCGCCGCATTCCCGATTACGCCACACAGTTCGCCGACTGGAACATGGTGTCCTCGATCGGCGGCTTCTGCTTCGGGGCCTCGCAGATCCTGTTCCCGATCATCATCTGGCAGTGCGTACGCGGTGGAGCGAAGGCTCCCGGGCGCGTGTGGGAAGGCGCCCGCGGGCTGGAGTGGGAGCTGTCCTCGCCGCCCCCGTATCACAGCTGGACCGAGGCACCCGGCCTGGCGACGCTCGAGCACGGGGCTCCGGTTCACCAGACTCATGGCTGAGGCATTGCGGGCGCGAGCCTCCATCGGCCTGAGCCGGCGCAGCGGCCTCCCCGGGCGCGGGGAGCCCGGCGGAGCCGGGCGCGGCGCATCCGGGTCGCGACCCGGAGACGTGGATCCGCGGCGGCGGCGCGGTGCGCGGCGCACCGCTCTGCTGCTCGCCGTGATCGTGCTGGCCCTGTATTTCGGCTTCATCGCCTATGCCCTGGTGCGGGGGTTGCACGCGGGTCGGCGCGGCTCGGCGCACACCGCCGCGCCGGCGGCCGGCACGACCCCGGGCGCGCCGCGGGCGCCGTCGACCGATCGGTAGCGCGGCAGGGCGGCGGCCACAACGACAGCAGAGCGAGAGATCGATGGCAACCACTTCTTCCGACAAGTACTACATCCCGCACGGCAGCCCCTGGCCGATCCTCGGCTCGGTGGCCCTGTTCACCCTCATGGCCGGCGCGGTCGCCTACCTGAACGACTGGGCCGGCGCCTGGGCCTTTCTGCCGGGCCCGCTGCTGCTCATCGGGATGTTCGTCGGCTGGTTCTCCACCGTCATCGACGAGAACCAGCACGGCGTCTACAACCAGGAGGTCGACCGCTCGTTCCGCATGGGGATGATGTGGTTCATCTTCTCCGAGGTGATGTTCTTCGCCGCCTTCTTCGGCGCGCTGTTCTACGCGCGGCGGCTGGCCGTGCCCTGGATCGGCGGCGAGGGCGTCAAGGTGCTGAACAAGCTGTACCTGTGGCGCGGCTTCAATCCCGGCTGGCCGACCAACGGCCCGGCGCATCTCGGCCCGCGCGCCAACGGCACCTTCTCGGTGATGCAGCCCCTGGGCATTCCGGCGATCAACACGCTGATCCTGCTCACCAGCAGCCTCACGGTGACGATCGCGCACCATGCGCTGCGCATGGGCAATCGCGCGGTGCTCAAGACCTTCCTGGGGCTGACCTTCGTGCTCGGGTTCTGCTTCGTCACGCTGCAGATCCACGAGTATGGCGAAGCGTACCGCGAGCTGGGATTGCAGCTGTCGACCGGGATCTATGGATCAACGTTCTTCATGCTGACCGGCTTCCACGGCCTGCATGTGACCATCGGCGCCACCATGCTGGTGGTCATCTGGCTGCGCACCCTGCGCGGGCATTTCACGCCGACGCATCACTTCGCCTTCGAAGCGGTCGCCTGGTACTGGCACTTCGTCGACGTGGTGTGGCTCGGGCTGTTCACCTTCGTCTACTGGCTCTGAGGCTCGATCCGGCGCCCCAGGATCTGCCACCGCAGCGCCGGGCGGCAATACTTCGGGCAGATATGCGGACATTCCGGGCGAATACGTGTCATGTATTCGCCCGGAATGTCCGCACATCTGCCCGGATAGGCTACGTCAGGCGCTGCGCCACCGGATCCTGGGGCGTCAGATCGAGCCTGGATTCAGATCGAGCCTAGATGACCAGCAGCGCCTTCTCGAGGCGCACCGCGTCGATGCGGCACTGATAGTACCCGGGCACCGTCGCGCCGAGCCGGTAGCCGCAGCGGCGGTAGAAGGCGATCGCCCGGGGATTGTCGGCGCGCGCCTCCAGGCGTACGCGGCCGATGCCGGCCACGGCCGCCGGCTTCTCCAGCCACTCGAGCAGCCGCGCACCCAGGCCGCGGCCGCGATGCGCGGCGTGCACGGCGAGCAGCGCCAGATGCGCCACCTCGTCCCCGTACAGCATGATGCCGAAGCCGAGCAGCGGCCCGCCGTCGGCCAGCACGGCGACATTGCTGCAGGGGTCGGCGATGGCGCGCAGTACGCGCGCTGCGGTCCAGTTCCACTCGAGCCCCACCTCCACGCAGTCGCGGGACATGCCGGCGATGGCGGACGCGTCGCGCGGTCGGGCCAGCCGGATAGCGGGGATCGCGAGGTTCATGGCGTCCGGATGTTAGCCCGGAACGCGCGGGCCCGGCTCAGTTCTGAAAGCCGTTCGGCTTGATCAGGCCCGCCCACCATGCCGCCATCAGCAGCAGGAACAGCACCAGCGACAGGACGATGCGCACGGTGAGCGCGCGCCCGAGCTTGGCGCTGCTGTCGCCCTTGGTCAGGTGAAACAGTGCCGTTCCCAGACTCACGACGATCGCCGCCATCACGGCGATGACCAGGATGCGGATGATCTGCATGCGCCGTTCCTTCCGCTCGCCGGGGACCAGGGCGATCGCTGCAATGGGACCCGCGTGCCGCGGCGGCGCGCACAGTATAGCGGGTCCCGCCGGTAACCCTGTACTGCGCCGGCCCGAGGCGGCAGAATGGGCGGCTCGCACGGGGCCCTCGCGCTTGCCGCTGACACTCGAATTCGGTCGCTGCCACTGGTCGGCCAGCTGGCTCATGACGCTGCTGACCCTCAGCGGCGTGGCCGCGTTCATCCAGCTCGGCCGCTGGCAGTGGCACCGCGCGCAGCAGTCGCAAGCGCTGCAGACGCAGTTCCTCGCCGGGACGGACGCCCGCGTCGATCTGGATCGGCAGCCGATGCGGGCGCTGCCGCGCTACACACAGGTCGACGCGCAGGGACGCTACGATACGGCCCACCAGTTCCTGCTGGACAATATGTCCCACGAGGGCGAGCCCGGCTACGAGGTGCTCACACCGCTGACGCTGGCCGACGGCCGCACCGTGATCGTCAATCGCGGCTGGGTGCCGCTGACCGGCAGCCGCCGCGACCTGCCCGACATCGCGCTCGCCAGCAGCCCGGAAGCGCGGCCGCGCGGCCGGATCGACAACCTGCCCGTCCCCGGCATCTCGCTCGGTCACGTACCGCCGCCCCTGACCGGCCCCTGGCCCAGGATCACGAGCTTTCCGACCATGAGCGACCTCGCGGCCGCGCTACGCCGTCCGCTCGAGCCGCGCCAGCTGCTGCTCAACCCTCGACAGCCGCGCGGTTACCTGCGCGACTGGCAGCCCCCCGGCATGACCCCGGCGCAGCACCTGTCCTATGCGATCCAGTGGTGGTGCTTCGCCGCGACGGCGGTGCTGCTGTACGTGCTGCTCAACCGCAGAAGGGCACAGCCCGCGGCGGCAGCCCCGTGAAATCCGGCGTTTCCGGCCCCGCGGCCGCCGCCCACGCCCGCCGGGTGGTGGCGCTGCTCGCGCTGCTGTTCTTCGGCCCGCTGCTGCTCGCCTTCGGCATCTACTACGGCTCGAGCTGGCGACCGGCGCAACACACCAATCACGGCGAGCTGATCCAACCGCCCCGGCCGCTGGGCGCCGCGGTGTTCATGGGCAAGTGGTCGCTGGTGTACGTGGGCCCCGGCAGCTGCGACGCGAGCTGCCGCCGCACGCTATACTACATGCGCCAGACCCACCTGGGCCTCGGCAGGCTGTACACACGCGCGCAGCGGGTGTTTCTCGCGACCGCACCGTGCTGTGATCGCAGCTACCTCACGCGAGAGTACCCCGCACTGATCACACTGAACGCCGCTGCTCCCGCCAGTGCGTCGCTGCTCGCGGCCTTTCCGGCCGCGCAGCGCCCCACCGGGATCTTCATCGTGGACCCGCGCGGCAACCTGATGATGCGTTACGACTCGAGCGCGCGCCCCGAGGGGCTGCTCGACGATCTCAAACAGCTGCTCGGGCTGTCGAGCATCGGCTGATGCGCCACGCGACTCTGGCGCGAGCCGTAGCCCTCCTGGCCTTCCTGCTGTGCCTGGGCGTGGTGGTGCTCGGCGCCTACGTGCGCCTCAGCGACGCGGGGCTCGGCTGCCCGGACTGGCCGGGTTGCTACGGACACCTCACGCCCGCGGCGGCCGCGGCCGATCAGCATACCGCGGTCGATCCGCTCGACGGGCGGCCGCTGCAGATCGGCAAGGCCTGGCGCGAGATGGTGCATCGATACGCGGCCGGCACGCTCGCCCTGCTGATCGCGTGGCTGGCCGCGATGGCGATCGCCTGGCGGCGCGAGCGCGTGCTGCCGCGCGCCTACACGCTGGGCCTGCTCGGCATCATCGTGGTCCAGGCGTCGCTCGGCATGCTCACGGTCACCTGGCAGCTCACGCCTCTGATCGTCACGCTGCATCTGCTGTTCGGGCTGACCACGCTCGCACTGCTGTGGTGGCTGGTGCTGACCCTGTGGCGCCACCGCGCTGACGGCTGGCCCGAGCGCACCCGGGCGCGGGGAGTATCGGGCGGGGCGCGGGCGCTGGCGGCGGTGGCGCTGCTGGTGCTCGCCGGTCAGATCGCGCTCGGCGGCTGGACCAGCAGCAATTACGCCGCGCTCGCCTGTCCGGACGTGCCCACCTGCCAGGGCAGCTTCTGGCCACACGCGAACTTTCGCGCCGGCTTCACCCTCTGGCATCCGCTGAACGTCGACTACGAGGGTGGCGTGCTCGCGGGCCCTGCGCGCGTGGCGATCCAGCTGGTGCACCGCCTGGGTGCCCTGGTCACCACCGCGGCGCTGCTGTGTGCCGCCGCCGCGGCGCTGCGTGCGGCGCGACCCGCGAACGTGCGGCGTGCAGGCGTGCTGGTGATCGTGCTGCTGGCGCTGCAGCTGACCATCGGAGTCTCGATGGTGCTGCGCGGCTTTCCGTTATGGCTCGCGACGGCGCACAATGCCGGCGCCGCGCTGCTGCTGCTGGGGACACTGACCCTGAACCGCGCCCTGACACCGCTGCGGCCGCTGCGGCCGCTGCGGGCCTGACGCGCAGCGCCGAGCGGGCCGACGCGTGAGCAGCCTACCGCCGAATATGGACCACACCGACGAACCCGCACTGCCGATCTCGGTCGGCTGGCGCGATTACCTGGAGCTGACCAAGCCGCGGGTGGTGGCGCTGATCATGCTGACCGCGGTGGTCGGCACGCTGCTCGCCGCGCCGGGGCTGCCGCCGCTCGATGCGCTGATCTTCGGCAACCTCGGCATCGCACTGGCCGCCGCCTCCGCGGCAGCCGTCAACCACGTGCTCGATGCGCACATCGATGCACGCATGGCGCGCACCCGGCGCCGGCCCCTGCCCTCCGGACACCTCTCGCAGGCGCAGGCGCTGCGGTTCGCGCTGCTGCTGGGCCTGGCCTCCATGACGCTGCTGGTCGCCTGCGTGAACGTGCTCACCGCGGTGCTGACCTTCTGCTCGCTGATCGTCTACGCGGTGGTCTATACCGTATGGCTCAAGCGCGCGACCCCGCAGAACATCGTGATCGGCGGGGCCGCCGGCGCCGCCCCTCCGGTGCTCGGCTGGGCCGCGGTCACCAACCACGTCGACCCGCACGCGCTGCTGCTGTTCATGATCATCTTCGCCTGGACACCGCCGCACTTCTGGGCGCTCGCCATTGCGCGCCGCCGCGACTACGAGCGCGTGCAGATCCCCATGCTGCCGGTCACGCACGGCGTCGAGCTCACGCGGCTGCACGTGCTGCTCTATACGGTGATCCTGTGCGTCGTGACGCTGCTGCCGTTCATGACGGGCATGAGCGGGCTGCTCTACCTGGCGGCGGCGCTGGCGCTGGATGCGCGCTTCCTGTGGATGGCCGTGGCCCTGAAGATATCGGACCGCGAGGGGCTGCCGATGCGTCTGTTCCGCTTCTCCATCACCTACCTGATGTGGCTGTTCATCGCGCTGCTCGCCGATCACTACCTGCGGGTCGTGCTGTAGCGCCCTGCCGCAGAGGCGCAGCGATGCTGATCGAACGCGTCTGGGCGGCCAACGAGGGGCGCAATTACCACTACCTGATCGCCTGCGAGCAGACCGGCGAGGCACTCGCGGTCGATCCGCTCAATGCGGCGGCGGTGCTCGAGCGCGCGCGCGAGCGCGGCTGGAGCATCCGCCAGCTGTTCAACACGCACGAGCACCGCGACCACACCGGCGGCAACGCCGCCGTGGTGGCGGCCACCGGCGCCGCGGTGCTGGCGCATACGGCGGCGGCCGCGCGCATCGGCGGGGTCACGCGCGGCCTGTCCGGCGGAGAGCGGGTGCGCGTCGGGCGCACGGTCGAGCTGCAGTGCCTGGATACGCCCGGGCACACGCGCGCGCATCTGTGCCTGTACGCGCCGGGCACCGACGACGCACCGCCCGCGCTGTTCTCCGGCGATACGCTGTTCAATGCCGGCGCCGGCAACTGCCTGCACGGCGGCGATCCGCAGCTGCTGTTCGACAGCTTCCAGAGCGTGCTCGCGCCGCTGCCGGGCGCGACGCGCGTGCTGCCGGGCCACGACTATCTGCTGCGCAATCTCGGCTTCACGCTCGAGCGCGAGCCGGACAACGCCGCCGCGCGCCTGCTCGCGCGGCGCTGCGCGGCGCTGGGCGGCGAGCGCATGCCGATACTCACGCTCGCCGAGGAGCACGACATCAACGTCTTCCTGCGGCTCGACAGCCCGGCGATCATCGAGGGATTGCGGCGCGCGCGCGCGATCGCCGGCGCCGATCCGGCACCCCGAGAGGTGTTCCTCGCGCTGCGCGAGCTGCGCAACCGCTGGTAGCCGCCGGCAGCTGGTAGAATCCGCTGCCCGCATGGACCTGTCCGCGATCCTCAATCCCCTGAACGATGCGCAGCGCGCCGCCGTCACCGCCCCCCTGGGGCCGGTGCTGGTGCTGGCCGGCGCCGGCAGCGGCAAGACACGCGTGCTCACCCATCGGATCGCCTGGCTGATCTGCACCGAGGGCGTCTCCGCGCACGCCATCCTGGCGGTGACCTTCACCAACAAGGCCGCCGCCGAGATGCGCGTGCGCGTCGAGCAGCAGCTGGGCGTACCGAGCGGCGCGATGTGGCTCGGCACCTTCCACGGTCTGGCGCACCGGCTGCTGCGGCTACATTGGCGCGAGGCGGGGCTCGCGCCGGGCTTCCAGATCCTGGACGCCGAGGATCAGCTGCGCCTCATCAAGAAGCTGCTGAAGGCGAACGGCCTGGAGGAGAGCGGCTGGGCGCCCAAGGACGTGCAGTACTTCATCAACAAGCACAAGGACGAGGGGCGGCGCCCCGGCCAGGTGCACGGCGGCGCCGATCGGGTCGCGGTGCAGATGGTGAAGCTGTACGAGGAGTACGAGGCGGCCTGCGCGCGCGCCGGCGTGATCGACTTCGCCGAGCTGCTGCTGCGCGCCTTCGAGCTCTGGCGCGACCACCCGCAGCTGCTCGCGCATTACCGTGCGCGCTTTCGGCACGTGCTCGTCGATGAGTTCCAGGATACCAATGCGATCCAATACGAGTGGATACGTCTGCTGGTGGGATCCAGTGGCGCCGCCTTCGTCGTCGGCGATGACGATCAGTCCATCTATCGCTGGCGCGGGGCGCGCATCGAGCACCTGCAGCGCTTCCTGGTCGACTTCCCGCAGGCGCAGCTGCTGCGTCTGGAGCAGAACTACCGCTCCAGCGGCGCGATCCTCGCCGCCGCCAACACACTGATCGCCAACAACTCCGGCCGGCTCGGCAAGACGCTGTGGACGCGCGGCGCCCAGGGCGCGCCCGTGAAGCTGTACGCCGCCTTCAACGAGCGCGACGAAGCCGAGTTCGTGGTGACGCGCGTGCTCGAATGGGTGCAGCGGGGCGGCGCGCGCGCCGAGGCGGCCATCCTCTACCGCTCCAACGCCCAGTCACGCAGCTTCGAGGAGGCGCTGATCATGGCGCGCGTGCCCTACCGCGTATACGGGGGACTGCGCTTCTTCGAGCGCGCCGAGATCAAGGACGCGCTGGCGTACCTGCGGCTGATCGTCAACCGCGGCGACGACGCCTCTTTCGAGCGCATCGTCAACCTGCCGCCGCGCGGCGTCGGGGCGCGTACGCTGGATGCGATTCGCGAGGCCGCGCGGGGAGCCGGCGGCTCGCTGTGGAGCGCGGCGCGCGCACACGGCGCGGCCGAGCCCGAGACGGCGGTCGCCGGCAGCGACGGCCCGCCGCGTGCCGGCAGCGGTGCCCGCGCGGCAGGCGCGGTGCAGACCTTCGTCGCGCTGATCGAGCGGCTGGCGGCGGCGATCTCCGGGCTGCCGCTGCACGAGGCGGTGGATCGGGTGATCCGCGACAGCGGCCTCGTCGAGCACTATCAGAAGGAGCGCGCCGATCGCGGCGAGGCGCGCGTGGAGAATCTCGCCGAACTGGTCAGCGCCGCGCGCGGCTTTCTGCCCGAGGGGGATGTGCCGCCGCTCGAGGGCTTCCTCGCGCACGCGGTGCTCGAGTCCGGGGAGACACAGGCCGAGCCCTTCGAGGACTGCGTGCAGATGATGACCCTGCACAGCGCCAAGGGGCTGGAGTTCCCGCTGGTATTCATGTGCGGCATGGAGGACGGGCTGTTCCCGCACCAGCGCTCGCAGGGCGACCTGGCGGGATTGGAGGAGGAGCGACGGCTGTGCTACGTTGGCATGACGCGCGCCATGCGCCAGCTGTACCTCAGCTATGCCGAACAGCGCCGCGTGCACGGACTGGACAGCTACAACGCCCCGTCGCGCTTCATCGGCGAGATTCCGCCCGCGCTGCTCGAGGAAGTACGGCCACGCATCCGGCTCGCGCAGCACCCGGTGCCGCGTGCGGGCGGTTACCGCGCTGCGGACGAGCCCTCCGGGCGCCACGCCAACGGCCGCGCGGGTACCACCGGGGCCTCCGCGGCGGCCGGCAGCGGCGCGTTCGGCTCGCTCGCCGAGACCCTCGCCGGCGGCATGCGCCTGGGCGCCCGCGTGCGTCACGGCAAGTTCGGCGAGGGTGTGGTGCTGACCATCGAGGGGCAGGGGCCGCACGCGCGCGTGCAGGTGAACTTCGAGCGTCAAGGGTCCAAGTGGCTCATGCTCCAGTATGCCAATCTGGAGCTGATGTGAGTGGCGCGGCGTGAGCGGCGGGGACGACCGCGGCCGCGGCGCGCGCCACGGCGATGGGGGGCGCAGGCGTCAATGAAGATTCTGATCCTGGGCGCCGGCCAGGTCGGCCGCACGGCGGCCTATCACCTGTCGCGCGAGCCGGCCAATGAGGTCACCGTCGTCGACACCAACGAAGACACGCTGCGCGAGCTGCAGGACCGCCTGGACATCCGCGCGGTCGCCGGCCACGCCTGCTACCCGGGCGTGCTCGAGTCCGCGGGCATCGCCGACACCGACATCCTCGTGGCGCTCACCAGCAGCGACGAGGTCAACGTGATGGCCTGCGAGATCGCCTACACGCTGTACCGCACGCCGACCAAGATCGCGCGCATCCGCGCCGCCGAGTACACCAGCCGCGCGCCGCTGTTCGCCGAAGGCGCGCTGGCGGTGGACTTCTGGATCAGCCCCGAGCAGCTGGTCACCGAGCACATCGCGCGGCTGCTGTCCTACCCCGGCGCGCTGCAGGTGGTGGACTTCGCCGACGGGCGCGTGCAGCTGGTCGGGGTGCGCGCGCGGCGCGACGGCCTGCTGGTCGGCCGCGAGCTGCGCACGCTGCGCGAGCATCTGCCGGACACCGAGGCACGCATCGCCGCCATCTACCGCAACGAGCGCCTGGTGCCGGCGAGCGGCGATACCGTGGTGGAGGAGCACGACGAGATCTTCTTCGTGGCCGCGTCCGATGACCTGCGGCGCGTCATGGCGGAACTGCGCCGCAGCGAGGATCCCGTGCGTCGCCTGGTGATCGCCGGCGGCGGCAACATCGGCTTCCGCCTCGCGCGCACGCTGGAGAAGAGCAACCAGGTGAAGCTGATCGAGCGCGACGCGGGGCGCGCGCGCCGCATCTCCGAGACGCTGGAGAGCACCATCGTGCTCGCCGGCGACGCCGCCGATGAGGAGCTGCTGGTCGAGGAGAACATCGACAGCGCCGACGTATTCGCGGCGCTGACCAACTCCGAGGAGTCGAACGTCCTCTCGGCGATGCTCGCCAAGCGCCTGGGGGCGCGCCGCGTGATGGCGCTCATCAACCGCCCTTCCTACGGCGAGCTGATGGAGAACCACAGCATCGACATCGTCATCTCCCCGCAGACCATCACGATCGGTGCGTTGCTCGCGCACGTGCGGCGCGGCGACGTCGTGCGCGTGCACTCGCTGCGGCGCGGGGCCGCCGAGGCGATCGAGGCGGTGGTGCACGACTCGGCGGGCCGCTCACCGCTGGTGGGCCGGCGTCTGGAGCAGATCGTGCTGCCGCAGGGCGCGAGCATCGTCGCGGTGGTGCGCACCGAGAATGTCATCATGGCGCATCACGACACCGTCATCGAGCCGGAGGACCACCTGATCATGTTCCTCTCCGACCGGCGGCACATCGATGCGGTCCAGCGGCTGTTCCAGACCGAGGCCTGAGGCGCGCCGATGCGCTCGCTGCTCGGAGTGCTCAACATCTTCGGCTCGCTGCTGGCGTGGTTCGCGCTGTACTTCCTGCTGCCCTGCCTGACCGCGCTGATCTACGGCGAGTTCGGCGCGCTGCGCGGCTTCCTCGCCGGCGCGGCGGTCGCGGCGCTGGGCGGCCTCGCGCTGCACTTTGCGACGCGCCGCTTCCGTTACGATCTGAAGGCGCGTGACGCGTACCTGCTGGTCGCGGTCAGCTGGCTGATCACCGCGGCGGTCGCCAGCATTCCGCTGCTGATCGATCTGCCGGGAATGTCCTTCACGCACGCCTACTTCGAGGCGATGTCGGGGCTGTCCACCACCGGCGCGACGGTGCTGCACGGCCTCGACACCCTGCCGCACTGCCTGAACCTGTGGCGCGCGGCGCTCAGCTGGCTCGGCGGCATGGGCATCATCGTGCTCGCGGTGGCCATCCTGCCGCTGCTGGGCGTCGGCGGCATGCAGCTGTACCGCGCGGGCGCGCCGGGCACGGTCAAGGACGCGAAGCTCGCGCCGCGCATCACCGAAACCGCGCGCGTGCTGTGGTACGTATACGCGGGCCTCACGCTCGCCTGCACGCTGGCGCTGTGGGGCTCGGGCATGTCGCTGTTCGACGCGATCTGCCATGCGTTCTCGACCCTGGCGCTCGGCGGCTTCTCCACGCACGATGCCAACGTCGGCTACTTCCACTCGCCGCTGATCGAGCTGGTGATGGCGCTGTTCATGCTGATCGCCGCGATCAATTTCGCCACGCACTTCGCGGCTCTGCGCCGCGGCGATCTCGGGGTCTACCGGCGCGACCCGGAGGTGCGCTGGATGCTGCTGGTGGTGATCGTCAGCTGCCTGGGGATCGCGCTGTTCCTGGACCTGCATCACGTGTTCGGCGATTACTTGACGGCGTTGCGCTTCGGCGCCTTCGGCGTGGTGTCGTTCGCGACCGGCGGCGGGTTTTTCAGCAGCAACTTCGGGTCCTGGCCGATATTCGCGCCGCTGTGGATGCTGTTCCTGAGCTGCCTGTGCGCCAGCACCGGTTCCACCGGTGGCGGCATCAAGATGTTCCGCTCGCTGATCCTGTTCAAGCAGCCGCTGCGCGAGCTGTTCACGCTGGTGCATCCGCAGGCCGTCTCGCCACTGAAGATCTCCGGCCAGGTCGTGCCCAACGGCGTGGTTTACGCGGTGCTGGCGTTTCTGTGTCTGTACTTCATGACGATCGCGGCGCTGACGTTCGCGCTGCTGATCTCGGGAATGGACCTGACCTCATCGCTGTCGGCGATCGTCGCCTGCATCAACAATGTCGGCCCCGGCCTGGGCAGTGTCGGCCCGGATCGCACCTACGCGGCGCTGAGCGATTTCCAGAGCTGGGTGTGCATCGCGGCCATGTTCCTCGGACGCATCGAGATCATCACCTTCGCGGTGCTGCTCACTCCGGCGTTCTGGCGCAAGTAGCGCCGCTGGCGGGGCTCGCGGTGCCGGGCCGCCGGGCCGCCGGGCGCCGCCCCCGGCCGATTTCTCATGCTTCACCAGCGAAGTCGCATTAGAATTCGAACAACAGGGATCACCGGCAGCCGACCGGTGTACACGCATGGAGCCTGCACCCCCTCCCGACACGGCCGTTGCGGAGCTGTGGACGCTTACCTTTGGGGAGCTCAAAAAGCTCGCCCGCGCGCGGATGCGTGCCAGCGGGCCCCTGACGCTGCTGGATACCACGGGTCTGGTCAACGAGGCCTATCTGCGCATGGCCCGGCTGCCCGCACTCTCGCTGCCGGACCGGACGCGGTTCTTCGCCTACTGCTCGCACGTGATGCGTTCCGTGGTGATCGATCTGGTACGCGAGAGTGAGGCGCAGCGCCGCGGCGGCGATCGCGAGAGAATCACGCTCAGCACGGCGCTGCTCGAAGAGCAGAGATCCGCCGAGCCGCTCGAGGTCCATGCGGCCCTCGAGGAGCTCTCCGCCCTCGAACCCCGGCTCGCGCAAGTGGTGGAGATGCGCTACTTCGCCGGCTTCACCGATGAGGAGATCGCGCAGATGCTCGGCATCACCGCGCGCACCGTACGACGCGACTGGGACAAGGCGCGCGTACTGCTGCACTCCATGCTCAGTGCCTGAGTGCCTGAGTGTGAACCAGCGACATTGAGCGACACTGCCACACCCATGTCGAGACTGCCCTGTCCCCCACAACTCTGGCCGGTGTTCTCGGCTCTGCTGGATGCCGCGCTCGAGCTGCCTGCGCACGAGCGGCACGCGTGGATTGACTCACTGGGCCCCGAGCACACGCAGGTCAAGCAATGCCTGGCGCGGACACTCGCGAGCGCCGCGAGTCTCGGGCCGCGGGATTTCGAAGCCGGCTCGGCTGTCGCCCTGGGCGCTTCCGAATTTCGCGCCGGACAGACCATCGGACCGTACGTGCTCGTGCGACCGCTCGGTCAGGGCGGCATGGGAGAGGTCTGGGTTGCAGCGCGGTCAGATGGATTACTCAAGCGGCCGGTCGCCCTCAAGCTGCCACACGCTCACCCGCTGAGCGGCGCCGTGCGCCGCCGCTTCGAGCGCGAGCGGGACCTGCTCGCGGGGCTCACTCATCCGCACATCGCACAGCTCTACGACGCCGGCGCCAGCGAGGCGGGCCACCCGTATCTCGCGATGGAGCTGGTGGATGGCAGATCGGTGACTCGTTACTGCGATGAGCAGCGCTGCTCCCTCGAGCAGCGCCTCGCGCTGTTCAGGCAGATCCTCGAAGCGGTGCACCATGCGCACGTGCACTTCATCGCGCACCGTGACCTGAAGCCCTCCAACATCCTGGTGACTCCACTGGGCCAGATCAAGCTGCTGGATTTCGGAATCGCCAAGCTGCTGGCTGCCGACGAGGACGGCGCAGCGGGCTCCGAGGTCACCCGCCTGGGCGATCAGCTGTTGACGCCCGAGTATGCCGCCCCCGAGCAGTTGAGCCACGGCCCCATCACCACGGCGTCGGACATCTATACCCTGGGTGTGGTGCTGTTCGCGCTGCTGACGGCGCAGCGGCCGTTCCAGGGATCACGCGCCCGGCATCCGGACGCGGAGGCCCCCTCGGCCTCGTCCAGCGTGTCGCAGAATGCGCTGCCCGCGTGCGGACTGGATGCGTCCGCGCTGCGCCGCGCGCTGCGCGGTGATCTGGATGCCATCATCGCCAAGGCGCTGCGCGCCGATCCCGCCGAGCGCTATCCGTCAGCGCTCGCCTTCAGTGCGGATCTGGACGCCTACGCCGCCGACCAACCCGTCGGCGCGCGCCATGCCAGTCGCGTCCTGATCGCGAGAAAGTTCCTGCGACGTCACCGCCTCGGTGCCGTCGCCGCCACACTGCTCGGGCTGACGCTCGCCGGTGGGATCAGCGGTGTCGTCTGGCAGGCGCGCGTTGCGCGGGATGAGGCGCGGCGCGAGGCGGCGGAGAAGAATTTTCTCATCTCGATCTTCGAGGCGAGCGATCCACGCATCCCCGCCGACAAACCGCGCGATCAGATCACCGCCCGCGATCTGCTCGACGCGGGAGCGCAGCGGATCAGTGGCGGCCTGCTCGGCGATGCCGACGCGCGCCTCGAGCTGCTCGGCACGCTGGGGGAGATCTACTACGAGCTCGGCGATCAGGCCCGCTTCAGCGCCCTGCGCGACCAGCAGCTGCAGCTGGCCGCGGCCCGGTTCGGCCCCGACAACCGCATCCTTCTCGATAGCCTGCTGTTCGAGGCCAAGGGCGCCGCCGACCTCGAGGGCGACTACTCCAAGGCACGGCAGCTGCTGGACCGCGCCGATGGGCTCATGCGTCACTCGGGCTTCGAGGATCCGCTGCGCCGCGCGCGTTGGTGGGCGGTGCGCGCGATGACGCTGCGCGCACACGCGGCCAGCGCCGCGGCCTGGCACGAGGCGTTGATGCATGCGGTGCAGCTGTACGCACAGCACGCTCCGCACGATGAGGGCTACGCGGAGGTGCTGGGTGAGGTCGGCAACTACTACTACGTGCGCGAGGGCGATCCGCGGCAGGCGGCCAGCTATTTTCGGGCCTCAGCCGCCGCCTTCGACCAGGTGGACGATCCGGACCGCTCGGAACAGGCCGAGGCCTACGGCAACCTCGGCGCCGTGCTCGCCCAGCTCGGGGCGCTCGACGAGGCCGAGAAGGCTGAGCTCCATGGGCTGGATCTGCTGCGCCGGACCTACGGCGAGCGCAACCCGCTCTACTGGATTCCGGCCGCCAACTATGCGCTCCTGGTGCACTGGCGCGGAGATCGCACGCGCGCGCTGCAGATGTTCGAGCGGCTGCGCGAGTCGATTCCGCCGCAGGACTCGCTGGTCCGCGGGGCGCTCGCGGCCAACGAGATCTACGCCTATTGCCTCACCGCCGAGGGCCGCCCGGCCGAGGCCGTGCCGCTGCTGGAAGCCGCCGAGCGCGCCTGGCTGGTCAAGCCGACCGAGCCCGACGATCTGCCACGCGTGCGCGGCCGACTGGGCGTGGCCTACGAGATGCTCGGCCGGCGCGAGGATGCGCGCCGCGAGCTCAAGGCGGTGCTGGATGAGTACGCCAGGACCCGCCGACCGGACAGCGCACCGGTGCTGCGGATCCGCGAGCGCTGGGGAAACTTTCTGCTCGAACAGCACGATCTCGCCGGCGCCGAAGCGCAGTTCCGCGAGGTGGCCCGCTGGAGCCAGGTCAGCGATCAGGGTCAGCTGTATGTGGCGCTGGGTGACGGCGGACTGGCCCGCGTGGCGCTGCTGCGTGGGGATACGGCGGCCGCGCTGTGCTACAGCGGCGTCGCAGAGCGGACCTTCGACGCTCTGCGGGCCTCGCACGACGTACGCTGGGGACCCTATCTGTGGCTCATCCATGCGCGGGTGCTCGATCAGGCCGGCGATGCGCGTGGCGCCGAGCTCTGGGCGCATCGTGCACTCGAGGCCGACGAGCGCTACGACGCCCCGGGCAGTCCCAGCATCGAGGAGGCTCGCGCGGTGCTGCAATCCGCACAGCGGCTCGCGAGCCCCTCGCCGGCCGCGGCGGTGCTCAGCGTCCCGGGTGAAACTCCAATTCGGCCGAAATGAGCCGTACGTTGCAGGCGTCGAAGCACTCGAAGCCGGCACCAAAGTAGACACGCGGCAGCAGATGCAACAGCAATGACCCGCCGGCGTCCAGGCCGACTCCGTAGTTACCGCGGGCATAGCTCGCACCCGGTGCGAACACTTCCTGGCGTGATTGATAGCCGAGCATTCCCAGGCGAGGTTCGAGCGCGAGCCACGAGTTGAGATCGAGCGCTCCGCCCAGTCCCAGCGTGATGCCGCGGCCTGCGGGTCTGAGACGGCCGAGCGCATCCTGCGCGGCGCGC
>DATJSD010000105.1:0-123068 GCA_035504335.1 Steroidobacteraceae bacterium | reverse complement strand
AGCACGGTCGCCTCATCGGGCTGGAAGAGGAAGCTCCAGCCTCGGTGTTCTTCGTCGAAGCGTAGTTCACTCAAGGTGAGCGGTCGCAGCGTCCGGTAAGTCGCGCGTCCCACCAGGGAATCGCTGACCGATTTGCCGACTCTGGGCTGGTTTGACCCGCTGAGCAGGTACTGCCCGTGTCGCCCGTCCCGGTCTACGACCGCCTTGATGGCCAGCATCAGGTCTGGGGCCCGCTGCACCTCGTCGATGAACGCCCCGCGGTCTCCGAGGTCTGCCAGGAACCCTTCGGGGTCGGCGATGGCCTGCTCGCGAACGTCGCTTTCATCCAGCGTTCGCCGTGCAAACCCTCGCGCTTCGGCTATTTCCTGGCAGATCGTGCTCTTGCCGACCTGACGCGCCCCCATAACCGCGACCACCGGGTACAGGCGCATGTCGGCGATCAGCTGGGGGAGGATGACCCGCGGGTAGTGAGCGTTTGCGTCTGCCATCTCTATACGTTATATTCAATATATTAGGTCAATATACCGTAGGAATATTGCCATGGCAAATGCGTACTCGGCGGATGATCTGCTGGAGTTTCTCGACCACGCAGGCGACAAGGGGCTCATGCCAGCAGCCACTGCCCAAGCTTTGGCGGTTGCCACGAGGAATGTCCTCGGAATCCTGGCCGAAAATGAAAAGGCCGACTTGAGTCAGCTTGACGTCGACGCTGCAATCAAGCGTTTCAACAACAAGCGCGCGAAGGACTTCAACCCAACGTCGCTCAAGGAGTATGGCCGGCGCGTTCGACGGGCGGTCGACTTGTTTCTCGGCTGGCGCGAGGATCCCGCGAATTTCACGATCAAGACTCGCACTACCAGCGCTCCGCGCAAGAAGGACAAGGGACCCGGCAACAGCGAGCCCGCGGCGAGGGCACCGCCCATGGAGCAGGTCCCGGATGAAGTGGCGGGAACCTATCGCTCATCAGTTCCGGTTCGGCCGGGCCTTGTCGTTACGCTGGTCAATATTCCAAATGACCTGACCAACGCCGAGGCAGAGCGGATCGCTAGCTTTGTCAGGATGCTGGCACTCAAGTGAAATACTGCCCTCAAGCACCACTGGCGTTGCAACCCCCACTCCTGGACATGGCGTAAGGCGCAGCTACGAGCCAGAGCCGGGGCTCCTGATCAACCGGTCCCCGTCCGGCACAGGAATCGATCGCCCGGGGCCCTCCCTGGAACTCACCTCACTTCCCGATGCAGAAGCTCGAGAAGATGCGGCCGAGCAGCTCGTCGGATGGCTCCGCACCGACGATCTCGCCGAGGCAGCGCTGCGCCAGGCGCAGCTCCTCTGCCACCAGCTCCGGGCCGCGGTGCGCCTGCAGCTGCTCGCGCGCCTGATCCACGTGCGCGGCAACGCGCTCGAGCGCCTCCAGGTGCCGCGCGCGCGCCGCGATCACTCCGCCCGCGGCGTCGCCCTGCCCGCCGCCCGCGTCCGGGCCCACGCCGGCGCAGACCTTCAGGTGCGCGATGAGCGCCTCGATGCCCTGCCCGGTCAGCGCCGAGAGACGGATCTCGGCCGCCGGCGGAAGCCCCGCCGGCGATGACCGCGCGAGGGCGCCGTCCGGCGCGGCCGAAGCCGCGGCGACGCCGGCGCCGGGCGCGGCGCTGGCGCAGCCGGCACGATCGACCTTGTTGAACACCAGTGTCACCGGGACCGCCGGCGGCAGCTGCGGGCGCTCGGCGGCGTAGGCGGCGCCGAGCGGATCCTCGGCGGCATCGATCACGAACAGGATGTGATCGGCGCACGCCATGGCGGCCGCCGCGCGCCGCATGCCCTCGGCCTCGATCGGATCCTCGGACGGGCGGCCGGGGGCACGCAGCCCCGCCGTGTCGAGCACCTGCAGCGGCAGCCCGTCGAGCACCATGCGCTCGCGCAACACGTCGCGCGTGGTGCCGGGGCGATCCGTCACGATCGCCGCCTCGTGCCCGGCGAGCCGATTCAGCAGCGTGGACTTGCCGGCGTTGGGACGGCCGGCGATCACCACGGTGAGCCCGTCGGCGAGCGCGCGCCCGCGCCGCCCGGCGAGCTGCAGGGCCTGCAGCGCCGTCGAGACGGCGCCGAGCTGCGCTCGCAATGCCGTCTCGGACAGCCGCTCGATGTCCTCTTCGGCGAAGTCGATCGCCGCCTCGACCCAGGCGCGCAGCGAGCCGATGCGCTCGGCCAGCGCGGACACCTGGCGCGAGAACTCCCCCTCCAGTGAGCGCAGTGCCGCGCGCGCGGCGGCCTCCGAGGCCGCATCGATGAGGCTCGCGACCGCCTCGGCCTGCGCCAGATCGAGCTTGCCGTTCAGGTAGGCGCGCTGCGTGAACTCGCCGGGCTGCGCGCGGCGCGCGCCGAGCTCCAGCAGCCGGCGCATCAGCGCCTCGACCAGCACCGGCGCACCGTGCGCGTGCAGCTCGAGCACGGCCTCGCCGGTGTACGAATGCGGCGCCGGAAAGTACAGCGCGAGCCCCTGATCGATCGGCGCGCCGCTCGCGTCGCGGAACTGCGCGCTGATCGCCGTGCGGGGCGATGCGGCCACGCGGGCGGCCGCGGCCACGCCGAGGATCCCCGGCAGCAGCGCCGGCACCGCCGCACCCGAGACCCGCACCACCGCCATGGCGCCGCGCCCGGGCGCCGTGGCCTGCGCCGCGATGGTGTCGGCGGGAACGGCGGCCGCCCTCAACGCCGCGCGCGGGCCGCGTTCGCTTCCATGCGGCGGTTGATGCTCCATTGCTGTAGCACGGTCAGCACGGTATTGGTGACGTAATAGAGCACCAGCCCCGCGGGGAAAAACGCGAAGGTCGCCGACATCGCCACCGGCATGAACAGCATGAGCTTCTGCTGCGTGGGATCCCCGACCGGCGCACTGAAATACCTGGTCTGCACGAACATGACCGCCGCCATGATCGCCGGCAGCACGAAGTAGGGATCACGCGCCGACAGATCGTTGATCCAGAACGCGAACGGTGCCTGCCGCAGCTCCACGCTATCGCGCAGCACCCAGTACCAGGCGAAGAACACCGGCACCTGGATGACCATCGGCAGGCAGCCGGCGAGCGGATTGATCTTCTCGCGCTTGTACAGATCCATCATCGCCTGATTGAGCTTTTCGCGGTCGTCCTTGTAGGTCTCGCGCAGATTGTTCAGCCGCGGCGTCAGGGTCTTCATCTTCGCCATCGAGCGGTAGCTGGCCTCGGACAGCGGGTAGAGCACCAGCTTGATGAGGAACGTGACGAATATGATCGCGAAGCCCCAGTTCCCGAACAGCCTCTCCACCCGCTCGAGCAGCTGGAACAGCGGCTTGGCCAGGAAGGTCAGCGCGCCATAGTCGGCGACCAACGCCAGACCCTTATGGATGCGGTCGAGCGTCGTCTGCAGCTTCGGCCCGATGAACAGCTGATTGCCGACGCTCGCGGTGCCGCCCGGCGCCACCGAGCGCGTGGGGCCGACGGCCTTGAGCAGGAACTCATCACCCTGACTCTGCAGCGAGAACTGAAAGCTCTGCGACGCGGGCGGCAGGATCGCGGCCATGAAGTAGGGCTCGAGGGCCGCCAGGTAGCCGCCGCGCACCGTCTGATCCAGCATCGCGCCCTTCTGGAAATTGATCTTCTCGAAGCGCGAGCCGTCGTAGTACGCGGGCCCCTTGTAGGCGTAGCTGCTCGGGTTGAAATAGGAATGGTGCACCGGAGTGTTGTAGCGCAGGATCTGGGCATAGGGCGCGAAGCTCCAGGCGGAGCTGCCGGCGTTGTCGATGCGGTAGGTGACGTCCACCACGTAGGAACCGCGGTGCAGGGTCAGCGTCTTGGTGACCGTCAGCCCGTGGCCATCGCTCCAGGTCAGCGGCAGCGACAGCGTGTCCTGTCCCGGCGCGAGCGTCAGCTCGCGGATCGGGCTGGTGTAACGCGCGAGATGCGTGGGCGCACTCTCGCCGCTCGTGCCCGCAAGCCCCCCCTGCACCTCGAACACCGGAGAGCCGGTCTGCAGCAGCACCACCGGGTTGCCGGGCTGGTTCTTCTGCTGTGGATAGGCCAGCAGCCGCGCTCCCGTCAGATCCCCGCCGACCAGGCTCACCGACAGATCCAGCACATCGGTGTGCAGCTGCACGCTCGGCGCGCCGGCCTCCGCGGAGACGGCGGCGCTGCCGGCCGTGGCGAGACTCGCACCCGCGCCCACCGCCGCGCCCGCCGCCGTACCGGCCGCCGTCGCCGCAGTGCCGGCACCGGCCGCGGAGGCCGCCCCGCCGGAGCCGGGGGCAGCGGCGCTGCCGGCGCTCGGCGCGCCGGCGGTTGGCGCGCTGCTGCCCAGCGACGGGGCCGCCGAGCTCGTGCCGGCGGCACGCGTCGGTACCGGCTGCGCCGCGGGGAACTCGCGCGTCCAAATCTGGTAGTTCACCAGCAGCGCCATCGCGAACAGCGCCCACAGGAAGAAGCGCAGATTAGTGTTGAGCGACATGTGCCACCCGTGGCTTGTCCGGTGACCGTGGCTCGACCGGTGCGCGTGGCCCGGCCGGTGACCGTGGCTCGCCCCGCGGCGGCACCGGGTCGCAGCCGCCGGCGTGGAAGGGGTGGCAGCGGCTGAGCCGGCGCAGCGCCAGCAGGCTGCCGCGCAGCGCGCCGTGCAGCTCGAGCGCCTCGAGCGCGTACTGCGAGCAGGACGGATAAAAGCGACAGCGCGGGCCGAGCAGCGGGCTCAGCAGCAGCTGATAGAGGCGGATCAGGGTGCGGAGGACGGCGCGCATGCGGCGGATATTTTCTGCCAAAGTCTCTCGAGGGAGCGGCGCAGTTGCGCGCTGGCGGCGTTGCCCGGGGAAGCGCGCAGGCCGACCACGATGTCCAGCGCCGGCAGGGCGTGCTGATGCCGACGAAAGCTCTCGCGAATCAAGCGCCGCATCCGATTGCGTTCGACCGCTCGGCGCAGCGTTCGTGCCGCGACCGACAGGCCCAGGCGCGGCCCGTGCCCCCCGTTGGGCAGCACCACGGCCGTAAAGCCGTCGGCGCCGAGACGCCGCCCCTGCGCGTACAGGCGGCGGAAATCGCGCGCGAGTCTGACGCGCCGCTCGGGCGGAAACCCGCAGGCAGCCCCGCGCGACCCTTCCGGGCGGTGCGCATCGCGCGCAGCCTCATCGGCACCCGGCGTCGCCACGCCGCCCGTCAGGGGATGAGCCGCTTGCGGCCCTTGGCGCGCCGGCGACTGAGCACATGCTGTCCGCCCCTGCTCGCCATGCGAGCTCGAAATCCATGAGTGCGCTTACGGCGCAGCTTGCTCGGCTGGTACGTGCGTTTCATGACTTAGGGGCCTTGAAAGCTCACGGAAAAATGGGCCGGCAGGGTACGCAGCGGCCCGCAACGTGTCAATACGCGGGCGCGCAGTGGCGCTTCCGGCCCCGCAGGGCTGGGTATAGACTCTCGCCCCCTCTCCCGGAGTGCCTGGTTGGAAGCGTCGCTTTGGTCGCGCTGCCTGCGTGTGCTCGAAACCGAGCTGCCGGAGCAGCAGTTCAACACCTGGGTCAGGCCGCTGCAGTCGATCGAGGCGGCCGGGGGCCTGCGCCTGCTGGCACCCAACCGATTCGCCGTGGATTGGGTGCGCAGCAACCTGCTCGCGCGCCTCTCGCCGCTGATTCGGACTCTCGGGCTGCCCGAGCCGGCGAGCATCAGCGTGGAGGTCGGGGCCCGACCGGCGCCGCTCGGCGCCAATGGCGCCAGCGCCCCGAGCGCGCGCATCACGGCCGGCCCGCCGGCCGGCGCCGGGCGCAGCGTGCGCCCCGCGGCGAAAGCCGTGGGCGTGCCGCTCAATATCGAATTCACCTTCGACCGCTTCGTCGAGGGCAAGAGCAACAATCTCGCCAAGGCGGCCGCGCTGCAGGTCGCGGCCAATCCCGGACGCGCCTACAACCCGCTGTTCATCTACGGCGGCGTCGGACTCGGCAAGACCCACCTGATGCACGCGGTCGGACACGCGATCCTCGCGCGCGACCGCGAGGCGCGCGTCGCCTACGTACACTCCGAGCGCTTCGTGAGCGACATGGTGCAGGCGCTGCAGCACAACCAGATCAACGAATTCAAACGCACGTATCGCTCGCTGCACGCGCTGCTGATCGATGACATCCAGTTCTTCGCCGGCAAGGAGCACTCGCAGGAGGAGTTCTTCCACACCTTCAATGCGCTGCTGGAGGGTCAGCACCAGGTGATCCTCACCTGCGATCGCTATCCGCGCGAGGTCGATGGGCTGGAGGAACGTCTGAAGTCGCGCTTCGGCTGGGGACTCACCGTGGCGATCGAGCCGCCGGAGCTGGAGACCTCGGTCGCGATCCTGATCTCCAAGGCGCAGGCCGCCGGCGTGGACCTGCCCGAGGAGGTGGCGTTCTTCATCGCCAAGCGCATCCGCTCCAACGTGCGCGAGCTCGAGGGCGCGCTGCGCCGGGTGATCGCCAACGCCAACTTCATGGGCCATCCGATCACCATCGAGTTCACCAAGGAGGCGCTCAAGGATCTGCTGTCGCTGCAGGCGCGGCTGATCACGGTGGAGAACATCCAGAAGACCGTGGCGGATTACTTCAAGGTGCGGGTCGCGGATCTGCTCTCCAAGAGACGCAGCCGTTCGGTGGCGCGGCCGCGGCAGGTCGCGATGGCGCTCGCCAAGGAGCTCACGACGCATTCACTGCCGGAGATCGGCGATGCCTTCGGCGGACGCGATCACACCACCGTCATGCATGCCTGCAAGCGCATCAAGGAGCTGCGCGACGTCGAGCAGCGCATGCAGGAAGACTATTCGAACCTGTTGAGAACCCTGACCGGCTGAGGTGCATGGGCTGTGGAAAAAAATGTGGGTAAGCTTACCCACATGCCGCCCACAGCTCTCGCTGAGAGTTATCCGCGCCGGGCGCGGCCCACGAGCGCGGTGGGGCGACGCGTAAAAAGAGAGGCTTGGGCGGCTGGGGTCGCTGTTATTCGCGGTATGCACAGGCATAGTATTCATCATCGGTTCTCTATCCTTCCGAAAAGAGATCTCAGGATCAGCCCAGGATGAGGAAGCCAGGCACATGAAAGTCTCGGCGACGCGCGAGCACCTGCTCGAAGCCCTGCAGAGCGTCATCGGCGTGGTGGAGCGCCGGCAGACCATGCCGATTCTGTCGAACGTGCTGCTGAACGCACGCGAGAACCGGCTGCGCATCACGGCCACCGATCTGGAGGTGGAACTGGTGGCGGCAGCGCAGATCGAGCTGCACCAGGCCGGGGACGTGACGGTGCCGGGTCGCAAGCTCTACGACATCGTGCGGACATTGCCGGATCACACCTCGATCAGTCTGTCACGTGAGGCCGACAAGGTGGTGGTACGCGGCGGGCGCAGTCGCTTCACGCTCTCGAGCCTGCCGGCCGGGGAGTTTCCGGTGATCGGTGAGATCGGCGCGCAGCACAGTCTGTCGCTGGGGGCGCGTGATTGCCGCAGGCTGATCGACAAGACACATTTCGCAATGGCTCAGCAGGACGTGCGCTACTACCTCAACGGCACCCTGCTGGAGACGGACGGTCAGGCGCTGCGTGCGGTGGCGACCGACGGTCACCGGCTCTCCTGGTGCGAGCTGGCGCTGCAGGGGGCCGCCCGGCCTTCCGGAGAGCTGCAGCAGATCATCGTGCCCCGCAAAGGTATGCTGGAGCTGCAGCGGCTGCTCGATGGAGAGGGGGAGATCACCCTCGATCTTGGATCAAATCATGTTCGCATCCAGATCGGCGATGTTAGACTCACATCAAAGCTAATTGATGGCAAATTTCCGGAATATAGCCGGGTCATTCCATCCCAGCCCCCGCGCGTGATGAGCGGACCTCGTGAGGCTCTTCGGGCCGCATTGCAGCGCACGGCGATCCTCTCCAACGAAAAGTACCGCGGTGTACGCCTGACCTTCTCCGCCGGTCTGCTGACGGTGCAGGCGCACAATCCGGAGCACGAGGAGGCGGAGGATCAGGTCGAGGTCGATTTCGCGGGCGAAGCGCTCGAGATCGGTTTCAATGTGGGATACCTCCTGGATGCGCTGAGCGCCATTGAGACCGAGGCCGTTGAGATCTGTCTGACCGGCGCCGACAGCAGCTGTCTGATCCGTCCTCCCGGTGACGCCACAGTCAAATACGTCGTCATGCCGATGCGGCTGTAGGCGCGCGCCGGGCCGGAGTGAACCTCGCGGAGCTGCGGCTGGAACACGTGCGCTGCCTCAGCCGGGCAGAGCTCACGCTGCATCCCCGGCTGAACCTGATCACGGGAGCCAACGGCGCCGGCAAGACCTCGCTCCTCGAGGCGGTATACCTGCTGGGTCGCGGCCGCTCCTTTCGGACGCGACATACGGAACAGCTGATCCAGGGGGGAACGGAGGGGCTCTGGGTGGCCGCAGGGCTCGTCGCCGGCGCCGCCGTTCGAATGGATCTGCAGTGCCACAAGCGCGACGGAGTCGTGGCGCGGATCGATGGGCGGCCGGTCACTTCCTTTGCCGAGCTGTCCGAGGTATTGCCCGTACAGGTCATCGAGCCGGGGATCCACCGTTTGATCGAGGAGGGACCCGCGCGCCGCCGGTGGCTGGACTGGGCGGTGTTCCACGTGGAACCCGGTTTCGTCGGGCAGTGGCAGGGGTATATGCGCTCGCTCCGGCAGCGCAACGCCGCACTTCGAGGCGCCGGCGAGGGCGATCCGCTGCCGTGGGAAGTGCAGCTCGCGGGCCTGGGCGAGGCATTGACTGCCGCGCGAGCCCGTGTGCTCGAGGCGGTACAGCCCTACCTTCAGGAGATGCTCGACGCGCTGGATGCCGCGCCGGCGACATGGGGGTTTGAACCGGGCTGGCCTTCCGCGGTGCCGCTGGGCACGCAGCTGGCGCGGCAGCGGGAGCGGGACCGACAGCGTGGATATACCGGTCCTGGGCCGCACCGCTTCGATGTGGCGATACGCATGGGAGGGCGCCCCGCTCGGGAGGTGATCTCTCGCGGCCAGCAGAAAGTGCTCGGCGCCGCGATGACGGTGGCGCTGGCCCACTACCTGGCCCGAGCCGCTGGGCGCCCGCCGACGCTGCTGCTCGATGATCCGGCGGCGGAGCTGGATGCCGCCCACACCGAGCGGTTGATGAGCGCCGTCCTGGCATTGGGCAGCCAGTGTGTCGTGACCGTTCTGAAGCCCGAGAGCCTGCCCGCCGCGATGCCCGATCGGGTGTTTCACGTGGAACACGGCGGGGTCAAACAGCTATAATCGACCCAGGAGGACACCGCCCTGGCAACGACAGCAACGGACGTCTACGACTCAAGCAAAATCAAAGTCTTAAAGGGCCTTGATGCGGTGCGGAAACGGCCAGGAATGTACATCGGGGACACCGATGACGGCACCGGTCTGCACCACATGGTGTTCGAGGTCGTCGACAACTCGATCGACGAGGCGCTGGCGGGCTTTTGCGACCGCATCGTCGTGACCGTGCATGCGGACGAATCGGTGACGGTGACCGATAACGGTCGAGGCATCCCCGTCGACATCCATCCCGAAGAGGGGCGCTCGGCAGCCGAGGTCATTATGACCGTGCTGCACTCGGGCGGGAAATTCGATGACAGCTCCTACAAGGTTTCCGGCGGGCTGCACGGCGTGGGCGTCTCGGTGGTCAATGCCCTGTCCGAATACCTGCAGCTGACGGTCTGCCGGGACGGCCAGATCTACCGGCAGGAGTACCGGCTCGGGGTGCCCATGGCGCCGCTGGTCGCGGTCGGGGTGACCGCCGAGCGCGGCACGACGATCCGCTTCAAGCCCTCGGCGGAGATCTTCACCAACATCCAGTTCGACTACGAGCAGCTCGCCAAGCGACTGCGCGAGCTGTCGTTCCTGAACTCCGGCGTGCGCATCGAGCTGATCGACGAGCGTGAGAACAAATCCGACATGTTCCAGCACGACGGTGGCCTGCGGGCGTTCGTCAAGCATCTGAACCGCTCGCGCACCCCGATCCACGAATCGGTGCTGTGGTTTCGCGTCCAGGAAGGCGAGATCACCGTCGAGGTGGCGATGCAGTGGAATGACTCCTACCAGGAGAGCATGTACTGCTACACCAATAACATCCCGCAGAAGGATGGCGGTACGCATCTGTCGGGATTTCGCGCCGCCCTCACGCGCACGCTCAACGACTACATCGAGAAGGAGGCGCTCGCCAAGAAGGAGAAGATCGCCAGCACCGGCGATGACGCGCGCGAGGGCCTGACCGCGATCCTGTCGGTGAAGCTGCCGGACCCGAAGTTCTCCTCCCAAACCAAGGACAAGCTCGTCTCCTCGGAAGTGAAGGGCGTCGTGGAGGCGATCGTCGCGCAGAAGCTCGGCGAGTTCCTGCTCGAGCGCCCGCTGGAAGCGCGCGCCATCGTGCAGAAGATCGTGGAGGCGGCGCGCGCGCGCGAGGCGGCGCGCAAGGCGCGCGAGATGACCCGTCGCAAGGGCGCCCTGGACGTCGCGGGCCTGCCCGGCAAGCTCGCCGACTGCCAGGAGAAGGACCCGGCGCTCTCGGAGATCTTCATCGTCGAGGGCGACTCCGCCGGCGGCTCGGCCAAGCAGGGTCGCGACCGACGCACGCAGGCGATCCTGCCGCTCAAGGGCAAGATCCTGAACGTCGAGAAGGCGCGCTTCGACAAGATGCTCGCCTCCGCCGAGGTCGGCACGCTGATCACCGCGCTCGGCTGTGGCATCGGCCGCGAGGACTTCGACATCGCGAAGCTGCGCTATCACCGCATCATCGTCATGACCGACGCGGATGTCGACGGTAGCCACATCCGCACCCTGCTGCTGACGTTCTTCTATCGGCAGATCCCGCTGCTGATCGAGCGCGGCTACGTGTACATCGCACAGCCGCCGCTCTACAAGGTCAAGCGTGGCAAGCAGGAGATTTACGTCAAGGACGACAGCGAGCTCAACGCACTGCTGCTGAACACCGCGCTCGAGGAGGCGGCGCTGATCGTGAAAGCCTCCGCCGAAGCCCTGTCCGGCTCGGGGCTGGAGATGCTCGCGCGCCGCTACATGGAGGTGCAGGCCATCATTCATCGCTGGGCGCGTCGCTACGACGAGCGGCTGCTCGAGGAGCTGGTCTACGTGCCCGAGGTGACTCCTGCGGACTTCGGCCGGGTGGAGTTCATGCGCGGCTGGACCGCGCAGCTGGAAGCACGGCTGAACGCGCGCAGTGAGGGCCGTACCCAATACCGGCTCGCGCCGCGCCTGGGTACCGAGGGGCAGCCGCTGCGGGTGGCGGTGCGCAAGACCGAGCACGGCTTCACCGGGGAGAAGTTCCTGCATCGCGAGTTTTTCGAGTCGGCCGAGTATCGGCGCATTGCGGACCTCGGGCGTGCGCTCGCGGGGCTGATCGGCGAGGGCGCCCAGGTGAAGCGCGGCGGGGAGCGTGAGGAAATCGGATCCTTCAAGCAGGCGATGAGCTGGCTGTTCGAGCAGGCGCGCAGGGGCCAGAGCATCCAGCGCTACAAGGGCCTGGGCGAGATGAACCCCGAGCAGCTGTGGGAAACCACGATCAATCCTCAGACGCGCCGGCTCATGCAGGTGCGGATCGAAGACGCCGTGGCTTCCGATGAGATCTTCACGACGCTGATGGGCGATCAGGTCGAACCGCGTCGCGAGTTCATCGAGAAGAATGCGCTGACGGTGGCGAACCTGGATATCTGAGCGGGCTGCCCTGTCCGCGGAGGGCACGATGATCGATCTGTATTTCTGGCCGACGCCGAATGGACTGAAGCTCAAGCTATTTCTCGAGGAGAGCGCACTGCCGTACCGGATCATTCCGGTCAACATCGGCAAGGGCGAGCAGTTCCAGCCCGAGTTTCTCGCCATCGCGCCGAACAACCGCATCCCCGCGATGGTCGACCACGATCCGCCAGGAGGGGGTGCGCCGATCCCGCTGTTCGAGTCGGGCGCGATGCTGCTGTACCTTGCCGAGAAGATCGGCCGCTTCATTCCCAGTGACATCCGCGGCCGGGCCGAGGTGCTGCAGTGGCTGTTCTGGCAGATGGCCGGGCTCGGGCCGATGGCCGGGCAGAATGGCCATTTCCGCGTCTATGCGCCGGAGAAGCTCCCTTACGCGATCGATCGTTACACTAATGAAACACACCGCCTCTACAGCGTCCTCAATCACCGGCTGGCCGACCGCCCGTTCATCGCCGGCGACTATTCGATCGCCGACATCGCCTGCTATCCCTGGATCGTGCCGCACGAGCGCCAGGGACAGAATCTCGCGGAGTTCCCGCACCTGAAACGCTGGTTCGAGGTCATCGCCGCGCGACCCGCCACGATCAGAGCCTACGAAGGGGTGGCCCGGCCCTACGAGCGCTCGAGCCCGATGTCGGAGGAGGAGCGCAGGATTCTGTTCGGCCAGAGCGAGGCGGGAGGCATGCGGGGCTGAAAGGTGCCCGCTCGCGTCGGCCGCTCCCCGCTCGGGCGCGCGAGGCGCTGCGCTACTTGAGGTTCTGATCGAACCAGCGAAAGCCCGCCCACAGGCCCACCGCGCTGCCCACCGCACCGAGCAGCAGCGCGCTGCCGATGCCGATCACGCCTCCCAGCCACCATCCGAGCGAGCCGAGCACGGATGCGGCGAGCCAGCCGATCAGCGAGCGCACCGGCCTCTCCTCGGCATCCCCCCGGGCCGTGCGACCCGTGCGGACCGCGCCGTCGACGTGTACTGCACCGGATCACCTGGCGCCCACCCATCCGACCTTCAGTGTGCCAGCGAGCCGCGGCGCGCCCCTGTCGACTGGATCGCGTTCCTGCGATTCACGCCGGCGGCCCCGAATGCGCCTCGATCCACTCCTGCGCCTGCAGATTGACGTCGCGCGGATTGCGGTCGACCGCGCTGATGGGCGGGCCGATGATCACGCGGATGACGCCGGGCCGCTTCATCAGGCCGCGGCGCGGCCAGTAGTAGCCCGAGTCGTGCGCGACCGGCACGATGAGCCTGCCCGTGGCGGCGGCCAGCATCGCGCCGCTGACGCCGTATTTGCGCGTCTGGCCCGGCGGCATGCGCGTGCCCTCCGGAAAGATCACCACCCACTCGCCCTCGGCGAGGCGCCGCTTGCCCTGCTCGAGCACGGCGCGCACCGCCGCCGAGCCGCCGCCGCGGTTGACCGCGATGGCGTGCAGCTGGCGTATGCCCCAGCCGACGAACGGCACCCACAGCAGCTCGCGCTTGAGCACCCAGACCTGGCTCGGCAGCAGCAGCGCCTGTGCCACGGTCTCCCAGCTCGAGGAGTGCTTCATCAGCACGATGTGATTACCGGCCGGAAGCCGCTCGGCTCCCTCGACGCGGTGCTCGAGACGGCAGGTCCAGCGCAGCACCGCGAGGATGACCCGCGCCCAGACGCGCGCCAGGCGGAAGCGTGCGCGAAACGGCAGGAACAGGCAGGCGAGCACGAAGAAGATCGCGTAGCCGAACGTCCACGCCATGAAGAACACGGTGAACAGCAGCGAGCCCGCGGTCTGGCGGACGCTGCGGGGAGCAGCCGTCGCGGGCGGAGAGGCCGTGCGCGGGCCGCTGCCCATCGGCGTCAGCCCGGCAGGCGCGACAGCTCTGCGATGCGCCCGAACAGCGCGCGCAGTCCGGAGAGCAGCGCGAGCCGGTTGGCGCGCAGCGCCGCGTCCGGATCGTTGACCAGCACCTGGTCGAAGAACGCATCGACCGCGGGACGCAGTCCCGCGAGCCGATCGAGCGCGCCGTCATAGTCGCGCTGCCCGATGGCCGAGAGCACCGCGTCGCGCAGCTGCTGCAACCCGGCGTGCAGCGCGCGCTCGGCGGGCTCATGCAGCAGCGCCGTATCGACGCGCGGGTGCGCGTGGCCGCGATCGTCGGGCGCGGCGCCGCCGGCGGACTTGCGCAGGATATTGGCGATGCGCTTGTTGGCGGCGGCGAGGCTCGCCCCTTCCGGCCGCGCCATGAAGCCGACCAGCGCGCGCAGGCGCGCATCGGCGTCGAGCAGCGAGCGCGGGCGCGTGGCGAGCACGGCGTCGAACAGCTCGGTGCCGATGCCGTGCTCGGCGCTGCGCTCCAGGTACTGCGCGCGCAGCCGCTCCATCAGGTAGTCGTAGACTTCGGCCGCGAGGGGCGCGGCGCGCGATGCGATATCCGGCAGCGGCTGGCCGTGCACGGCCCGCTCGATCAGCGCGGGCAGGTCGAGCTCGAGGCGATGCTCGAGGATGATGCGCAGCGCCCCGATGGCCGCGCGGCGCAGCCCGAACGGATCGCGCGTGCCCGTGGGCCTGTGCTCCACGGCGAATATGCCGGCGATCAGATCCAGCTTGTCGGCCAGCGCGAGCGCATCGCCCACGCGCCCGCTCGGCAGCCGCTCGCCGGCGGCGCGCGGCAGGTAGTGCTCATCGATCGCCTCGGCCACGCGTGCGCTCTCGCCATCGGCGAGCGCGTAATAGCGGCCCATGACGCCCTGCAGCTCGGGGAACTCGCCCACCATGGCCGTCAGCAGATCGCACTTGGCGAGCTGCGCGGCGCGCGCGGTGTCGGCCGCGTCGGCGCCGATCGCGGGTGCGATGCTCGCGGCGAGCGCGGCGATGCGCTCGGTGCGCGCCCCGAGGGAGCCGAGCTGCGCCTGGAAGCTGACCGCGTCGAGCGCCGGGCGGCGCGCCGCCAGCGGCACGCGCCGGTCCTGCTCCCAGAAGAAGGCGGCATCCGCCAGGCGCGGTCGGACCACCCGCTCGTTGCCGGCGCGCACGAGCTCGGGGCTGGGACTGTCGATGTTGGCCACCGTGACGAATCTGGGCAGCAGCTCCCCGCCCGCGCTCTGGATCGCAAAGTAACGCTGATGCGCCTGCAGCGTCGCCAGCAGCACCTCGCGCGGCAGGGCGAGGAAGCGCGGCTCGAACGAGCCCGCCAGCGCCACGGGCCACTCCACCAGCGCGGTGACCTCGTCCAGCAGCGCGGGCTCGATGATGGCGCGGCCGCCGAGCTGCTCGGCCAGCGCCGCGACCTGCGCGTGCACACTGGCGCGGCGGCTCTCGAAGCGCGCGACCACCTTGCCGCGCGTGAGCAGCGCGCGCTCGTAGCCGCGTGGCGCGCCGAGCCGCAGCGGGCGCGGCGCCATGAAGCGATGCCCGTAGGTGCAGTCGCCGGCGGTCACGCCCAGCAGCATCGCGGGCACGATCTCGCGGCCGAACAGCAGCACCAGCCAGCGCACCGGGCGCACGAACGACTCGCCGAGGTCGCCCCAGCGCATGCGCTTGGGGATCGGCAGCGCCTCGAGTGTCTCGCGCAGGATCAGCGGCAGCAGGCTGTGCGCGCTCTGGCCGCTGCGGCGGCCCTGGTAGGCGAGATACTCGGTGCCGCGCGCGTCGCGCTCGCGACCGAGCGCCTCGGGCTGCACCCCGCAGCTCGCGGCGAACGCCCTGGCCGCGCGCGTCGCGACGCCCGCGGCATCGAAGCTGACCGCGAGCGGTGGCCCGCGCCGCTGCACGAGCTGATCGGGCTGTCGCGCAGCCACGCGTCGCACCAGCACCGCCAGCCGGCGCGGCGTGGCGAAGCCCGTCAGGGTGTCGGGGCGCGAGCGGATCAGTCCGTGGCGCGTGAGGCCGGCGCGGATGCCCTCGGCGAAAGCCTCGCCGAGCGCGCGCAGCGCCTTCGGCGGCAGCTCCTCGGTGCCGAGCTCGATCAGCAGATCACGCCGCTCGGGCCGCTGTCGCTCGGGCTGCTGCGGCTCGGGCTGCTGCGGCTCGGTGCGCGCCTCGTCGGGCGCGGGCGCATGGTCTTCGCTCAGGCTGCTCATGCCGGCGTCGGTGTCTTCAGCAGCGGAAAGCCGAGCGCCTCGCGGCCGGCGTAGTAGGCGCGCGCGACCTCGCGGGCTAGCGTGCGCACCCGCAGGATGAAGGCGGCGCGCTCGGTGACGGAGATCGCGCGGCGCGCATCCAGCAGGTTGAAGGTGTGCGAGGCGCGCAGCATCTGCTCGTAGGCGGGCAGCGGCAACGCCGCGGCGAGCAGCTCCCGGCAGGCGCGCTCGTGATCGTCGAAGTGCCGCCGCAGCAGGCCGGTGTCGGCGTACTCGAAGTTGTATTTCGACTGTTCGACCTCGTTCTGGTGGAACACGTCCCCGTAGGTGATGCGGCCCTGCGGTCCCTCGGCCCAGACGATGTCGAACAGACTCTCCACGCCCTGCAGGTACATGGCGAGGCGCTCGAGCCCGTAGGTGATCTCGCCGCTGACCGGCTGGCAGTCCAGTCCCCCGACCTGCTGGAAGTAGGTGAACTGCGTGATCTCCATGCCGTTGAGCCACACTTCCCAGCCGAGTCCCCAGGCGCCGAGCGTGGGCGATTCCCAGTCGTCCTCGACGAAGCGCACGTCGTGCACACGCGGGTCGAAGCCGAGCGAGCGCAGGCTGTCCAGGTACAGCTCGAGGATGTCGGGTGGCGAGGGCTTGATCAGCACTTGGAACTGGTAGTAGTGCTGCAGGCGGAAGGGATTGTCGCCGTAGCGCCCGTCGGTGGGGCGGCGTGAGGGTTGTACGAAGGCCGCGCGCCACGGCTCCGGCCCGATCGCCCGCAGGAAGGTCGCGGTGTGAAAGGTGCCGGCGCCGACCTCCATGTCATAGGGCTGCAGGATCACGCAGCCGCGCGCCGACCAGTAGCGTTGCAGGCTGAAGATGAGATCCTGAAAGGTTTGCGGCGCGGCGGCGTTGCGGGTGTGGGTTTGCATCCGATCGTGGAGGGATGAGGGTCTGCCGATGGGCCCCGGGGGCGCGAAGCGCGCGAGTATATGCGAGACGCGCGAGCCCGAGACTCAGCCAGCCACCCGCTCGAATTCGGGGCGGGCTTTCGCGTGGCGCACTATAATTGTGCGCAGAGAGCGCCCGCACGCGATGCGTCTGGAGTCAGCGCCACTCTAATTCCCTGAAATTCCGTGGGATTTTGTCAACTGTGGAAGTGGCACAGGGCCTGCAGCCGAGCGGGGCCAACGCTCACTATAAGGAAAGTCGGATTCATTGGAGGCGATATGAGTTCAAGCGACGTGGTCAAGCTGATCAAGGATAAGGAGGTGAAGTGGGCCGACCTGCGATTCACCGACACCCGCGGCAAAGAGCAGCACGTCAGCATTCCCGCGCGATACGTGACCGAGGGGTTCTTCGAAGAGGGCAAGATGTTCGATGGCTCCTCGATCGCCGGCTGGAAGGGCATCAATGACTCGGACATGATTCTGATGCCCGACGCCTCCACGGCCGTGATCGATCCGTTTTTCGAGCAGACCACGATCGACATCCGCTGCGACGTGATCGAGCCGATGACGATGCAGGGCTACGGGCGCGACCCGCGCTCGCTCGCCAAGCGCGCCGAGGCCTACCTGAAATCCACCGGCATTGCCGACAGCGCGCTGTTCGGGCCGGAGAACGAGTTCTTCATCTTCGACGGGGTGCGCTGGGGAGCGGACCTGCACAGAGCCTTCTACGAGGTGGCCTCGGCTCAGGGCGCCTGGAGCTCGGAGACCTCCTTCGAGCAGGGCAATCTCGGGCATCGTCCCGGCGTCAAGGGCGGCTACTTTCCGGTGCCGCCGGTGGATGCCTACCAGGACCTGCGCAGCGCGATGTGCAAGGCCTGCGAGGACATGGGGCTGACCGTCGAGGTGCACCACCACGAGGTGGCCACGGCCGGACAGGCCGAGATCGGCATCGGCGCGAGCACGCTCGTGAAGAAGGCCGACCAGGTGCAGGTGCTGAAATACGCGCTGCACAACGTCGCCGCGCGCTTCGGCAAGAGCGTGACCTTCATGCCGAAGCCGCTGGTCGGGGACAACGGCAACGGCATGCACGTGCACCAGTCGCTCGCCAAGGGCGGTCAAAACATCTTCGCGGGCGACAAGTACGCGGGACTGTCCGAGACCTGCCTGTACTACATCGGCGGCATCATCAAGCACGCCAAGGCGCTGAACGCGCTGACCAACGCCACCACCAACAGCTACAAGCGTCTGGTACCGGGATTCGAAGCCCCGGTGATGCTGGCTTACTCCGCGAGGAATCGCTCCGCGTCGATCCGCGTGCCCTGGGTGTCCAGCCCGAAGGCGCGCCGCATCGAGGTGCGCTTCCCGGACGCCACCGCCAATCCTTACTTCGCCTTCGCCGCCATGATGATGGCGGGGCTGGACGGCATCCAGAACCGGATCCATCCGGGTGAGCCGACCGACAAGGATCTGTACGACCTGGAGCCGGAGGAGGCCAAACACATCCCCACCGTGTGTCATTCGCTCGACATGGCGCTCGAGCAGCTCAGCGCCGATCGGGAATTCCTGCTACGCGGCGGGGTGTTCACCCATGATCTGCTGGACGCCTACGTCGAGCTCAAGATGCAGGAGGTCACGCGCCTGCGCATGACCACGCACCCGGTCGAGTTCGACATGTACTACAGCCTCTGAGGTGAGCGTGCAGGGCGACCGACCCTCGGGTCGATCCATGGGTGACGGCGCGCACAGTGCCGTCACCCATTTTTGTCCGCGCGGCGCGGACGGCGCTATGCTCGGAGCCGATGCGAACAGCGCTGCACCGTTATGTCGTTTCACGCGCGGCGAGCTCGGGCGCGCTGGTCCTGGCGCTGGGGTTGTGCGCGCTGCCCGCCGGGCTGCTGATCGGCGCGGGCGTGACCCTGGCGGCGGACTCTGGCGGCGCCGACGGGTCGGTGACCACCTACCGCTGGGTGGATGCGCAGGGTGTGGTGCACTACTCGGACACTCCGCAGCCGGGTGCGCAAAAGGTCGAAATCGCGCCCGCGCAGACCTTCCAGTCGGCGCCGGCGCCGGCGGGGGACGGCAACGGCCCGCCGGGACCGGCTCCCGGGGCGTACGCGGACTGCGCGATCGTGCAGCCCCAGTCGCAGCAATCGTTCTACGCTCCCGACTCGGTGCCGGTCACGGTGCAGCTGGCGCCGCAGCTGCGCCCCGGGGATCGGGTGCGGGTCAGCGTCGACGGTCAGCCCGTGACCGCGACGGACGACAGCGGTACCAACTTCCAGGTCGACTCGCCCTATCGCGGGCAGCACACGCTGACGGCCACGGTGGTGGATCCCGCGGGCATGACCGTGTGCACCGCGAAGCCGGTGATCTTCTACGTGCAACGCCCCTCCCTGCTCCTGCCGCATGCCCCGGCGAATGGACACGGAGTGGCGCCGATCGCTTCCGGACGCTGACGGCGGCGCTGGCCGCGGGGCCGGCGGGCGCCTGGGATCGGAGGCGCCGCCGTGCCGATCACGGTTGAGTCGTCGATGTCCTCGCCGCTGGCGCACTTCGACTCCGCGGAGTTGCTCGACGCCCTGCACACCGGCGTCATCGTGCTCGATGCGCATTGCTGCGTGGTGTACGCCAACGTCGGAGCGCAGGACCTGCTCGCGGTGGGACTGAATCAGGCGCGCGGCCGGCCGATCACCGAGCTGTTCTCGCCCTGCGAGGCGCTCGAGCAGATCCTGCAGCGCGCGCTCGAGCGCGGCGAGGCCTGTGCAGGCCACGAAATCTCGCTGCTGCCCTCCGGCCCGCTGCGCGCGCACGAGGCGGCGGTCGTGGACGTCACCGTCACACCGCTGCCCCCGCAGCTGACCGGCACGCATCTGCTGCTCGAGCTCGCCGATGCGCGCACGCGCCAGCGCATCACGCGCGAGAGCGAGATGCTCTCGCGTCTGGACGGCAGCCGCCTGATGATCCGGCAGCTGGCACACGAGATCAAGAATCCGCTCGGTGGCCTGCGGGGCGCGGCGCAGCTGCTGTCGCGCGAGCTGCAGGATGCGGCCCTGACCGAATACACGACGGTCATCATCAACGAGGCGGACCGGCTGCGGGTGCTGGTGGACAACATGCTCGGGCCGTCCGGTCCGCCCCACAAGACGCTGGTCAATGTCCACGAGCTGTGCGAGCACGTGTTCCGGCTGCTGCGCAGCGAAGCCCCGGCGGGGGTCGTGATCGAGCGGGACTACGATCCGAGCCTGCCGGCCGCGCAGCTGGACCGCAACGAGATCATCCAGGCGCTGCTGAACGTCGGGCGCAACGCCCTGCAGGCGCTGCCGCCGCCGGGCGGGCGCATCGTGCTGCGCACCCGCGTGGCCGGCAACATCAACATCGGCGCGACGCGCCACCGGCTGGTGGCGAACATCCAGGTCGAGGACAACGGGCACGGTGTGCCGCCGGAGCTGATGAAGAGTGTGTTCTATCCCCTGGTGACGGGCCGGCCGAATGGCACGGGCCTCGGCCTGGCGGTGGCCCAGGAGCTGCTCGCCCGCCACGGGGGTATCGTCGAATTCGATAGCGAGCCGGGGCATACCGTGTTCTCGCTGCTGCTGCCGCTTGCGGCCGAGGAGGCTTTTGCATGAATGTGACGAACGCAACCAAGCTACCGGAAGGCGCGCCGCTGCGCGTCTGGCTGGTCGAAGACGACAACTCCATCCGCTGGGTGCTCGAGCGCGCGCTGCGCAACGGCGGCATGACCCCCAAGGCGTTCGATTCCGCCGAGCCCGCGCTCATGGCGCTGCGCAGTGACGCGCCGGACGTGCTGATCACCGACATCCGCATGGCCGGGCAGTCGGGGCTGGACCTGCTGCGGCGGGTGCACGACGTGCATCCGGAACTGCCGGTGATCGTGATGACCGCCTACTCGGATCTGGGCAACGCCGTATCGGCCTACGAAAGCGGCGCGTTCGAGTACCTGCCCAAGCCGTTCGACATCGATCAGGCCGTGGAGCTGGTGCGGCGTGCCGCCGGCGGTGCGCTCGGCACGGCCAACGCGACCGGTGGGGCGCGCGAAGGGCTCATGGGCAACGGCGCCGCGCGCATCCCGGAGCTGCTGGGACGCGCCCCGTCGATGCAGCAGGTATTCCGCGCGATCGGCCGGCTGTCGCGCTCCAGCGTGAACGTGCTGATCACCGGGGAGTCGGGCACCGGCAAGGAAGTGGCCGCTCGCGCGCTGCACGAGCACAGTCCGCGCGCGCACAAGCCCTTCATCGCGCTGAATACCTCGGCGATTCCGGCGGAGCTGCTGGAGTCGGAGCTGTTCGGGCACGAGAAGGGGGCTTTCACGGGCGCGGACTCCCTGCGCCGTGGGCGCTTCGAGCAGGCCGACGGTGGCTCGCTGTTCCTCGACGAGATCGGCGACATGTCCCTGCCGCTGCAGACCCGGCTGCTGCGGGTGCTGGCCGAGGGCGAGTTCTACCGTGTCGGCGGACAGGTGCCGATACGCGTGGACGTGCGCGTCATCGCCGCCACGCACCAGAACCTGGAGGAGCGCGTGCGTGCCGGACTGTTCCGCGAGGACCTGTTCCACCGTCTCAACGTGATCCACATCGAGCTGCCACCGCTGCGAGCGCGGCGCGAGGACGTCGCCGATCTGCTGCAGCACTATCTGCGGCTCGCCGCGCAGGAGCTCGGCGTGGAGCCCAAGTCGCTGAGCGTGGAGGTGTGCGAGCGGCTCATCGCCTACGCCTGGCCGGGCAACGTGCGCGAGCTGGTGAACCTGTGCCGGCGGCTGACGGTGCTCGCCCCCGGGAACGAGGTTCGTCTGGACGATCTGCCGGTGGAGATGCGCGGCCCGGGCGTCGGGGCCGGCATCGACGAGGATTGGACCGGCGCGCTCGCACAGTGGGCCGACCGCCAGGCCGGCTCCCCGCCGCGTCCCCTGCTGGAGGACGCCACGCCCGCCTTCGAGCGCACGCTGATCACGGTCGCGCTGCGCCACACGCACGGCCACCGGCAGGACGCCGCGAAGCTGCTGGGGTGGGGACGCAATACCCTCACGCGCAAGCTCAAGGAGCTGGGGATGCAGGACTCGGAGGGACAGGAGGAAGAGGCTGACGCGCTGGATGCGGACGGGGAGTCCGGCGGCGCCTGACCGTCAGGCGCGCGCGACTGTGATCGACATCATGACTCGGGCGCACCCGACTGAGACGCATTCGCCACGCGGGAGCGAGGCTTGACCCTAGCATGCAGCGAACTGCCGGGGCACGCAGGCTCTGCCGCGCCGGTTGCAGCAGGAGTACTCGCATCAACCCGCCTTCCCGGCCACTGTCGCGCCTGCGCGCCGCCAAGTCCGTGCGGCCGTCGGCCAGGCGCGCCGGGCGCGCCGACGACTCCTCCCGGGCCCCGGCGCCGGATCTTGGGCGCAGACTCATCCACAGCTTCCTCGCGGCCGGGGACTGCCTGCACGGGATCGAGGGCGCCATCCGCTCGATCTGCGAGCAGCAGCGCTGGTCGGGCGGCGTCTGCTGGTGGCTCGATGAGGCTTCTGGGAATCTGATCGAGCTCACCCGCTGGCCGACGGGCGGGCCCGCCGCAACCTCGCCGGCGCCGGCCGGCGCGCGTGCGCCGCCATGGCTCGGCGATGAGCCCGTGTGGATCAGCGAGCTTTCCGCCGATGCGCTGCAGGCGCAGGAGCCGAAGGCGTGGCAACCCCGTGGCCGGGGTGTGATCCTGCCGCTGCATTCGGGCACGCGACTGCTGGGCCTGATCGCCTTCGAGGGACCCCGGGCGGCGCAGCGCAGCGTCGCGGACGCGATCGATACGCTGCGCGCCGCGGGCCCGATCGTGAGCCTGTACCTGCACCAGGCGATCGCGGCCGAGCAGCTGCGCGACAGCGCGCAGCGCCTGGCATCCACCCTCACCCTCGCCGCCGTCGGCATCGCGCACGTCGATGACTCCGGCAGGTTTCTCTACGTCAATCCGCGGCTCTGCCAGATGCTCGGTTACAGCGAGCCGGAGCTGCTCGAGCTGAACGTGAAGCAGATCTCCCATCCGGACGACGTCAACGCGACGGACGGCATGCGCGACCAGCTGCGCCGGGGCGAGATCGATTCATTCAAGATGGAGAAGCGCTACCTGCACCGGGACGGCGGCTCGATCTGGGTCGCGCTGACGGTCGCCGTGCGGCGCGACGCCGCCGGACGGCGCCTGTATGACGTGTCCATCGTCGAGGATATCAGCTCGCGCAAGCTGGCCGAACAGCAGGTGCAGTACCTGGCGACGCACGACGGGCTCACGGGACTGCCGAACCGGGCGATGTTCGTGCAGCTGCTCGCGCTCGCGAGCGAGAGCGCGAAACGGCGCGGCTCGAAGATCGCCGTGCTGTTCATCGATCTGGACCGCTTCAAGACCATCAACGACTCGCTGGGGCACGACGCCGGCGACGCGCTGCTGCGCGAGATGGCGGTGCGTTTTCGCGAATGCCTGCGCAGCAGCGACATCGTCGCGCGGCTCGGAGGCGATGAGTTCGTCGTGGTGCTGCAGGACGTGTGCGATCAGTCGCAGGTCTCCACGGTCGCGCGCCACATCCTGTCGGTGGCCATGCGCCCGGTGCAGATCAACCGGCAGGAGTGCCGCGTGACCGCCAGCGTCGGCATCTGCCTGCATCCGCAGTCCGATCAGGACGACCACGCCGTGCTGAAGAACGCCGATCTGGCCATGTACGTCGCCAAGGAGGAAGGCAAGAACCGCTATCAGTTCTATTCATCGTCGTTGTGCGCGCGCAGCGCCGGGCGCCTGGCCATCGAGACCTGTCTGCGTGAGGCGCTCGAGCGCGACGAGCTCGCGCTGCATTACCAGGCGAAGGTCAGCATCGAGACCGACGCGATCACCGGGGTCGAGGCCCTGCTGCGCTGGAACAGCCCCGCGCTCGGGCCCGTCTCCCCGGTACAGTTCATTCCCGTGGCGGAGGAGACCGGCCTGATCGTGCCCATCGGACGCTGGGTGCTGCGCAGCGCGTGTGCGCAAAGCGCTCAATGGGTGCGGGAGGGGCTGCCGGCGGTGCGCATCTGCGTGAATCTGTCCATGCGGCAGCTTCAGGACGCCGGCCTGGTGGCCGATATCGCCGCGGCGCTCGCGGAGTACGGCGTGCGCCCCGAGCTGCTGGAGCTCGAGCTCACCGAAAGCAGCATCATGCACAACGCCGAGCGCGCCGTGCGCGTGCTGTCCGAGATCAAGGCGCTGGGCGTTCGCCTGGCGATCGATGACTTCGGCACCGGTTACTCCTCGCTCGCCCAGCTGAAGCGCCTGCCGATCGATACGCTCAAGGTCGATCGATCATTCATCCGCGACATCCCGCACGAGGCGGAGGACCGTGCCATTACCGAGGCGATCATTGCGATGGGCAAGACGCTGAGCCTCACGATCGTCGCCGAGGGTGTCGAGACGCCGCAGCAGAAGGCGTTCCTGCGCGAGCACGCCTGCGATGAGATGCAGGGCTACTATTTCAGCACCCCCATACCGGCCGGTGAGTTTGCCGAGCTGCTGCGCCGATCGACGCAGCGGTGAGGGGCACCGAGTCACTCGTGCAAGTGACAGGAAATTAACGGGATTTCCGCCGCCCGGCGGTGTGATCACACCACCGGCGCGCGGCGCTGGGCTCGCGCGCGCGCCGGCGATGCGGCCGAAACGGGATATGCATATGCGTAACGAATCTAATCCGGGGCGTTGAGCCCCCCCGGTACCGGCGCCTATCATCGCGAGGCTCAATCCTGGGCAGGCTCGCGGCGGCCCTGGACATGGCGCTGACCGTGGCGCCGACGTCCCGCAGCCGACGCATGGCTGCGACACTCGGATACCACCGACTTTGGCCAGCTGGAAGCAACATCTCGCGACTCGAATGCCGGCCGACCTCGCGCGCGAGATCGACCTCTACGAGGGTCAGATCGAGCTGAAGCGGCAGGGCAGGCTCGAGGACAAGCTGTTCGCCGAGGCGCGACTGCGCCGCGGCGCCTACGGCCAGCGCTACGACAACGGTCAGCGCCACGACGGCATCACGCATCGCAGCCTGGCGTTTCCGACTCCCGCGACCAAGGGCGCGGAGACCGTGTGGGATGCGCCGGGCATGCAGCGCATCAAGATCCCTTTCGGCGGCCTCAACCCGGCCCAGATGGAGGTGCTCGCCGACGTGGCCGAGGAGTACTCGGACGCCATCTGTCACATCACCACCCGCCAGGACGTGCAGCTGCACTACGTGCACATCGAGGACACGCCCGACATGATGCGGCGGCTCGCGTCCGTCGGCATCACCACCCGCGAGGCCTGCGGCAATGCCGTGCGCAACGTCACGGCCTGTCCGCTGGCCGGCGTGTGCCGCCGCGAGGCGTTCGATACCACGCCCTATGCCCGCGCCATGGCCTACCACCTGCTGGGTCACCAGGACACCCAGGACATGGGGCGCAAGTTCAAGATCGCCTTCTCGGGCTGCAGAACCAGCAGCTGCGGCCTGACCAACATCCACGATCTGGGTTTCATCGCCAGGACCTGGCAGGTGAACGGTGTCAGCCACCGCGGCTTCGAGGTCGTGGTCGGCGGCGGGCTGGGCGCCGTGCCCTACGATGCCAAGCTGTTCGATGCCGCGGTGCCGGAAGAGGAGATCCTGCCGCTGGCGCAGGCGACCTGCCGCGTCTTCGCGCGTCTGGGCGAGAAGCGCAACCGCGGCCGCGCGCGCATGAAGTTCCTGGTGGAGAAGCTCGGCCTGGAGGAATTTCGCCGCCTGGTTCTCGAGGAGCGCAGGATCCTGCCTCCCGATCCGCGTTGGACCGGTTACCTCAAGGACGTCGAGCGCTACCAGGAGGTGCCGGCCAGAGCCGCCTCGAGTCCGGAGCTGACCCATCCGGATGCTGAGCTCGAGGCCTGGCGCGCGACCAACCTCTGCGCCCAGCGGCAACCCGGCTACGTCGTGGCCACGGTCACCCTGCCGCTGGGCGACATCACCTCCTGGCAGATGCGCCAGCTCGCCGACGTCGCCCGCCGCTTCGTCGGCGACCACATTCGCACCACCTCCGAGCAGAACCTGGTGCTACGCTGGGTGTCCGAGGCCGACGTGCCGGCGCTGTATGCGCAGCTCGCGCGCCTGGATCTGGCCGTGGGCGGTGCGGGCAAGATCGAGGACGTGGTCGCCTGCCCGGGCACCGACACCTGCAAGCTGGGCATCGCCGCGTCCCGCGGACTCGCCGCCGTCATGCGCGAGCGGCTGGTGCAGCGGCAGAAGCAGGGCGGGATCGATCCGGCGGTGCGCGATCTGCACCTGAAGATGTCCGGCTGCTTCAATTCCTGCGGACAGCACCACCTGGCGGACATCGGCTTCTACGGGGTGTCGCGCAAGATTGGCGGCGCGACGGTTCCCCATTTTCGCGTGCTCATGGGTGGGGAATGGGAAAACAACGGCGCGACCTACGGTCTGACCATCGGTGCCGTTCCTTCCAAGCGCATTCCCGAGTTCATCGACCACGTGACGCAGCGCTACCTGGCCGAGCGCCACGCGGGTGAGCGCTTCAAGGACTACACCGCGCGCATCGGCAAGAAGGCGCTCAAGGAGATGGTGGACGCCTTCGCCGCGGTGCCCGCGTATGCCGTGGACCGCAGCTTCTACTCGGATTGGCGCGACCCGCGCGAGTTCACGACCTCGGATATCACCACCGGCGAGTGCGCCGGCGAGGTGGTGATGCAGATCGAGTTCGATCTGCAGGCGGCCGAGCAGCGCAACTTCGAGGCGCAGGTTTACCTGGAGCAGGGCGAGTTCCAGAAGGCCGACGAGACGGCCTATCAGTCGATGCTCGTCGCGGCGAGGGGCCTGGTGCGCACGCAGTTGTGGGATCTGTCCGACGATCCGGACCGCATCGTCGCGGAATTCAAGACCCGCTTCTACGACACCCAGCTGTTCCAGTCGCCGGACGCGGGTCAGTACGCGGGCGGCAAGTTCGCCCTGTATCTGATCCACCGCCACGCGGACCGCAACCGGGCGTTCGCGCCGGACAAGGCGAGGCACCTGGTGGAGGAGGCGCAGCTGTTCATCGAGGCGGCCTACAGCTTCCAGCAGCGCATGAGCGAACAGCGCGCCGGCGCCCTGGCGCGACTCGAGCTGTCCGCGGCCGCGGCCGCGCCGAGCGTTGAAGCGACGACCTAGCGGGGGACCTGGCGGGGACTGGCGTGAGCCGGCGACGAGCTGACGATGATGGATCTGCACAAGCTGGGCATCAAATTCTTCGCCGCCGACGCACAGCGGCTCGACATCCTCAAGCTGATCCCGATGTATCACCGCTGGATCCAGCAGAACGCCCTCGAGGAGCTGCTCATCGACGTGGCCGACTACAGTCACGTGCCTGCCGGTCCCGGCGTCATGCTCATCGCTCACGAGGGGAACTACGCGCTGGACGAGACCGGTCACGAGCGCGGCGTGCTGTACTACAGCAAGCGGCGGCTCGACGGCGAGCTGCCCGAGCGCGTGGCACACGTTGCGCGCAAGGCGCTGAACGCCGCGCGGCTCATGAGCGCCGATGGCGAGCTGCAGGGCGCGCTGCAGCTTCGCGGCAATCGGCTGCAGTTCTTCGCCAACGACCGCCTGCAGGCGCCCAACACGGATGCGGCCTACGCGCAGCTGCAGCCTGCGCTCGTGAGCTTCCTCGATCGGCTCTACGCCGGGGCGCCCTATGCGCTGACCCGCGAGCCCGATCCCAGGGAGCGGCTGTCGGTGCGGGTGCAGGCCGACGGCGAGGTCGCCCTCGAGACGCTGCTGGCGCGCCTGAACTAGCCTAGCTAGCGGACCGGGCACGGCGGAGCACGGCGTAACCTCTCCGCGTGGATGAGTGGGACCTTCGGGCGAATACGTCAGAGGTATTCGCCCGAAGGTCCCACTCATCCACCCGGATGCGCCGCGCCGAGCGCTGCCGCGCCGTGAGCGATGCGCTCGAGCCCGCGGCTCGTCAGCTGCGCCTCCTGCTGCATCTTCCGGCGAATGAGCCAGGGGCCGAGCACCGGTGGCATCCAGAACAGCGGCACCAGCACGATCCGAACGTCCATACACGTCGGTGAGCGGTTCGCGCGGCAGGGCTCGACCGTCCAGCGGGCATGGCCCTCGAAGGCGCCGCGTTGCGGTATCAGCTGCGCCTGCAGAATGCCGCCGCCGTCGGCGCTCGCGCTCGCCGTCATGAGCTGCTGCTGGCGTACCGTTTTGCAGAACAGCAGCACGCAGGTGTGAACGGTCGTGAAGAGCCGCACGCGATCCGGCTCGGAGGTCGTCTCGACCCGCACCGCCCGCAGATCCGGGTTGTAGCGCACCATGGCCGGGTAATCCCGCAGCGCCGCGAATACCCGCGCGGGCGCGGCGTCGAAGACGATCCGCATGCCGATGAGGAAGCGCGCCTGCTCGCGCGTCACGCGTACGCCGAGCACTTGCGCCGCACGCGCCGGCACCGTGAACAGCCCCGGCATCGCGGCGACTGCGAGCAGCGCCAACACCCACCCTGTCCCGTGGCCTGTGCCGCGGCGGCCCGTGCCGCGCCGGTCTGTGTCGCGGCGGCCTGTCCCGCGACAGCCTGCGCGGCCTGTCCCGCGGCGCTCAGCCACTGTTGCGCAGCGCCGTGGCGATCGCGTTGATCGACAGGTGTATGCCCTGGCGCACGCGCTCGTCGCTTTCGCCGGCGCGGTGGCGCTTGAGCAGCTCCACCTGCAGCAGGTTCAAGGGCTCGATGTAGGGTAGGCGCAGGCGGATGGAGGCATCCAGGGCGGGATTGTTCTCCAGCAGGCGCGTCTCACCGGTCAGCTCGAGCAGCCGCTCGGCGGTCTGGCTCCAGGCGGCGCGGATGCGCGCGAAGATCGGCCCTGCGAGCGCCGGATCCTCGACCAGCGTGGCATAGCGGGCCGCAATCTGCATGTCGGATTTGGACAGCACCATCTCCAGATTATCCAGGGTGGTCCGGAAGAACGGCCAGGCCTCGAGCATCTCCCGCAGCAGGCCGCGGTCGGAGAACGCGCTCAGCGCCTGCCCGACGCCGTACCAGGCGGGCAGCATCACCCGCGCCTGCGCCCAGCTGAATACCCAGGGGATGGCGCGCAGATCCTCGATGCGCTGCGAGTCGGTGCGCGACGCCGGGCGCGAGCCGATCTTGAGCTGCGCGATCTCCATCAGCGGGGTCATCTCACGAAAGAATTGCGTGAACCCCGGGGTCTCGTACACCAGCGCCCGGTATGCCCTGAACGAGTCCTGCGAGAGCTGCGCCATGGCATCGGTGAATCGGCGGCGACGATCTTCCGGCAGCTGCGTCCTGCCGAGCGAGGCGAGCACGGTGGCCGCGGTGATCGATTCCAGATTCAGCGCCGCGCTCTCCTGGGTGCCGTATTTCGCGGAGATGATCTCGCCCTGCTCGGTGATGCGGATGCGGCCACGCACCGTGCCGAAAGGTTGCGCGACGACCGCGGCAAAGGAGGAGCCCCCGCCGCGCCCGACTGCGCCGCCCCGGCCGTGGAAGATCTGCAGGGCGGTGCCCTGCCGCTCGAAAACCGCGGCGAGCGCGCTGATGGCCCGGTACAGGCTCCACGCCGAGGTCAGGTAGCCGCCGTCCTTGTTCGAGTCCGAATAGCCGACCATGACCTCCTGGTATCCCCGGGCGCCGACGGCGGCCGAGCTCTCCGGCAGCGCGAGCCAGGCGCTCATGATGGCCGGCGCCTGTTCCAGGTCGTGGATGGTCTCGAACAGGGGCACCGCCATGATGGCCGCGCGCGGCGTGGCATCGCCGCCGCGTTCCCCGGGGCCGCGTTCCGCGTCGCCGCGGTACAGCCCCGCCTCCTTCAGCAGGATGTCGACCTCGAGCAGATCCGAGACGCTCTGGCAATGGGAGATGACGTAGCTGTCGATGCAGGCCGGTCCGTAGAGCCGATGTGCCTGCGCGGCGGCGCGCATGATCTCGAGCTCGGAGCGGGTCAGCTCGCTGTAACTGGCAAACGGGCTGGCCAGCAGCCGCGCGCCCGCGAGCTCGCGGCGCAGCAGCGCCACGCGCGCCGCCTCGTCCAGCGCCAGGTAATCCGCGCAGGCGCCCGCGACCGCGAGCAGCTCGGCGACCACGCGCGCGTGCACGTCGCTGTTCTGCCGCAGGTCCAGCGTCGCCAGGTGAAAGCCGAAAGTCTCGACGGCACGGATCAGGCGCGTCAGTCGACTGCCCGTCGTGGGCTCGATCCGGCTCTGGATCTGCAGCGACTGTTCCACCGTGACGAGATCCTCGAGCAGGCTGCGTGCATACGCGTAGGGCTCGGCGGCCACCGACGCCGGACGCGGCGGCGCACGCCCACAGAGCCTCTGATAGGTCGCGGCGAGCCGCGCGTAGATACCGGTGAGCGCACGCCGGTACGGCTCATCGGCGCGCGCCGGGTTGAGGTCGCCGCTGCGCTCGGCGAGCGCCGCCAGCGCCGGGGACACGGACGCGAGCTCGCTGGAGACGGACAATTCCGCGCCGAGCGCGTTGAGCTGCTCGAGATAGTCCGCGAGCAGCGTCTGCGCCGCTCGCGCGAGCGCCAGCCGCAGCGACTCGGCCGTCACGTGCGGATTGCCGTCACGATCGCCGCCGATCCAGCTGCCGATCCTCAGGAAGCTCGCGGGACGCTGTCCGAGCAGCCGCTCCCAGCGGGCATACAGCGTCGGCAGCAGCGGCAGCAGCACCTCGCGCAGGTAGGCGAGCGCGTTGTCGACCTCGTCGGCCACATAGAGTCGCTCGGGTCGCAGCGCCCGCGTGTGCCACAGCAGGGCAATGCGGCGCAGGATCTGCTGCTCGACCAGCGCGCCGTCCGGCGTCTCGCTGTGGCCGGCGTCGCGCAGCTGCAGCAACGCGGCAATGCGGTGGCGGTGATCGAGCAGGCTCTTGCGCATCACCTCGGTCGGATGGGCCGTGAGCACCGGCACGATCAGCCCACGGTTCAGCACCTCGCGGGCCTGCGCGATATCGACGCCCTGCGAGCGCAATTGCTCCAGCGCCGATGCCAGCGTGGTGTTCTGTCCGCTGGCGCTCGCCTGGCGGTCCTCGGCCAGATTGGCGAGCATCGAGAACAGCATGAAGCTGCGCACGAAGGCGACCGTCTCGTCCAGCGACAGGGACTCCAGTCCGGCGGCGAGGGCGTGCGGCTCGCCGACGCCGCGATAGCGATCGACCGAGGCGGCGCGAATCGTCTCGATGCGCTCGAACAGCGCCGCGCCACCCTGGGCGCGGATCACATCGCCGAGCAGCTTGCCCAGAAAGCGCACGTCGGCGTTCTGCGAGATGCTGTGGCGCGCGGCTGGCATCGGCGGGGATGTTGCCAGAAAGGCGGCGCGCGCGGCATGCCGGACGCCAATCATTGTATCTCTATAGATACTTTATAGCGTGAAGTTCCGTATATTAATCCTCCAGTGAGTGAATGTTCGAGCCCGCCAGACGAAACCCCCGTGACCGCGGCGGCCCAGGAGGAGACGCACCTCACTGGTGGGCGCACGGGCGGGTGCTAGCATCCGGCTCCTGCCCATCCTGAGGTGTCGGGGAGTCGAGATGGCCGCAACCCGGCCCGCCGCCGTCGCGACGGCCGCCGTGGCCACGGCCGCCACTGTCGCCAGTCTCCGCACTGCCGCCAGCGTCGCCGTGCTCGCCGCGGCGGCCGCGATGCTGTGCCTCGTCGCCGATACGGCGCTCGGCGCCGACCCGGCCACGGCGCCCTATGCCGCGGCGGGCGCGATGGATCCGCCCGGCGCGACGCCGACGCCCGGTCCCGGCGCGACGCTCATGCGCTTTCCGACGCTGCACGGCGGGCAGATCGTGTTCGTGGCACACGACAGTCTCTGGGAGGTGGCGCGCGGCGGAGGGGTGGCGCGGCGCCTCGGCAGCGATCCGGGCATCGACTGGATGCCGCGTTTCTCGCCCGACGGGCGCTGGATCGCCTTCACCGGCGACCATCACGGCAATACCGATGTCTACGTGATGCCGGCCGCAGGCGGCGCGGCGCGCCGGCTGACCTACTGGTCGGATGTGATGACGGATGCGCCGCTGCGCTGGGGGCCGAACAATCTGGTGGTCACGTGGACGCCCGATTCGCGACAGATCGTGTTTTTGTCGCGCCGCAAGGCCTGGAACCTGTGGGACAGCAGGCTCTTCGAGGTAGGGCTTTCCGGCGGGCTGCCGCGCGAGCTGCCGCTGGATCGCGGCGGGCTGCTGTCCTTCAGCCCCGACGGCCGCCGCATCGCCTACAACCGCATCTTCAGCAACTTCCGCAACTGGAAGCGCTACGACGGCGGCCTCGCGCAGGACGTGTACCTGTACGATTTCACCACACGACGGCTGCAACGCCTGACCCGCTGGCACGGCACCGATACCGCGCCGATGTGGTATCACGACACGATCTACTTCCTGTCCGACCGCGGCGCGGCGCGCCGCGAAAATCTCTGGGCTTACGATCTTGCGACGCACGGCCTGCGGCAGATCACGCACTTCACCGACTACGACATCGATTTTCCGAGCCTCGGCGACGACGGCATCGTGTTCCAGCAGGGCGGCTGGCTGTACGTGCTGGACCTGCCCGCGGAAGCGCTGCACCGGCTGACGGTGCGCGTGCCGGACGACGGCGGGCGCACCGCGCCGCGCGTGATCGACGCGAGCCGCTACATCCGTGATCCGGACAACGCGCAGGTGACCGACTACGATCTGGCGCCCGACGGCCGGCGCGCCCTGCTGGTCGCACGCGGCGACGTGTTCTCGCTGCCGGCCGGTCGCGGTGACACGCGCGACCTGACGGCGAGCTCGGATGCGGACGAGGACCATCCGGCGTGGTCGCCCGATGGACGGCTGATTGCCTATACGACCGATGCGTCGGGCGAGCAGCAGATCGCGGTGCGAGCCGCGGGGGGCGGCCCCGAGCGGCTGCTCACGCATTTCGCGAGCGGCTACTTCTATCGGCCCGTGTGGTCGGCCGATTCCGCGCGCATTGCCTTCTCGGACAGTGCGCATCGGCTGTGGTACGTGGCGGTCAACGGCAGTGAGGCACCGGTGCCGGTGGCACAGGACCGCTACCAGGAGATGCATGACTACTCCTGGTCACCGGATGCCCGCTGGCTCGCCTACAGCCTCACCGATGCCACCCAGCAGCGGCGCATCTGGCTGTACGAGGTCGCGACGCGCCGGGCCACGTGCGTCAGCAAGCCCGGGTTCGACGACTTCGCGCCGCGCTTCGGCCCGAGCGGGCGCTACCTGTTCTTTCTGTCCAGCCGGCACGAAAACCCGGTGCTGGCCGAGAACGAGTTGGACATCGCGGATCTGAAGACCAGCGGCCTGTACGTCGCGACGCTGCAGGCGCACGAGCCCTCGCCATTCGCGCCGCGTGCCGCCGGGACGGCGCCCTCGCCCGCGGGCGAGGCTGCCGATCACACGCTGATCGGTCCGCTGCATATCGACCTGGACGGCCTGATGGATCGCGCCGTGCCGGTGCCGATTCCGCCGGCGACGCTGGCCGGCTTCGACGTGCGCGGCCCGCTGATCTACTACCAGACCGTACCGCCCTCGACGATCGCCGCGCCCCTCGCGGGCGAGCCGAGCGCGCTGCATCTGTACGATCTGGGCGCGCGGCGCGACCGCGTGCTGATCGATGACCTGACGAGCTACGTGGTCAGCGCCGACGGCCGCTGGCTGATGTACCGGCGCGACGCGGGCGATCGCCCGTCGTTTTACGTGGTGCCGGCCGGGCCCGCGGCCGCGCGCGCCGCCGCCGATGCGCAGCCGCTCGATACCGCGCACATGCGCATACGCATCGATCCGCGCCAGGAGTGGGCGGAGATGTTCACTTCCGCCTGGCGGCTGGAGCGCGACTTCTTCTATCGCCCGCAGATGAACGGCGTGGACTGGGCCGGTGTGCGCCGCTCCTACGAGCGGCTGCTGCCGCTCGCGGGGTCGCGCACCGATCTGAACTATCTCATCGGCGAGATGCTCGGGGAGCTGAGCAACTCCCACACCTACGTGGCCGGCGGGGACCGTGAGCGCAGCGAGCCGCGCGCCCCGAGCGCCTACCTGGGCGTTGACTACGGCGTCGATGCGCGCACCGGGCGCTACGTGTTCGCGCGCATCTACGCCGGCGACAACACCCGTCCGGACTACCGCTCGCCGCTGACCGAGCCGGGCCTCGATGTGCACGCGGGTGACGAGCTGGTGGCGATCGACGGCGTAGCGGTGCGCGTGGGCACGGCACCCGAAAGCGACCTCGTGGGCAAGCAGCACCGCACCGTGCGCCTGACGATCGCCGCGGGCGGCGGCGTACAGACCCGCGATGTGCTCGTGAGGCCGCTGGACGATGAGCTGCTGCTGCGCTCCAACGCGTGGATCGACCACAACCGCGAGCTCGTCGAGCGCGCCTCCGGCGGCCGCGTGGCCTACGTCTATCTGGGCGACATGGACGAGGCCGGCATCGAACAGTTCATCCGTCAGTTCTACGGCCAGCTCGATCGCCGGGCGCTGATTCTCGATGACCGCTGGAACATCGGCGGGGTCGCCGACCCGATCGTGCTCGAGCGGTTGCGCCGCGTGCTCATCGGCATGACGACCAATCGGGAGGGCGCCGCGCTGAGCACGCCCTCGCGGCTGCTCGCCGGCCCGAAGGTGTGTCTGATCAACGAGTACACGGCCTCCGATGGGGAGCTGCTCGCCTACTATTTCCGTCGTTACGGTCTCGGCCCGCTCATCGGCAGGCGCACCTGGGGCGGCGTGCGTTTCTACCGTGGCGAGTGGAGCCTGCTGGATGGTGGCTACATCACCATTCCGGAGACCTCCCCCTACGGCCTGGACTCGCATTGGATCATCGAGAATCATGGCGTGCAGCCGGACCTGCCGGTGCAGGACTCGCCGGCCGAGCTGCTGGCGGGCACCGATGCACAGCTGCAGGCTGCGGTCAGCGATCTGCTGCGGGCCCTGGGGCGCGAGGCGGCGAGCCGGCCGGCGGGGCTGCCGCCCGCGCCGCCGGGGCTGCCGGCCTATCCGCCGGGCGGTCGCTGAGACCTGCGGGCGGTATAACACCGCACACGCGGGCGCGCGTACATGCGGGCGCGCGTACCATGGCGCACACGATGAAGGCGATACTCGTCTTGTGCCTGGCGCTGCTCGGCGCGCCGGGCGCGTGGGCACTCGATGCCGATCAGGTGCGCGGCGGCTGGGAGACACGCGTAGATGGCGTCGAGCGCGTCTACGACTTCGAGATCCACGGCCAGCGCGTCACCGGTGTCTACTGCGCCGATTGTGCCGATGCCACCACGCTGGCCTTCGTGGAGGGCACGCTGGCGCCGGAGGCGATGAGTTTCATCGTCCGGCACGTGCGCGACGACGGCAGCACCGCCTACCTGGATCACGCGACCGCGAGAATCGAGGACGATCATTTGGCAGTCAGTGGCCAGGCGGGGGGACCGCATGGCGGTGCGTTTCGCTGGACGATGCACAAGGATCCGCGCGGCCCGGCCGACTTCGCCGGCGCCGCGACCCCCGTGCTGCCCCAGGCCGGCGCACCGGCGCGCAACGTCGCCGCCTACGAGGCCCATCGACCCCCCTTGCGCCGCCGTCCGCCCCCGGTGGGGCTGTTCAGGCCACAGCCCTATGCGCAGCCCGGACCGTGGGAGCCGATCACCCCGCAGCGGCTGGTCGGGGTGTGGTTCGCCGGCACGGGGCATGACAAGCAGCACTTCATCTTCCGCAGGGTGGGCGAGCGGCTGCTGGGCATGGTGTGCGGTCCGTGCGACAACCCCTACACGATGGCAGCGATGGACGATTTCCGCATCCAGGGGGATACCGTGACCTTCGAGATCCATCACGAGGATTTCGGCGCCGCCGACCTGCCTTTCTACAACCGCATCACCGCCCATCTCGCCGGCAATGAGCTGCGGGTCATCAGCGCGATCGCCAACAACCTGCCGATCGAGCAGCAGCCGCTGGCCTACTTCCCGTTCTCGATGATCGGCCCGGTGGCATTCGAGGCGACCGCCGAGCATTAGGGGTCGAGCGGCCGGGGGGTCGAGCGCTCGAGCGCTCGCAGGCCGCGCCGCATGCCGCTGTCTCGCCGGCCCGCGGATCTGCTAGGCTCCCTGCAAGTTCGCAAGGGGGCGTGCATGCACAAGCGGCTCGCGGCGCTGGCGCTGCTGGCCATGCCGGTGGCGGTGTGGGCCGTCGCGCCGCCGGCGGCGGCACAGGACGCCGACGACTATCGCGGTGGCTGGGAAACCGGTCACGCCGACCCGCACATCTACGAGTTCTCGATCCGCGGAACCAGGGTGCGCGGGATTTACTGCACGCATTGCGATGACGCCACGACTCTCGCCTTCGTGGACGGCACGCTCGGACCCGGGGGCCTGCGCTGCATCGTCACGCACGTACGCGACGACGGCAGCACCGCCTATGTGGATCACCTGAGCGCGCAGGCGCGGCACGGCGAGCTCATCGTGAACGGCACGAGCGGCGCGCCCGGGGCGGCCCACGACGGTCATTTCAGCTGGACGCTGCACAAGGATCCGCGCTCACCCGCCCCGCTGGTCTTCGTTCCGGTGCAGCGCCTGCCACGCGGCTCGCCGCCGGTCGCACCGCTGCGTCCGCGCGGGCCGATACGTCCGCCGGCACCCTACCAGCAGCCCGGCCCCTGGGAGCGGCTCACCGCCGCCAGGGTCGCGGGCGTGTGGCTCGGTTTCGGCGCCGGCATCGACAAGCAGTTCTTCATCATCCGCCGGGTCGGCGACAGGCTGCGCGGCATGGTGTGCGGTCCCTGCGACAACCCGTGGACGATGGCGGCGCTGGACGATTTCAGCATCGACGCCGATACGCTGCACTTCAACATCCTGCACGAGGACTGGGGGGACGCCGACAGCAACAGCGGCATTCCGTTCTACAAGCACGTCACCGCGCACATCTCCCAGAACGAGATGCGCGCCGTCTTCAGGGCCGATCACCCGCCCAAGGAATATGCGCTGTTGCGCGGGGGCGCCGACGTCGGTGCGTCGCTGATGGGCCCGGTCGCGGTCGAGGCGACGGCCGGAAACGATTGACGTCTCAGGCGTCCAGGAGAAGCAGGCACATGGATAACGTCGATGTCACCCTCTCAGCACCGCGTCGCGAGCTGCTGGCGCTGGCCGGCTCCGGACTGGTGGCGCTCGCCGCCGCGGGATGGGCATCCTCAGACGCCGCGGCGGCCGAGCTCAGCGGCAGCGCCCTGCGCGCCGCCGAGCAGACCCACATGCGCATCGTGAAGGATTTCTGTGCCGCCTGGTCGACGCTCGATGTGAACCAGGTGGGCGCGTTCTTCGCCGACGACGCCGTCTACCGTGTGATCGAGACCGCGCGGCCGACGGTCGGGCGCGCGGCGATTCTGCAGCTCATCGGCACATTCCTGCAGCGCGCGCGCAAGGTGCAATTCCAGATACATCGCCTGTACGGGGCCGGCCCGATCGTGCTCACCGAGCGGCACGATCACTTCACCTCGGCGCAGGGAGAGCGGGTTTTCCACGTCGCCGGCGTGTTCTTCGTCAAGGACGGCAAGATCGCCGAGTGGACCGACTACGTCATCGCCGCCTGAGCGGCGGGGCATCGGCGCCTGCCGCTGCCCATGGCGAGATGGCGCCCCGGGCTGCCGACCGACACATCGATCGCACGATCGCGACGCATCTGCATCGCCTGCGCAAGCCCGGTGTGCTCACGGTGCGCCCCGGGTATGAGATAGCCGGCCACCAGTTGACCGGCAGGCGCGCCATCGTCGCGACGGTTCATACCAAGAAGCCGTTGACGGATCTGCGGCGCGGCGCGGCGCTCCCGCAGCTCATCGGCGGCATACCGGTCGATGTGCGTGAGGCCAGCGCATATCAGCGCCTGCGCGCGAGTGATCCACTGGCGGCCGAGGTCAGCCAGATCTATCGACGGCCCGAGGATGCGGAGCCACATTGGCCGCTGGAGCGCGAGCTGCCCAGCGGCAAGCCCCTGAAGAGCGCAAGCAGTGCAGCCCAAAGGAAACTCAGGGCACAACTGCAGGCTCAACCCACCGCCGCCAGAGCCCTGAGCGCGCACCGGGAAAAGCCCGAGCTGGCCTATGAGCCGAGGGGTTGTCCTCCGCTCGAGAGCTTGGCGATCACGGCAAGGGTGACCACGGCGGTCAGCCCGGACGCGGGCCTGGTGACGCTTGCGCGCTTTCTCGGTGGTACGAGGTCCTCGCTGAGCATCGGCATGTACGACTTCACCTCGGCCGAGATTCTGCGGGACGTGCAGGGGTGTCTCGCCGCACCCGGGACGCTGCAACTCGTCCTGGACGATCCCGCCCCGAATCCGACCCGCGATCAGACGGATGCGCAGACGGTTCAGGATCTCAGACAGGCGCTCGGAGGGCGGGCCAGCATCGCCTGGGCACTGACGCGCTCCGACCCTTTCGCCTCGGCCTGGCTGTTTCCGTCCGCCTATCACATCAAGGTCATCGTTCGCGACGGCAGCGCCGTCTGGCTCTCGAGCGGCAATCTGAACAGGAGCAACGAGCCCGACCCGAGCGATCCGCCGTCGACCGAAGACCGTGACTGGCACGTCGTCGTCGAGGACCCGGCGCTGGCGGGAGTCTTCACGGCCTATCTGAACTACGATCATCAGCAGGCCGCGGACCATCAACTCCCCGATCAGCCGGCGATCGCCAGGGCGATCGAGGACGCGCACGCAAAACGCGCCGCGCAAACCAACCCGGCGCCGCCGGCCGATGCAAACGGCCTCGCTCGCGGGGCTGGCGCGAAGCGGGCGCCGATCGCGCCCGGGGTCTTCGACGACCTGTCGCTGAGGATTACCCCATTGCTGACACCCGACAGGCTGCCCGGTGGACAGCAGGGGCAGTATCTCGCCCGCATCCTCGGCCTGATCCGTGGCGCGCGGGATTGCATTCATATTCAAATGCAGTACATCGAAGCGTCCGCGGGCGACGGTTCCCCCTATGACGGACTGCTGCAGGCGATAGCGGATCAGGTCGCCGCGCACAAGGACGTCAGGCTCATCGTCAGCGCCAATTACGCGGAGAAATGGGGCGAGAAGATGCGGGATCAGGGCGTTGATCTGACCGCCAGCATCCGCACGCTGCCGAACGTGCACAATAAGGGCTTCGTGATCGACGCCGGGACCGTCGTCGTCAGCAGCCAGAATTTCTCCCCGGCCGGCGTCGGTGAGAATCGCGACGCCGGCCTCATCCTCGAAAGCGCGCAGATCGCCGGATATTTCGCGCCGATATTCGCGCGCGATTGGGACGCTTCGCGACCCCTGGTTGCGCCCGCTCCGATCGGGCAGGGCAAGGCACGGCGGCAGGCCGGGAGCACGCGCCGGCCGCGGCGTCGACAACGATGAGGCCCGAGGCCCCGTGGATCGCGCTGGCCGGGCTGCTGCTGCTCGCGCTCGCCATCGCGGCGCTGGTGGGTCGCCGCCGCAGGCGCCGCGACCGACTGTCCGCGCCATGGCCTCTGGAGGTCCGCTCCCGGCTGCTGAGCGAGCGCGAGCTGGCGCTGTTTCGCCGTCTGATCCACAGCCTGCCGGAGCATATCGTTCTCGCCCAGGTGCAGCTGCTGCAGGTCCTGGAGTTCTGGCCAGGTGGACGGACCCAGGCGCTGGTGAACCGCATCAGCCGGCTTTCCATCGATTTCCTGATCGTCAATGCCGACACCAGTGTCGTGGCGGCGATCGAGCTCGACGATGTCACCCACCGGCGTCGCGGCAGGCCCTGGGCCGATGCCCGCAAGACTCATGCGCTCAAATCCGCCGGTGTGCCGCTCATCCGCTGGAATGCCCGGAAGCTGCCCGATGAGGCCGCCATCCGCGCCGCAGTGCTGAGCGTCGCGGCGCAGCAGCGGCCCTGAGGGCTCGCGCGCGGCTCGGGCTCAGCTCGAGGTCTCCCCCGGCGGTGCCTCCGCGATGCTGCGCGTGCGGCTGAGCACTCCGAGGTTGTAGAGCACGTAGTATCCGATCAACAGTCCGATGATGGCCAGCGTCAGCGGATTGTGCCGATACAGGGCCAGTGGGTCACCACCGGCCGCCAGCGGCGCGCGTGTCGTGCCGTAGACGCTCAGGAAGCGGAACAGCAATCGGCCGATGAACAGCGCGATGACCAGCAGGCCGATGTAGGTGTGCGGCGTATAGAAACGCCCCTGCGGCGTCGCCTCGAAGCGCGTGTGACGCAGAGCGACCTGCGAGAGCACGGCACCGCAGGCGACACCGCCCAGGAGCGCGACGAGCAGTGTCGCGTCGCGCCAGAGGCTGGACAGCAGCAGCGCCCCGAGCGCGCCCAGTACACCGGCGCTCAAGTACAGGCGCGCCGGAATGACCGGCTGGCGTCCGAAACTGCGCCGCACCCGCCGGTAGATCGCCCAGAGGACCAGTGCAGTGATCAGCAGAGGCGTGAGGAGGCGCGGATTCATGGCGATCTCGCGTGGGGAGCTGCGGGTATGTTAGCGCCGCCGGCGATGCGGCGGCGCAGCCACCCGGCGCGCGCGAAAGCGCGAGGGGTGAGGCCACACCGGCTCCGGTGCACGCGGGCGCGGGTCTGTCAACGCCGTGGACCCGGCGTCGTTGGTGAGACGGTCGGCGGCCCCCGCGGACGGATGGCACAGACACTGATCGTGATGCACTCCCGACCTCCTCTGGATGCGTAGCGCAGCCCGCATGCGCTATCGGACCCTCCCGGGTCGCGGATGCGGCAGGCTCGCGCGCACGGCCGCCATGAGCCTGGCCGCGGGCGCGCTGGCGGCGTGCGCAGGCGCGGGGTTGCGGGCCACGCCCCCGGCGGCGGTCGCGGCTGCCGGGCCCGCCGCGACGCGGCACCCGCAGGCATTGAGCCGTGAGGATGTCCTATGGCTCGGGCGCGTGGATTTCGGCGTGGACAGCCAGGCGCTGTCCGAGTATCGCAGGCTGGGCCGAGCCGCCTATCTGGAGCGGCAGTTGCACCCCTCCAGCGACGCTGCGCAGGATCTGCCGCCTGCGATCGCCGCGCAGATCGCCGCGCTCGAGGTCTCGCATCTGGATCTGCGCCGCACCTTCGCGGGGCTGCGCGGCGAGCGGCGCGCGTTGCGCACCACGTCCGATCCGGCGGCCAGACAGCAGGCGCTGCGAGCCCTGTTCCGCGCCGGCGGCCAGCTCACCGACCAGGCGCGTTACCGCGAGCTGCTGCGCGCGGTGTACTCCCCGGACCAGCTGCGCGAGCAGATGGTGTGGTTCTGGCTGAACCATTTCAGCGTCTTCGAGAACAAGGCGCAGGTGCGCTGGCTGGCGGCAGACTACGAGGAGCGCGCGATCCGCCCGTACGCGCTCGGTCACTTCCGCGACCTGGTGATGGCCACGCTCGAGCATCCGGCGATGCTCGAATACCTGGATAACGACCGCAATACGGCCGGCCATCTCAACGAGAACTATGCGCGCGAGTTCATGGAGCTGCACACGCTCGGCGTCGGCGGCGGCTACACGCAGCAGGACGTGCAGCAGCTCGCGCGTGTCTTCACCGGCGTCGGCGTCAACTTCGCTGCCGCCCCGCGGCTGCCCCCGGCACTGCGCCCGCTGTACCTGCGACGCGGCGATGGCTTCGAGTTCAATCCGGCGCGACACGCTTTCGGTGCGGTCACGCTGCTGGGCCATCGCGTCGGAGGCGCCGGGTTCGCGCAGGTGCAGAATGCGGTGGACCTGATCGTGCGCCAGCCGGCCTGCGCGCGTTTCATCTCCCGCGAGCTGGCGACCTACTTCGTCGCCGATGACCCGTCCCCGCAGCTCGTGGCGGCCATGGCACGTACCTTCCAGCGCACCGACGGCGACATCGCCGCCGTGCTGCGCACGCTGTTCAGCACGGACGCATTCACGGCATCCCTCGGTACCAAGTTCAAGGACCCGATGCGCTACGTGGTGTCGTCGCTGCGCCTCGCATACGACGGGCAGGTGATCGACAATCCCCAGCCGCTGCTCAACTGGCTGCGGGCGCTGGGCGAGCTGCCCTACGGCCACCAGACGCCCGACGGCTACTCCCTCACGCTGGCCGGCTGGGGCAGTCCCGGCCAGCTCAGCCGCCGCTTCGACATCGCCCGGGTGATCGGCAGCGGTCGGGCGCCGCTGTTCGACACGGCGGCGGCCCCGCCGCCTGCGCGCACCCCGCCGCCGCTGTCCGCCGGGATCTATCTGCAGACCCTGGAGCCCTGGTTGGACGGCAACACACGCGCGGGGCTGGCGCAGGCGCGCTCGCCCGCAGAATGGAACGCCCTGCTGCTGTTCTCACCGGAGTTCAACTATGAGTAGCCCACTGAATCGTCGCCGCGCGCTGCAGCTGGCGGCCGCCTCGCTGGCAACCGCGGGCCTCGGCGGCCTCTCGGGCCGGCTGTACGCCGCGCCCGCGGACGGGCCGCGCTTCCTGCTGGTGTTCCTGCGTGGCGGCTACGACGCGACCAACGTGCTGATTCCCTATGCGAGCAGCTTCTATTACGAGGCGCGCCCGACCATCGCCATCGCAGCGCCCGCCGCCGGCCGCCCCGGCGAGTCGGCGGGCGCGCAGGCGCTCGACGCGGACTGGGCGCTCACGCCGGCGCTGCGCGACACGATCGGCGCGCTCTACCGGCGGCGCCAGGCCGCCTTCGTGCCGTTCGCGGGGACCGAGGATCTGTCGCGCAGCCACTTCGAGACCCAGGACAGTATCGAGCTGGGGCAGCCGAGCGGTGCGGTGCGCGACTACCACTCGGGTTTCATGGCGCGCCTCGCGGACACGCTGCGGCGCTCGGGCGACGCGGCGCCCGCGATGGCCTTCAGCGACTCGCTGCCGCTGTCGTTCAGCGGCCCTACGCCCGTGCCGAACATGTCGCTGAGGGGCGAGGAGCGCGACCCCGTCGATGAGCGCGAGGCGCGCATCCTGCGCGGCATGTATGCCGGGCGGCCGCTGCAGTCCGCGCTCACGAGCGGTCTGGCGGTGCGCGCGCAGGTCGCGCAGACCCTGAGCGCCCTGGACGAAGAGATGCGCGCCGCCAGCCGCAACGCCATCGACACGCGCGGCTTCGAGCTGCAGGGCGAGCGCATCGCCCGGCTGATGCAGGAGCGCTATCGCATCGGCTTCGTCGACGTCGGCGGCTGGGACACCCACGTCAACCAAGGTGCGGCGCAGGGACAGCTCGCGACCCATCTGGCGGCGCTGGGACGCGGACTGGATGCCTACGCCGGCGCGCTCGGAGCGGACTGGCGCAATACCGTGGTGGTCGTGCTGTCGGAGTTCGGGCGGACCTTCCGCGAGAACGGTGGGCGCGGCACCGACCATGGCCACGGCACGGTGTACTGGGTACTCGGCGGCGGCATCGACGGCGGGCGCATCGCCGGCGCGCAGCAGCGCGTGGCGCGCGAGACGCTGTTTCAGGACCGCGACTACCCGGTGCTCAATGACTACCGCGCGGTGCTCGGCGGGCTGTTTCAGGCCCTGTGGGGGCTGACCCGCGCGCGCTGCGCGCAGGTGTTTGCTCAGACGACCCCGCTGGATCTGAGGCTGGTGTAGGGGGCTCACTCAGCCGCGATACGGCCACATGCCCTGCCAGCGGTGGGGGACGCTCTCCCGATCCGGGGGCTGCAGCCACCCATATACGCCACCGAGCACCGCTCCGTAGACCCAGTGCAGGAACAGCGCCACGGTCGGGGCCCCGAAGGCGAGCCGCGCACCGAACAGTCCCTGTCCCGCCGCCGGCATGATCACCAGCATCACGCCCAGCCAGATCACGCTGCCGAACAGCAGACCATTCACCCAGTGAGGGAAGCTGACGTGCCTGTCGAACCAGGCGAACAGGGTTCCCCAGGCCAGCACGCCGATCGCGAGGTGCGCCGTCCAGCCGGCCATGGCGCTGCGATGGCCGAGCGCACGGGCCAGCGTCATGACGAGATTGACGTCCGGCATGAAGCGCAGCGCCTGCTGGAGCAGGATGAGCAGCGATACGGCGACCGTGGCGGTCAGGCCGGCGAGGATCCCCCTGCCGATGGACCCGCTGTGCGGTGCGCTCATCACGCACCTCCAGAGCCTTGCGGCTCGGTGCTACCTTCTCATCGGCAGCTCTTGACGATGAAGCGATTGACCGCAGGGGCCGGACGTCGCCAAACGGCCGATCGGGGCGTCGGAATGCGCTTACCCGGCCGCATCCAGTGGCAGGAAGAGCCACAGCAGCAGGTAGAAGAGCAGCCCGGATCCGAAGTACAGCGTCACCACGCAGAAGATCAGCCGCCACGCCCAGGCCGGCAGATCCGTATGGCGGCCCAGGCCGCCGCACACCCCGCCGAGCACCCGGTCGGAGCGTGAGCGCGCGAGGCGGCGGAAGAAGGCGCCGGTCGCGTCGGGCGCCGCCCCGGCACCCGTACCCGGTGCGGCCGCGGAGCCCAGGACACCCGCCTTGGCACGCTCGAACTCCTCCTGCGAGAGCGCGCCGCGCTCGCGCAGTGCCTGCAGTCTCTCCAGCTCGTCGGTGACTCCCATCCGTGGCTCCTGTCGGTACGGATCGATGCTCGCCTGTCGCGGCGGCGGGCCTGGCCCGCTGCTCAGCAGACCCCGCCGCCCCTGCCGCTGTCCTGCAGCGTGCCGACCAGCTCGAGCACCGAGCGCAGGCCGCTCGCCGCCAGGTAATCCGCGATACCCTGATTGACCGCCTTGCAGACCAGCGGGTCGTAGAACAGCGCGGTGCCGATGCCGACCGCCGTCGCCCCCGCGATGAGGAATTCGAGCGCATCGCGCGCGCTGCTGATCCCACCCTGGCCGATGATCGGAATGCCGCGGGGACCCGCGACCTCGTAGACCTGCTTGACCTTCAGCAGGGCGATGGGCTTGATGGCCGGTCCCGACAGGCCGCCCTGCACGTTGTCCAGCACCGGCCGGCGGCTGTCGATGTCGATCGCCATGCCGGTGATGGTGTTGATCACGGCGAGCGCATCGGTGCCGGCCTCGATGCAGCAGCGCGCGTTCTCGCGGATGTCGGTCTGGTTGGGCGAGAGCTTGGTGATCAGCGGCTTGTGCGTCACGCGCCGGCAGGCCTCGACCACGCGCGCCGACATCTGCGGCACATTGCCGAACTGGATGCCGCCCTCCCTGATGTTGGGACAGGAGATGTTGATCTCGATCGCGTCGATCGGCGAGTCGTCGAAGCGGCGCGTGACCTCGGCGTACTCCTCGATGGTCGAGCCGCAGACGTTGGCGATGAAGCGCGTCTCCTCGAAGTCGAGCGTCGGCAGGATGCGCGCGACCACCCGCTCGACGCCCGGGTTCTGCAGTCCGATCGCGTTCAGCATGCCCTCGGGGGTCTCGCAGAGCCGATGCGGCGCGTTGCCGGGCCGCGGCGCCGCGGTGGTGCCCTTCAGGACGATCGCGCCCGCGTCGCGGTTGCTGAACCCCTCGACGCGCGTGTATTCCTCGCCGAAGCCGACGCAGCCGGACAGCAGCACGATCGGCGAGGCGAAGCGCAGGCCGCAGAACTGCAGCCCCAGGGACGCCGGCAGCGCCTCGGGCGGGCTCGGGGACGGTGTGGACACGGCGTTCACCGGGGGGGATTATCGCGGGCGTCGGGCCGCGACGCCATCCGCGCGCGGCGAGGCGCGCACGCCATCGGCGGCGCCACGCCGGCGGATCTCCCGCAGGTCAAAAGCGTCGAATCGGTCACAGTTTCCCGGCGAACGAGAAAAGAGTATCGCTCTATACTCAAATCTCGTGATCACAAAGGGCCTGACCGTGAGCGAAGTCGTCAAAGATCACTTCACGACGCATGACCTGGTCCGCTACGCGAAGCTGTCCCGACACATGGTCAATTATCTGTGCCGCTATGGGGTGCTGGGCCCCACGCTCTCCACCGAGCGGCGCCGCGGGCTGGTGCGCAGGTTCTCCTACGCCGATCTGCTGCTGGGCCGGGCGGTCGCGACGCTGCTGGCGGGCGGGGTGTCGGTGATCGCGCTGCGCCGCGCGCTGGGGACGCTGCGTCGCAAGCTCAAGGCGGTGCCGCTGGCGCTGTTCCAGAGCCGCGCCATCGCGATCGCGGGCAGCGGCGTCTACGTGGCCGAGCCCGGCCAGGCACCGCTGGATCTGTGCGCGAACGGGCAGCTGGCGTTCCACTTCGTGCTGGACGCGAATCAGCTGCCGCGGTCGGACGCGCGGCGCACCCGATCCGGACCGGCGCCGGCGGCGGCGCGCGGGTCTTGCGGGAAGATCAGATGAACGTGCTGTTGCCGGGCGACCTCGATTGGTTTCAGGACGAGCAGTTTCGTCACGACGCCATCGCGCATGCCGATATCGCGGGGCTGCCGATGCGCCGCCAGCTCGTCTATCTCACTCTGCATCTGTGCAAATATCAGGGCAGGTTGTCGAGGGCGCTGCGCGCCGGGGACACCGAGGGCATCCAGCGGCTGGTGACCGACTCTTTCATCGTGCTGCTCGCCAGCGCGAACGCGCTGGGAAAATCCCCGAGAATCGTCGGCGCCGGCCGGCCGACCTGCGTCTCCCACCTGCGCGGCTCGGAGGCACTGATGTGCGCCTACGTAGAGGTGGTCGGCGAGATGGCCAAGGCGTGTGAGGCGTTCGATGACACCGACAGCTACCCGTCTCACGCCGTGCTCGATGCGTGCGTCAGCACGCTCATCAGAATCGTGATCGCCCTGGCGAATGCCAACGCGGTGCCGCTGTTGGAGACCGTGCCGCACCGCTGGAGTCGGGTGGAGAGACGGGCCTCGGCCAACAGACGGACTGTGCAGGTCGCCGACGTGGCCTGAGTGCGGCCGTGGCGGGCAGGCAAGCCAGCCCGGTTCTGCGCCCGGCTCTAGCTAGTCGAACTCCGGCTTGATCGGCCGCATCATCATGCCGCGCACCAGCTGCTCGGCGGGCAGCCGCTCGTACAGCACCGCGTGGATCCCCTCGGCGATCGGCATGACGACGCGCTCGCGCACGGCCACGCGACGCAGAGCGCGCGCCGCAGGGTAGCCCTCGACGATCTGGCCGATGGCGGCGAGCGCCTGATCGACGCCCGTGCCGCGCGCGAGTGCCAATCCGAAGCGGCGGTTGCGTGAATGATCGTCCGTGCAGGTGAGCACCAGATCGCCGAGTCCGGCGAGCCCCATGAAGGTCTCGCGGCGTGCCCCGAGTGCCACCCCGAGGCGCGTCATCTCGGTCAGGCCGCGCGTGATCAGCGCGACGCGCGTGTTGGCGCCGAAGCCCAGGCCGTCAGACAGTCCCGCACCGATCGCCAGGACGTTCTTGACCGCGCCGCCGACCTCCACGCCGGTGATGTCGGTGGAGATGTAGGCGCGGAAGGTCGAGGAGGAGACGTCGCGCGCGAGGCGCTCGGCGTAGTCGACCTCGGTCGAGGCGATGGTCATGGCCGTCGGCAGCCCCGCGCCGACCTCGCGCGCGAAGGTCGGCCCGGAGAGCACCGCCACGGAGCGGCCGGGCCCGAGCACCTCATGGGCCACCTCGTTCGGCAGCTTGCCGGTGTCGAGCTCGAAGCCCTTGGTGGCCCAGCATAGGCGCATCGCCGGCGGCAGCAGCGGCTTGAGCTGCGTCAGCAGCTGCCGGAAGGCATCGCTCGGCACCGCCACCAGCACGTCGGCCACGCCGTCGAGGGTCGCGGCGAGCGACACGGTCGGCTGCAGCCCCTCGGGAAAGTCCGCCTCCGGCAGATAGCGGTGATTGCGTCGCTCCCGGGCGATGGCCGCGATGTGCGCCGGATCGCGGCCCCACAGTCGCGCGCGCCGGCCGGCGCGCACTCACTGGATCGCGAGCGCCGTGCCCCAGGAACCCGCGCCGAGCACGGCGATGTCGGCGCCGGCCGTCACGACTGGCTCAGTTGCGCGTGGCGCCGTCGGCTCCCTCGGCCGCGGCGAGCGACTGCGCGTACAGCGCATCGAAGTTGACGGGCGGCAACAGCAGCTGCGGAAAGCCGCCCAGCCCGACGAGCTGCGAGACGACGGCGCGCGCGTACGGGAACAGCACGTTCGGGCAGATGCTGCCGACGGCGCGCTTGTACTCGTCGGGTGACAGGTTCTGCATGAGGAAAGCGCCGGCCTGCTTGACCTCGACCAGGAACAACGTCTGCTCGCCCTGCTTGGCCGAGACCGTGACCGTCAGCACCACCTCGCGCAGGTCGGCGCCGACCGGTTGCACGGCGGTGTTCAGATCCAGCGAGATCTGCGGATTCCACTGACCGCCGGCGCGTGGTCCCTCGGGCGCCTCGAAGGAGCAATCCTTCAGGTACACGCCCTGCAGGGCGAGTGCCGAGGCGGATAGGCCGGGCGTCGCGCCGGTCACGGGAGAAGCGGATTCATTGGCCATGCGTCTGTCCTGTTTTGGCGGCTGTTCAGCGGGGGGAGCCCTGCAGCAGCCGGTCGAGCGCGCCGGCCAGCTCCAGTTCGTAGAGGTCGTCCGCGCCCCCCACGTGGTGGGCGCCCACGAATATCTGTGGCACGGTACGCCGGCCGCTGCGCTCAATCATCTGCGCGCGTTGCTCGGGGTGCCGCTCGATATCGATGTCCTCGAACCTTACCCCCTTGCCCGTCAGCAGCTGGCGCGCCTGCTCGCAGTAGGGGCACCAGGAGGTCGTGTACATCAATACCGGCGGCGTCGCGGCGTGCGCGCACGGGCTCGCCGACTCGGGTGGCGTGGAGGGCGCGGGCGGTGATCCGGCCGGCGGCGCGATGGGCGGTGAGGTGACCATGGAAGCGGCCCGGGCGCTCAGCCGCGCGCGAGCGGCAGATTCTCGGAGCGCCAGGCGGCCAGGCCGCCGCGCAGGTTGACGACCTTCGTGAAGCCCTGGCGCGACAGGGTGCGCACGGCGGAGGGAGCCAACGCACCGCGATCGCAGTAGACGATCAACGTGCGCTCCTTGAAGCGCTTGAGGGCATCGCCGGCGGTGGGGATCTGCGCGGCCTCCAGGTGCCTCGCGCCGTTGATATGCCCCTCGGCGTAGGCCTGCGAGGTGCGGATGTCGAGCACGGTGGCGCCCTGGTTCATCAGCCGGATCGCCTCCTGCGGCGCGACGGCGGCGGCGTTCTGCAGGCGCAGCCATGCCTCGTAGAGCAGCACGGCGAGCGCGGTGGCGACCGCGAGCGCCGCGGCCACGCCGTGGTGGCTGAGGTATTGGAGCAAGTGATCCATCGCGGCATGCACACAGGCCGGCTGTGAGCTCGTCATTATAACGGGTCATGCGGCCGCGCTGCCGCGCGGCGCACGCCCCGCCGGGCGGCGGATGCGGGATGGTACGCCCTTGCCCTAGACTTGTGCCCCGATGCGTTGGAGTGCTTCAGCCCGGGCTCATGCGGCCGCAGTGCTGCTCGGGGTGCTGCTGGCCGCGGCGGGCGCATGGCCGCTCGCACGGCCGGCGGGCGCCGCACCGGCTCCGGCGCCGGCGGCGCCGGCCGGCTCCAGGTCCCACGACAGCGCGCGCGCCCGGCCGCGTACCCGCAGTGGCACGCGCCGTGCCCGGGTGCAGCTGCGGGCGCTGGGCGCGCGCATCCGGGCGATGTCGCGCCAGAGCAGCCGCGATGCCGCCGAGCGCGGGCGGCTCACGGCGCAGCTGCGTGTCGCCGAGCTGGCGCTCGGCAAGGCACGCGGCGAGCTGGATGCCACCAATCGCGACGTGGCCGAGCAGGAGGCGCACCGCGCGGCGCTGTCGGCCGAACGGTCGACGGCGACGGGCAGGTTGGCCGCGACGCGCGCCGGGCTCGCGGCCGAGTTGCGCGCGGCGTACCTGCTCGGGGGCGACGCGCCGCTGCGCCTGCTGCTCGATCAGCGCAATCCGCTCGCCGCCGAGCGGCTGATGAGCTACTACGGATACCTCGGCCGCGCGGGAGCGCAGCGCATCGCGCGCATCCAGGGGGACGTGCGGCGGCTGGACACGATCGATGTGAACCTGCAGCGCCAGCAGGCGACGCTGGCGGGGTTGCGGCAGACGCAGCAGCAGGAGCTGCAATCGCTGTCGAGCGCGCAGGCGCAGCGCCAGCAGGTGCTGCTGCGCCTGGCGCAGCGGCTGCAGACCCGCACGCAGCAGCTCGCCCAGCTGCGCGCCCAGCAGGCCGGGCTCGAGCAGCTGCTGGAGCGGCTGAAGCGGGCCGGCCGGAGCAGCGCCGAGCCGCTGGATCTGGTCTCCGCGTTCGGCCGGCTGCGCGGGCAGCTCGCCTGGCCGGTGGCCGGACACCTCACGGCGCAGTTCGGCCAGACGCGCGCGAGCGGGGTCACCTGGGACGGTGTGGTGATCGATACGGCTCTCGATACGCCGGTGCACGCCGTGTCGGCGGGCCGCGTGGTGTTCGCCGACTGGCTGCCGGGGCTGGGGCTGCTGATCATCATCGATCACGGCAACGGCTACCTCAGCCTGTACGCCCACAATGACCGGCTTCTGCAGCCCGTCGGGGCCGCGGTGAGCGCAGGGGAGGTGATCGCGCAGGCAGGTGACACCGGTGGCCGGGCCACTCCGCAGCTGTATTTCGAGATTCGTCACGCGGGCCGGCCGATCGATCCGCTCCCCTGGTTTCGCAGCCCCGCCCCCTGACCGGTCGCCCGATGCGCGCAATGGGCCCGGCACCTGGGGCATTGTGGGGGGCCGATCTCGGAATCGCTGGCCAATTAGCGACTTCCGTCAAAGACGGCCCACCCGGGTGGCGCGATTCTGGCGTTACCCCAGATTCCAAGGAGCTGCATGACCCATCCCGCACACGGCCGTGCACCGGTCAAGGCCCGGAGAGCCGCGGACTCTCGGACGCCAGCCGACAACCGCACCGTGCAGGGCGGCCGTGCGCAGGACGCGGCGAAAGACCGTGACTCCGGTGCGTCCGGGCAGGGCGCGGCTGCGGCCGCAGAGGGCGGCGGCAAGGGCGGCGGGCAGGGCGGCGGGCAGGGCGGCGGCAAGGGTGGGGGCAAGGCCGGCGTATTCGGCGCGGGCCTGGATCCGCGCCAGTCGAGCAGCGCCTGGACATCGCTCGAGCCCTACGTACAGGTGCTGCGCGCGCTGCTGCCGCGCATCAGCCACCTGAGCGTGTTCAATGCCGGCGGCGAGCTGCACTGGTCCAGCGAGATGGCCGTGGACCCGGAGCTCATGAGCCTCATTCCCGAGACGCTGCGCGCGGCCGAGACCGAGCCGAGCTCGCCGGGCGAGCAGCGCATGGCGGGCCACGAGCAGGCGTACCTGTTCTGGCTGCGGCGCGATGACGGCGTGCCCAATACGGCCCCCTTCGCCGTGGTGGCCATCGGTTGCAGGCCGGGGGGCGCGGAGGGCGATCGGCGCTCCTTTTCGTTCGTGCACGCGCTGGTCAAGCCCGCGATCGAGTGCCTGCGGCGCGAGCTGATGGCGCGCGAAGAGATCCTCACGCTGCACACCTCGCTGCTGGAGCAGGACAGCGACCTGGAGATGCTGCTGTCGGTTTCCGGCAGCGAGAGCAAGCCCGAGGCGGCGGGCGATCTGCGCGCCATCATCGCCAGCGCCACCGAGCACCTGAAGGCCGGTCTGGCGGCGATGGTCATCCCCGAGTACGGCATCGCCCTGGTGCAGCCCTCGGATACCGAGCCGCTGGAGACCACGCTGGTCGCCAAGGTGCACCGGCATCTGCTGTCCATGGCGAAGGCGCGCCGCGCGGCCGTGATCGTCAATCACCTGCAGCCGCAGCCGGGCTCCACGGAGGCCTCGTGCCGCGTGGTGGCCGCGCCGATTCTGCGTGCCGACGGGCATGCCGTCGGCGTGCTGGCGCTGTTTCGCGCCGAATCCTCCGCCGAATTCACGCCGCATCATGCGCGCATGACCGATCTGCTCGCGCGCCGCGTCGCCTCCATCATCGCGCACAGCTACGACGGGCTCACGGGCCTGCTGACGCGGCCGGCATTCGAGCAGCGCATGCGCCGGGTGCTCGAGGAAAGCGCCGGTGCGAGCTCGCAGACGCATTGGAGCGCGCTGTACATCGACATCAACCGCCTGCACCTGATCAACGACAATTGCGGCATGCACGTGGGCGATCGTGTCATCGCGCATCTCGGGGAGCTGATCCGCGGCCGGCTGCCGCCGGGCGCGCTGGCCGGCCGCATCTCCGGGGACCGTTTCGCGATCCTGCTGCCGGCGGCGCTGCCGGGCGCCACGCAGTTCGCCGAGGCGCTGCGCACCGGAGCCGAGGACAGCGGCCGCTCACTCGGCGACGGCAAGCTGCAGGTATCCATCAGCATCGGAATCGCCGCGATCGAGGCGCGCTTCAAGGACTTCAACCACGCGTTCGCGGCCGCGGAGACCGCCTGCAAGGCCGCCAACGATCGCGGCAGAAACCGCGTGGAGGTCTACCGCGAGGCCGACGAGAGCATCGTGCGCCGCTTCAGCGACATCAACCTCATCAACGATCTGCGCTCCGCGGTGGCCGAGGGGCGCCTGCAGCTCAACGCACAGTCGATCGTGCCGCTGGGCGGGCAGGGTGCCGCGCACTTCGAGATCCTGCTGCGCATGATCGACGCGCACGGAGCGGTGGTCGGCCCCGATCACTTCATGTCCGCCGCCCACCGCTACCAGCTCATGCCCACCATCGACCGCTGGGTCATCGGCCGCGCGATCGAGATGCTCAGGCCGCACGCCAAGTTGCTGGAGGCCGGCTCGATCGTGTTCACGATCAATTTTTCCGGCCAATCGCTGCAGGACGCGGAGTTCACCGAACACGTCGCCAAGCTCATCGAGGACAGCGGCATCAACCCCGCGGCACTGTGCTTCGAGCTCACCGAGAGCGCGGCGATCGGCAATCTCGCGCACGCCGAGGTGCTGATGCGCCGGCTGCGCAAGCTCGGCTGCAACATCGCGCTGGATGATTTCGGAACCGGCCTGTCGTCGCTGGCGTACCTGCGCACGCTGCCGATCGGCATGCTCAAGATCGATGGCAGCTTCGTGCGCGACGTGCTGAAGGACCCGCGCGCCGAGTCGATGGTGCAGACCATCGCGCAGCTGGCGCGAGCGATGTCGCTCACCACCGTGGCGGAGTACGTGGAGACCGAGGAGATCCGCACGCGCGTGACCGGGCTGGGCGTCGACTACGGGCAGGGTTTCGCCATCGCCAAGCCGGAACCGCTCACGGACGTGCTCGCGGAACTGCCGCTGCACATGGCGGCTGCCGCTCCCGGCGGAGTGTGGCCGCCGGTCGAGAGCGTCACGCTCGCGAGCGAGGCCTGAGCCGCCGCAGCCTGCCGTGCGCGCGGCGCGCACGCGACCGGGCGGCGCCTGCACCGCGTCTGTCAGCGCCACCGTGAGCGCCGCCTCGCAGCGCCAAAAAACCCATGTTGTGCGCCGCCGCCGACCTGTAATATGGGTTCGCATGCCGATGCGCAATCGTCCGACACGATTATTTCCAATCGCCCTGTGGGTGACGGCTCTGTGGCTGGTCGTCACACCTGCCGGGGCACAGGGCGCGGGTACCCCGGCCGAGGGTCCCGCCGGCACGACGAGCTCCGGCGCCGCGGCGCAGCTGCAGCGCGCCGTGGCCGCCGCCGGGGCGCCGGCGCTGCCGGCGCGCGACGCGCAGCTGTTCGCCGAGGTGCTGCAACAGGTACGCACGAACTACGTCTCGCCCGTGGATGAGCACCAGCTCATGCAGGCCGCCATCCGCGGCATGGTCGAGTCGCTCGACGCGCACTCGACGTTCCTGAGCGGCGATGAGTACCAGGACATGCAGATCACCACCAGCGGCGCCTACGCCGGCATCGGCGTGGAGGTCATGCCCGGGCGCGACGGCGTGCAGATCGTGCGGCGCATGCCCGACTCGCCCGCCGAGCGCGCCGGCATCCATGCGGGCGATGTCATCGTGCGCATCGACGGCGTGGCCGTCGATCCCATGAACGTGGACGCGGCCATCGAGCGCATGCGCGGGCCGCGCGGCAGCCTCATCCGCCTGGCCGTGCAGCGCACCGGCACGCCCGCGCTGCTGCAGTTCGCCATGCGCCGAGCCGAGGTCAGGCTGGTGAGCGTCGAGGGCGAGCTGCTGACGCCGGAAGTGGGGTACGTGCGCATCACCAGCTTCACCGACAGCACCGCGGATGAGTTGGAAGCGACGCTGCGCCGGCTCGAGCGCACCGCGCCGCGGCGCCTGTCCGGGCTGGTGATCGACCTGCGTAACAATCCCGGCGGCGTGCTCGACTCCGCGGTGCGCGTCGCCGACGATTTCCTCGACCACGGCACCATCGTGAGCGCGCGCGGGCGCGCCGAGGATGCGAATTTCAGCATCGCGGCGACGCCAGGCGACATCACCCACGGGGCACGTCTGGTCGTCGTGGTGAACGGTGGCTCGGCGTCGGCCGCGGAGATCCTCGCCGCGGCGCTGCACGACAACCATCGCGCGATCCTCATCGGCCGGCGCACCTACGGCAAGGGCACGGTGCAGACCATCATGCCGATGCCCTACGGTACCGCGCTCAAGCTCACGACCTCGCGCTACTACACGCCGGCGGGCATCTGCATCAACGGCATCGGCATCCAGCCCGACGTGCTGCTCTCCGGGCCCGAGCAGCCGCCCGCCGACCTGGATGGGGCGGCGGCGAACGCAGGGACTGCGGGAGCAGGCGGTGATCCGGGGTCCACGCTCGCACAGCGCGACCCGCAGGTCGCCGCGGCGCTGCAGCTGCTGCGCCAGAGTACAGCGCCGCTGCTCGGTCGCGCCGGCCACTGATCGCGCGCCCCGCGAGCGCCAAATCCATGGGCCTGCTGCACCTGGCGGCCGATTGGGTGCTGCACCTGGACCGGCATCTGTCGTGGCTGCTGGCGCACTACCCTGCGGGCCTGTACGCGATCCTGTTCGCGGTGATCTTCGCGGAGACCGGGCTGGTCGTGACGCCGTTTCTGCCTGGTGACTCGCTGCTGTTCGGCGCCGGTGCGCTCGCCGCGCTGGACCACGGCGGCACGCTCTCGATCGGCTGGCTGTACGTGCTGCTGGCCGCCGCGGCGATCGCCGGCAACAGCGCCAACTACGCGCTCGGCCGCGCGCTGGGCGAGCGTGCCTTCAGCGGCCGCTATCGCTTCTTCAGGCTCGAGTACCTGCTGCGCACCCAGGCGTACTTTCGCCGCTACGGCGGGGCCACGGTACTGCTGTCGCGCTTCGTGCCGATCGTGCGCACCTTCGCGCCGTTCGCGGCGGGCATCGGTCGCATGCCGCACCTGCGCTTCCAGGCCTGCAACGTCGGCGGGGGCGCCGGCTGGGTCGCGCTGTTCCTGCTGGGAGGCTACGGCTTCGGGGATCTGCCCTGGGTGAAGGGTAACTTCGGGCTGGTGACGCTGGCCGTCATCGCCCTGTCGCTCGTGCCGCTGGCGTCGATGGCGCTGCGCGCGCGTCGAGCCGCCCCGGGCGGCGGGCCGCTCTGACGAGGCGGCGGCGCGCTCAGGTGGCGCTGCCTCCGGTCGTGTTGCCCGTGGTGGTGGCCGCCTCGCCCGCCGCGGCCGCGGCCGCGGCCGCCGCGCGGCTCTTGCTCATGATGGACGCGAACAGGATGCCGCCCTCGAACAGCCCGTACATCGGTATTGCCATGGCCGTCATCGACATCGCGTCCGGCGGCGTCAGCGCGGCGGCGATCATGAACACGATGATCAGCACGTAGGGGCGCGCCTTGCGCAGCTTCTGCAGCGACAGAAGATTCGTCAGCACCAGCAGCACCACGGCGACCGGAGTCTCGAAGGCGACACCGAAGGCGACGAACAGGTGCAGCACGAAGCTCAGGTAGTTGTTGATGTCCGCCATGAGCTGCACGTTGTGCGGTGTCGTGGCGATGAAGAAGCGGAAGATCAGCGGAAAGATCACCCAGTAGGCGAATGCGCAGCCCAGGTAGAACAGCACGATCGACGACACCAGCAGCGGCACGGTGAAGCGCTTCTCGCGCCGGTAGAGCCCCGGGGCGACGAACGCCCACACCTGGTAGAGCACGTAGGGCATCGCGATCAGCAGCGCGACGATGAACGCGAGCTTCAGCGGCGCGGTGAAGGTCCCGGTGACGGTGGTGGCGATCAGATGCTGGCCCGGCGGCAGCTTGGACGCCAGAGGCGCGGCGATGTAGTCGAACAGGCGGTTGGAGTAGATCGCGCAGGGCACGAACACGATCATCACCGCGATGAAGGCGCGCAGCAGCCGCGATCGCAGCTCCAGCAGGTGCGAGATCAGCGTGCCTTCGGCCAGCGACTCGGGCTCGTCGCTCATAGCACGCCGTCAGGCGGCCAGAACGTCGCTTGATGCGGCTCGGGAAACTCGCTGGATGGCGGCGCGGCGGCCTGCGTGGGCGTGGCGGGCGTCACGGGCGTGGCGGGCGTCACGGCGGACGCCGGAGACGTCGGGGATGCCGGGGATGCCGGCGCCGCGAAGGGCGCCGTTTCGGGTGCCTCCCCGGGGGCGTGCGTGCCCTTCGCAGCCGCGGTCGCACTCGCCGGCGGCTCGGGTGGCGCAAAGGCCTGCAGGCCCGCGGGGTGCGTGTCGGCGAGGCCGAAGTGCGCCGAGGGCTCGCTGGAAGCGGCGGCGCCCGGGCTGGCAGGCTGGGAGGCGGGGTCCACGCCGTGGTTCGCGCCGTCCACGCCGTGGTTCGCGCCGTCCATGCCATGGCGCACGTCGTTCACGCCCTGGCGCACCCCCTCCATGCCCTTGCGCATGCCCTCCATGCCCTGGCGCATGCCATCGCGCAGGCCATCCACGCCCTGACGCAGCGCTCCGGTCTCCTGATCCAGCTGCTCGCGGAACTGGCGGGCCATGTAGCGTGCACGGCCAATCCATCGGCCGATCGTGTTGGCGAGCTTGGGCAGCTTTTCGGGCCCCAGCACGACCAGTGCGATGCCGAAGATGATCAGTATCTCGGAAAAGTCAATTCCGAACATGACCGGCCGGCGGTCCTCCGCAAATCAATTCGCGCTGTGGCGCTGGCGCGCCCGTCACGCGTGAGGCGCGGCCTTCTGCTCGTTCACGGGCTGCGGCTTGGCCACCGCGACCTCGGGGAACTCGGCGTCCTTCGAGGCGCTCGTGGGTCCCTGGATCTGCTTGGCCTGCTCCTCGGATTCCCCGTCGCTCATGGCCTTCTTGAAGCCGCGGAAGGCCGAGCCCAGGTCCGATCCGAGGCTCTTGAGCTTCTTGCCGCCGAACACCAGCAGCACGATCAGCAGGATGATCAGCAAATGTCTAGGGGCGAAAAGATCCATGGCACGCTCCGGTCGAACTCGTGGCCTTCAGGGCCAATATAGCTTCCAGCCCAATAACGTCCAGCCCAATAACGTCCCGGCGGATGATCTCCGGGCGAATAATCTCCGGGCCGCTATGGCCACTATACGATCATAGGCCATTTGGCAATGCACAACTAAATATGGCGGCAGGTCACAGTATTGCAAGCCGCTCCGCCATCCCTCCACCCGATCCGCAGGCTGCACCTCGAACCATTTTGACCACCGCCTCAGGGCATCGTTCGCCCTCTGGGCGTCCGCGTGCCGGCGGCGCTCTCCAGCCAGAAGGTGACCGGGCCGTCATTGATCAGCGCGACCTGCATGGAGGCGCCGAATTGCCCCGCCTCGACGGGGCGGTGCGCGCCGCGTGCCAGCGCCAGCAGCCGCTCGAACAGCTCCGCCGCCAATGCGGGCGGCGCGGCGGTGGAAAATCCGGCGCGGTTGCCGCGGCGCGTATCGGCCGCGAGCGTGAATTGCGGCACCAGCAGCAGCCCGCCGCCCGTATCGCGCAGCGAGCGATTCATGCGCCCCGCATCGTCGGGAAAGATGCGGTAGTCGAGCACCCGCTGCAGCAGCCGCTCGGCACTGGCCGCGTCATCGTCGGCGACGACGCCGATGAGCGCCAGCACACCCACGTCGATCGCGCCCACGACGCGGCCCTCCACGCGCACGCCGGCCTCGAGCACGCGCTGTATCAGGGCGATCATCTACGGCCCACCCGATGCGCCACTCGCCGTCCGCGCGCCGCGCGCGCCGCGCCAGGCGCGTGCCCCGCAGTGGCAAAAGCCGCCGGCAGACCGTAAACTTTGCGCCCGCTTTTGCGTCCGCAGGGACGCCACCCCGGGCCGCTTGGCTCGTTTTTCCGGAGCCGGTATGCCGCTGTCGCGTCGCCTTGCCACTGCTGCCCTCGCCCTCGCCCTTGCCCTCGGCGCCAGCGCTTCAGCCTTCGCGGCAGGCGATGCGGCTCGCGGCAAGCTGCTCTCGTACACCTGTCTCGGCTGTCACGGCATCGAAGACTACCGCAACGCCTACCCCGACTACGACGTGCCGCGCCTCGGCGGACAACACGCCGACTACATCGTCTCGGCGCTGCAGGAGTACAAGAGCGGCGCGCGTGCCCATCCCACCATGCAGGTGCAGGCGGCGACGCTCTCGGATCAGGACATGCAGGACATCGCGGCCTACTTCGCCTCGGAGACGCAGGTCAGGCCCGACATGAGCGAGGCGCCCGCGCCGCCGGCCAAGGTTGCGCAGCTGTGCGTTTCCTGCCACGGCAAGGACGGCATCGCCGTCACCTCCGCCTATCCGGATCTGGCGGGCCAGCACGAGAATTACATCGAGCAGGCGCTGCAGGAGTACAAGCTCGGCGAGCGCAAGAATCCCGTGATGTCGACCTTCGTCGTGAGCCTCACCCCGCAGGACATCCGCGAGGTGGCCGAGTATTACGCGGGATTGAAGCCGGGCCTGACGACCCTCGCCCGCCGCCTGACCTTCCTGCCCTGATCTTCTGTGACCGGTCCTGACGCGGCCCGCCCTGGAGCTGCCGGCGCGGATCGGCGCGGGTGTCAGCGCAGCAGCCGCGCCAGAAAGCTCGCGGCCGCGGCGTGGTACGCGTCCCGTGCCCGACGCTGGTCGAAGGCGTCGGCGCCGGCTGCGGCCAGGTACTGCACCTTGACTCCCTGCGAACGCAGCCCCTCGCGCAGCTGCGCGACCTCATAGCCCGGCGCATCGCCGGCGTCGCCGGCCTGCACCAGCAGCACCGCTGCGCGGATCGCCGCGACGTTCAGCAGATCAGCCAGGGGCGGCGGGAAGGCGACCACCGCACCGCGCAGGCGGTCGGAGTACTCTGAGAGCGACTGCAGCGCGAGGTAGCCGCCATAGCCTTCACCGAACAGGGCGACGCGGCTGCGATCCAGCCCCGGCTGCAGGCCGATCCACGCGAGCAGCGCGCCCACGTCGCGCGGCGCATCATCGCGCAGCTCGCCCTCGCCGGCCGCCAGCAGGTTAGCGCCGAAACCGGAGGAGCCGCGCACGTTGGGCGCCATCACGACGACGCCGAGCTCGTGCGCCAGGTACTGGATGAAGGGCGCGTAGCCAGGGCGGCACTGGCTGCCGGCGCCGCTGCACAGCCAGATCAGCACGGGACGCGGCCCCTGCGACCCGGGGGACTGCGGTCCGGGGTCGTAGACCAGGACCTGCAGCCGCCGCGGCTGCCCGTCGATGCTGTCCCAGGTCGGAAACGACAGCACCTGCGGCTCGATGAACGACCCCGCCGGCAATGGCCCGGCCTCGCTCTGCGTCCAGCGGGTCAGCGCCTGCGTGGCCAGGTCGAGCACATAGACGTCGGCGGGCGAACGGGAGGATTCGAGCGTGAGCGCCAGATGTCGCCCGCTCGCGTCGAAGCGCAGGCTGCTGATGATGCCGGTGGGCACGCTGGCCACCGGCCGCTGCAGCTGCAGCTGCTGATCGATCAGCATCAGGCGGCTCTGGCCATTCTGGTCGAGCGTGTAGGCGAGGTAGCGGCCGTCGGCGCTCTCATCGAACAGCCCGACGTCATAGGCAGCCGGCGCGGACAGCTCGCGCCAGCGGCCACTGGCCGGATCGAGCAGCGAGAGGTGCAGGTACTCGTGGGCGAGCGCGCCCGGGCCGCCGTCGGCCAGCGCGCGCGTCAGCAGCAGGATGCCGCGCCCGTCGGGGGCATAGCGCGCGTCGACGGCGCGCAGTGTCGCGGAGTCATCCGTCCGGGCGGGCCTGCCGGATCCGGCGCGCGCACGACGCCCTCGGCCCGAGCCCCGCCCACCGGCCTCGGGGGACAGCTGCAGCGGGGCGACGCTGCCCTGCTCGAGGTCCGCGATGTAGAGGGCGGTCTCGGCGGCTGGATTATCCGGCGCCCCGGCAACGCCGGCGTCCCCGGCTCCCAGCGCCGCCGCCGCCGGCGCGCGCGCCAGCAGCAGATGCCGCGCGTCGGGCGACCAGCCCTCGATGCGCCAGCCGGCGCCGTCGATCCCCGCCGCGACCAGTCTCGCGGCCGCACCGGGTGCGCGCGTGTCGAGCACGTACACGTCCGCGTCACCCACGCCGCGCCGATCGCTGACGAAGGCCAGCTGCCCCCCGTCGGGTGACCAGGTCGGTTGCGAGATCCGGTCGCTGCCGTCGCTCAGGGCGCGCAGCGAGTGATCGCGCAGCTGCTCGAGGATGAGCTGCGTGCCGCGTCCGCTCGCGCCTGCGCCGGCAGCCAGGTACACCAGCGTGTCGCTCGAGAACGGCTGCACCGCGGCGGCCAGTACGCCCGCGGGCTCGAAGCTGAGCTGTGCGCGCATGCCCAGCGGCGCGCGCACCTGATGAATCTGCCACGTGTCCCCGAAGCGCGTGGCGATCAGCAGACTGCCGTCGGCCAGCCAGTCGACGAAATGCGCGGAACGCCCCTGCAGGTAGCGCGGCAGGGATGCGGCGACCGCCGCATCCGTGGGTGGCACGCCGTCGCGCACCAGCGGTGTCGGCGCGGCCCGCGCCGGCAGCCCCGGCAGCAGAGCCGCGAGCCACACCGCGGCCAGGGCCGCGGTGGCAGACAGTATCCGGAGGCGGGGCATGGCGTGTGGGTGAAAAAACCGATGTTAGAGGGTCGGGGGGCGCGCGGCACGAATATTTTTCACGCGGCGGCGACACAGCCGGCACGCCGCAGCGATTAGTATCGCGGGGGGTGGGTCGGCGGCAGGAGGCAGCGTGAGCGGCAGCTTCAGCGCCTTGAGGATTCATCAGCGCGCCGGGCGCGTCGAGGCGCGCCTCGAGTCGCTCGCGCTCGCGGATCTGTCGGCCGGAGACGTGCTGATCCGTGTCGCCTACTCCGGCATCAACTACAAGGACGCGCTCGCGGCGAGCGGCGCGGGGCGCATTCTGCGACGCTATCCGCTCATCGGAGGCATCGATCTGGCCGGGACGGTCGAGCAGTCGCAGGTGCCCGAATATCGGCCGGGCGATGCGGTGCTGGTGACCGGTTGCGGCTTGTCCGAGACGCGCGACGGCGGCTACGCGGCCTTCGCGCGGGTGCCGGCCGAGGCGGTGGTGCCGATGCCGGCCGGCCTCACGGCGGCCTCGAGCATGGCGATCGGCACGGCCGGCTTCGCCGCGGCACGCGCCGTGATGCGCATGCAGGCCAATGGGCAGACACCCTCGCTCGGGCCCGTGGTGGTCACCGGCGCCAGCGGCGGGGTGGGCTCGCTGGCGATCGACCTGCTCGCCGGACTCGGTTACGAGGTGGTCGCGGTCAGCGGCAAGCGTGCGGCGCAGGACTATCTGCGCGAGCTCGGCGCGGCGCACGTGCTGCTGCGCGAGGAGCTGGTGCTCGGCACGCAGCCGCTCGAATCCGCGCGCTGGGGCGGGGCGATCGATAATGTCGGCGGAGAGACGCTGTCGTGGCTGCTGCGCAGCACCCGCGAGCAGGGCAATGTCGCCGCCGTCGGTATGGCGGCGAGCGCGCAGCTGGCGAGCTCGATCATGCCCTTCATCCTGCGCGGCGTGAGCCTGTTGGGCGTGAACAGTGCCTCGCTGCCGCGCGCGCCGCGTCTGGCCACCTGGGCGCGCCTGGCCACGGATCTGAAGCCGCGGCACCTGGAGCGCATCGCCGCGCGGCAGGTCGGCCTCGCGCAGCTGCCGGGGGAGTTCGCGGATTACCTGGCCGGCCGGGTCACCGGGCGCACGCTCGTACGCCTGGGTCCGGGCGAGTGAGCGGCACCGGTGATGCGATGTGCGCCGCGCCCGCCATGCCCTCCCGGTCGCAGCTGCGGCTGCTGTGCGATGGCGCGCGGGGCCTGGGCGTGCCGCTCACGCACAGCCAGGCCGTGGCGCTGCTGCGGCTGCTCGATGAGCTGTCGGCGTGGAACCGCGCCTATAACCTCACGGCGATCGATGAGCGCGGCGCGATGCTGCGTGCGCACCTGCTCGACAGCCTCAGTGCCTGGCCTTACCTCTGCGGTACGCGCATCGCGGACGCCGGCACCGGCGCCGGCTTTCCCGGGTTGCCGCTGGCGGTGATGTGCCCTGGGCGCCACTTCACGCTGATCGATTCGGTGGGGAAGAAGATCCGATTCGTCTCGCACGCCGCGCGCCGCCTGCAGCTGAGCAATGTGACGCCGCTGCAGGCGCGCCTGGAGCGGCTGGCCCCCGAGGTACCGTTCGATACCATCGTCGCGCGCGCCTTCGCGGCGCTGCCCGAGCTGCTCGAGAGCATCCGCGGACTGAGCGGCCCGGCGACGCGCGTCGTGGCCCTCAAGGGACAGCGGCCCGACGCCGAGCTGGCCGCACTGCCGGGCGGCTGGCGGGTGCAGGCCGTTCATCCGGTGAGCATCGCCGGGCTCGCCGCCGAGCGCCACATCGTCTGCCTGACGCGCGGCGGCGCCAGCAGCTAGACTAGCCCCGCCATGAAGCGCGTGATCGCGATCGCCAACCAGAAGGGGGGAGTGGGCAAGACGACCACGGCCGTGAATCTGGCGGCATCGTTCACCGTCATGCACCGCCGCGTGCTGCTGATCGATATCGACCCGCAGGGTAACGCGACCACCGGCTGTGGGATCGATAAGCGCGGCATCGCCCGCGGGGCCTGCGAGATGCTGCTCGGTGAGTGCAGCGCCGCCGACGCCATCGTGCAGCTCGCCGCAAGCTCGCCCGGCGTGCCCGGCAGCGCCGCCGGCGCCGGCACCGATGTGCCGGCGGCTGCGGACGCGGCTGTCGACGCGACTCCGGTCCGGCATCCGCTCGCCATCATCCCGGCGAACCAGGACCTCACCTCCGCGGAGGTGCGCCTGCTCGCGCTCGGGGCGGGTCGCGAGCAGCGGCTGCGACAGGCGCTCGCACCGATTCGCGACCGCTACGATCTGATCCTGATCGATTGCCCGCCGGCGCTCAACATGCTGACGGTCAACGCGCTGGTGGCCGCCGACAGCGTCGTCATCCCCATGCAGTGCGAATACTACGCGCTCGAGGGGCTGTCCTCGCTGGTGGGCACGATCGATCAGATTCGGGCGAGCGCCAATCCGACGCTGCAGATCGAGGGGATCCTGCGCACGATGTTCGACCCGCGTAACAATCTGGCCAACGAGGTCAGCGCCCAGCTGATGATGCACTTCGGGGATCGCGTGTTCCGCACGCTCGTGCCGCGCAACGTGCGCCTGGCCGAGGCGCCGAGCTTCGGCAGACCCGCGCTCGACCACGACCCCAACTCGCGCGGCGCGCTCGCCTACCTGGCGCTCGCCGGGGAGCTGCTGCGCCGCGAGGACGAGCTGCGCGATGGCACTGCACCGGCGCACGAGCCGGGGCACGAGCCGGCACACGAGCCGCGCGCCGGCGCGGTAGGCGCGGCCTTCTCCGGCGGTCTGTGAAGGATTGAGACATTGATGCAGAAGCGGCCGACACTGGGACGCGGACTGGCGGAGCTGCTCGGCCAGCCGCACGCATTCGCTCCGGCACCCATGAGCCTGCCGGAGACGGCGCAGGCCGCCGCCTCCGGCCCCGCCGGCGCGGATCAATTCGAGCGGCTGCCGCTCGACCTGCTGCAGCGGGGACGCTATCAGCCGCGCCTGGACCTGCGACCCGAGAGTCTGGCGGAGCTCGCCGAATCGATCCGCTCGCAGGGCGTGGTGCAGCCGATCGTCGTGCGCCCGATCGGCGCGCCCGATGCCCTGGGCGTGCAGCGCTACGAAATCATCGCCGGCGAGCGGCGCTGGCGCGCCGCGCAAATGGCGGGACTGCACGACATTCCCGCGGTGGTGCGCCACGTGGCCGACGATGCGGCCATCGCAATGGCCCTCATTGAAAACATCCAACGGGAGGATCTCAATCCCCTGGAGGAGGCGCGCGCCCTGCAGCGTCTGATCAGCGAGTTCGGCCTCACCCACCAGCAGACCGCCCAGGCCGTGGGGCGCTCGCGCGCCGCGGTCAGCAACCTGCTGCGACTGCTGGAGCTGCCCGGGGAGGTCTGCGGACAGCTCGAGCGACGCGAGCTGGAGATGGGTCACGCGCGCGCGCTGCTCGGGCTGCCGCAGCGACGCCAGCAGACCGAGGTGGCGATGCTCGTGGTGCGCAAGAGCCTCTCGGTGCGCGAGACGGAGAGTTTGGTGCGGCGCATGATCGAGCCCGCGCGCACCGAGCGCACCGAGGAAGGCGCCGCGCGCGCCGCGGTCGCGGTGGATCCCAACATCCAGCGGCTCGAGGAGCAGCTGGCCGAGCGACTCGGGGCGCGTGTGAGCATCGAGCATGCGCGCGCCGGCCACGGTCGCGTGGTGATCCGTTACAACAGCCTGGAAGAGCTCGACGGCATCCTGGGCCATTTCCCGTCGTTTTCTTGAAGCGGCAGGTCGCTGTCTCTATAATCGCCGCCCGCTTGTCGGGGCCGCCTTACGACCGGTTGCCGGATAAGTTAACAAGCTAGGCCACTCCCGAGCGCTTGGACGCACCCGCGAGTGGTTTTTTATCGTCCGGAAGTCAGGTGCCGACCAGTAGCGACTCCGACCTACGGCGTCTTGCCCATCGGGTGCTGGTGCTGCAGGCGGCAACGGGCCTGATCGTCGCGCTGGTGTGCCTGGCGGTCTGGGGCCGGAATGGGTTCGTTTCGGCGCTTGCGGGCGCCGTTACCGGCGTGATCGCGAACCTGTACATGACGTTCCGTGCGCTGCAGCCGGCACGCACGCCGAATGCGGCGCTGGGTCGGCTGTACTTCGGACAGCTCGTCAAGGTCATCGTGACCGTCGGGCTGTTCGTGCTGGCCTATGTCATTCTGCCGCAGGTGGCCTGGCCGGCACTGCTGCTGGCGTATCTGGCGACACTGGTGGTGAGCTGGTCCGCGCCGCTGCGGCTGATCCGCCGCGGCACGGGCCGAGGCTGAGGCATCTGGGAGACTGATGGCGCGAATGGCCGAGCACGAATCCGCCGCGGAGTACATGACTCACCACCTGAATCACCAGAAGGTGGTGCTCGGCCCTTTTACCTGGAACGTCGACACGCTGCTGATGTCCACGCTGCTGGCGGCCGTCATCGCCGCGCTGCTGATGATCGCGGCACGCCGCGCGCGCAGCGACCGGGCGCCGACCGGGCTGACCCTGTTCGTCGAATTCATCTACGACTGGGTCGACGGACAGGTCGCCGAGGGGTACCGCGGCGCGCGGCGCTTCATGGATTCCATGGCGCTCGCGCTGTTCGTGTGGATCGTGGCGATGAACGCCCTGGACCTGCTGCCGGCGGACGTGCCGGCGGATCTGGCGAGCCTGGCGGGGGCGCATCTGTGGCACGTGCTGCCGACCGCCGACATCAACGGCACCTTCGCCCTGGCGTTCGTCGTGGCCGTGCTGAGCATCATCGCCGGCGTGCGCGCCAAGGGCGTGGGCGGCTTCCTGCACGAATGGATCGCCGTTCCGCTGGGCGGCAATCCCGCGCTGTGGCTGCCCAACATCTTTCTGAACCTCGTCGAGCTGCTGTCGCGGCCGGTGTCGCTCGCGCTGCGACTGTTCGGCAACATGTTCGCCGGAGAGCTGATGTTCCTGCTGATCGCGCTGTTCACCCTCAACGCGGTGGGCCCGAATGCCAGCACGATCGGGCTGTTCATCCTGCAGGTGCTGCTCGGTCTGGCATGGTCGATCTTCGATCTGCTGATCGCGCTGCTGCAGGCCTACATCTTCATGCTGCTGCCGATCGTGTACATCGCCATGGCGGAGGAGCACCACGGGTGAACGGCCGCCGGCTGACTGCTTGATTCGAGACCCCATACGCAGAGAGACCAGGAGACGCTAAGATCATGGACCCAATTGCAACCCTTCAGGCCTACACCGCGCTGGGTATCGGCCTCATCATCGGCCTGGGCGCCTGCGGCGCCTGCATCGGCATCGGTGTCATGGGCTCGAAGTTTCTGGAAGCCGCCGGCCGGCAGCCGGAGCTGATGCCGATGCTGCAGGCGCGCATGCTGCTGCTGCTCGGCCTGATCGACGGGGACTTCTTCGTCGCCGTGGGTCTGGCGATGATGTTCGCCTTCGGTAATCCGCTGCTCACGCAGGTGCGGGCGCAGGCGGCCGCCAGGCCGGCCGCCAGCGCGGCGGCGCCCTCGGCGGCTACACCGGCTCAATAATAGGAACGGGCGGCGCGGACGGCGCCGCGGCCAGGCTGTTGCGGAGACGGGCGATGTTGCAACCCAATGCCACCTTCATTGCGCAGATCATCGTATTCCTGCTGCTGCTGTGGTTCATCTATGCGTTCGTCGTGCCGATGATCGCCAAGCCGGTCAATGAGCGCTACAAGCGCATCGCCGACGGACTGGCGGCCGCGGACGCCGGGCGCAAGGAGCTGGAAGCGGCCAGCGCGCGCGCCGGCGACATCCTGCGCGAGGCGCGCGAGCGTGCGCGCGCCATCGAGGATCAGGCGCAGCGCCGCTCGCTCGAGGAGCTGGAGGACGCCAAGCAGGCGGCGCAGGCCGAGGGCGCGCGCATCCTCGCGGCCAGCCAGGCCGAGGCGGCCAACGAGGCGGCCCGCGCGCGCGAACAGCTGCGCCGTGAGATCGGCGCGCTGGTGGTGCGCGGCGCCTCGCAGCTGCTGGAGCGCGAGGTCGACGCGGGTGCGCATGCGCAGCTGCTCGAGCGGCTGGCGCGCGACCTCGAGCAGGGCTGAGCGCGGCGGCGCGCAACCGGCGACATGGCAGAGCTGATCACCATCGCCCGGCCGTATGCGCGCGCGGCCTTCGAGGCGGCGAGCGCCGCCCGCTCACTGGCGGGCTGGAGCGCCTGGCTCGAGCGCGCCGCTGCGGCGGTGCGCGATCCGCAGCTCGAGCCGCTGCTCGGCAATCCGCGCGTGCCCACCGGCGAGCTGGTGCAACTGCTGCTGGCGGTCGCTCAGCCGCCGGCGAAGGCCAGGACCGGCAAGGCCGGCGAGGCCGGCGGTCGCGAGCGCGAGCGCGAGGAGCTGCACAATTTTCTGGCGCTGCTCGCGCACAATCGCCGCCTGACGCTGCTGCCCGAGATCGCCGCGCAGTACGCGCGGCTGCGGGCGGACGCGGAGCGGGTGATCGACGTGCAGGTGCGCTCGGCGCGCGAGCTCACGAGCGAGCAGGCCGCGGCCCTGTCCGCGGCGCTGGAGCGGCGCCTGGGACGCTCGGTGCGCATGCAGGTCACGATCGAGGCGGCGCTGCTCGGCGGAGCCGTGGTGCATTACGGAGACTATGTCGTGGATGGCTCGTTGCGCGGCCGGCTCGAGCGGCTGGCCGCGAGCGTCGCCGGCGTGTGAGCCGCCGGCACAGCGCGCGTGCCGCGCGTGCCGCGCGCGCCGCGGGCGGCCGCGCCGGCCGATGCGCGCACAGGATTTTTCGAGGAACCAGGTATGTCGATCAAGGCATCTGAAATCAGTGAGCTGATCCGCCAGCGCATCGAGCGCTTCCAGGGCGCGGCCGAGGCACGCGACGTCGGCACGGTCGTGTCGGTGACCGACGGCATCTGCCGCATCCACGGGCTCGCGGACGTGCGCTACGGCGAGATGATCCAGTTTCCCGGCGAGCTGTACGGCCTGGCGCTGAACCTCGAGCAGGACAGCGTCGGGGCGGTGGTGCTCGGCGACTACAAGTCCATCAAGGAGGGCGACACGGTCAAGACCACCGGGCGCATCCTCGAGGTGCCGGTGGGACCGGAGCTGCTCGGCCGTGTCGTGGACGCGCTCGGCCATCCGATCGACGGCAAGGGGGCGCTCGGCGCGAGCGCGACCCGGCCGATCGAGCGCGTGGCCCCCGGCGTGATCTATCGCAAGCGCGTCAGCCAGCCGGTGCAGACCGGCTACAAGGCGATCGACTCCATGGTGCCGATCGGCCGTGGCCAGCGCGAGCTGATCATCGGTGACCGGCAGACCGGCAAGACCGCGCTGGCGGTCGACACCATCATCAACCAGAAGAGCTCGGGCATCCGCTGCATCTACGTGGCGATCGGCCAGAAGCAGTCCTCGATCGCCAACGTCGTGCGCAAGCTCGAGGAGCATGGCGCGATGGCGCATACCATCATCGTATCCGCCGCCGCCGCCACCCCGCCGGCGATGCAGTACCTGGCCGCCTACAGCGGCGTGACCATGGGCGAGTACTTCATGGACAACGGCGAGGATGCGCTGATCATCTACGACGATCTGTCCAAGCAGGCGGTGGCCTACCGGCAGATCTCGCTGCTGCTGCGCCGGCCCCCGGGGCGCGAGGCGTTTCCCGGCGACGTGTTCTACCTGCACTCGCGCCTGCTGGAGCGTTCGGCGCGCGTCAACGAGCAGTACGTGGAGATGATCTCCCAGGGGCGCATCAAGGGCCGCACCGGCTCGCTCACCGGGCTGCCGATCATCGAGACGCAGGCCGGTGACGTGACCGCGTTCGTGCCGACCAACGTCATCTCGATCACCGACGGGCAGATCTTCCTGGAGACCGATCTGTTCAACGCGGGCATCCGCCCGGCGATGAACGCCGGCATCTCGGTGTCGCGCGTGGGCGGCGATGCGCAGACCGACATCATCAAGCGCCTGGGCGGGGGCATCCGCCTGGCGCTCGCCCAGTATCGCGATCTGGCGGCCTTCGCGCAGTTCGCCTCCGACCTGGACGAGGTGACGCGCCGCCAGCTCGAGCGTGGCCAGCGCGTCACCGAGGTCATGAAGCAGCGCCAGTACGTGCCCATGTCCGTGGCCGAGATGGCGCTGTCCATCTACGCGGTGAACAACGGCTACATGGACAAGGTGGACCGGCGTCGCGTGGTCGAGTTCGAGGCGGCGCTGCAGGCGTTCGCGCGCGGCAGCCACCGCGCGGATCTGCAGGCCATCAACGCCGAGCCGGTGCTGAAGCGGCACGAGGCGACGCTCAAGAGCATCTGCGAGGCCTTTCAGGCGACCGGCACGTTCGCCTGACCCCGAGCGGCACGCCCCACCCGAGACAGCCTCATGCCCGGCACCAAGGAAATCCGCAGCAAGATCGCCAGCGTCAAGAGCACGCGCAAGATCACCAAGGCGATGGAGATGGTCGCGGCCAGCAAGATGCGCCGCGCGCAGGATCGCATGCGCATGGCGCGGCCGTACGCGACCCATTCACGGCACGTCATCGCGCACCTGAACCAGGCGAACCCCGACTTTCACCATCCGTTCCTGAGCGCGCGCGCGCCGCGCGCCGTGGGCATCATCGTCATCTCCACCGACCGCGGGCTGTGCGGCGCGCTCAACGCGAATCTGTTCAAGGCGACGCTGCAGCGGGTGCGCGACTGGCAACAGCGCGGCGCGAGCGTCAGCCTGTGCGTGATCGGCGGCAAGGCGCAGGGATTCTTCCGCCGCCTGGAGCTGCCGATCCTGGCGAGCGCCGTGGCGCTGGGCGACCAGCCGCACCTGCGCGATCTGATCGGCCCGGTCAAGGTCATGCTCGATGCCTACCGCGACGGCCGCATCGATCGGCTGCTGCTGGTGCACGCGCAGTTCGTCAACACCATGACGCAGACGCCGCGCGAGCTGCAGCTGCTGCCGGTCGCGCCGGCGGGCGAGACCGACAGCGAGCTCGCGGCGCACTGGGATTACATCTACGAGCCGTCCGCGGAGGAGATCCTCGACGGACTGCTGATGCGCTACATCGAGTCGCAGGTCTACCAGGGGGCGGTCGAGAACGTCGCCTGCGAGATGGCCGCGCGCATGGTGGCGATGAAGAGCGCGTCGGACAACGCCAGCGAGCTGATCGACGAGCTGCAGCTGATGTACAACAAGGCGCGCCAGGCGGGCATCACCAAGGAGCTGGCCGAGATCGTCGGCGGCGCGGCGGCGGTCTAGGCTTGCGGCGCCAGGCGCGCGGGGATGCGCGCGCGGCGGCGGGCGACGGCGACGGATCTTACGAGGACGACAGCGATGGCTAAGGCGAGAGGCAGGATCACCCAGATCATCGGCGCGGTGATCGATGTGGAATTTCCGCGCGGTGAGATTCCGGGCATCTACGATGCGCTCAAGCTCGTGGACCGGGATCTGACCCTGGAGGTACAGCAGGAGCTCGGCGACGGCGTGGTGCGCACCATCGCCATGGGCGTGACCGAAGGCCTGCAACGCGGTCTGGCCGTCGAGGCGACCGGCGCGCCCATCAGTGTGCCGGTCGGCGAGGGCACGCTCGGGCGCATCGTGGACGTGCTCGGCAATCCGCAGGACAACCGCGGGCCGGTCAGCACGCGCGAGCGCTGGCCCATCCACCGGCCCGCGCCCTCCTTCGAGGATCAGGCCGGCGGGCAGGAACTGCTGGTCACCGGCATCAAGGTCATCGACCTGCTGGTGCCGTTCTCCAAGGGCGGCAAGGTGGGCCTGTTCGGCGGCGCCGGCGTGGGCAAGACCGTCAACATGCTCGAGCTGATCAACAACATCGCGAAACAATACTCGGGCCTGTCGGTGTTCGCCGGTGTCGGCGAGCGCACCCGCGAGGGCAACGATTTCTACCACGAGATGATCGAATCGCAGGTCATCGACCTGAACCACCTCGCCAACTCCAAGGTGGCGATGGTTTACGGGCAGATGAACGAGCCGCCGGGCAACCGTCTGCGCGTGGCCCTCACCGGACTGACCATGGCCGAGTATTTCCGCGACGAGAAGCAGGCCAACGGCCGCGGCCGCGACATTCTGTTCTTCGTGGACAACATCTACCGCTATACCCTGGCGGGTACGGAGGTATCCGCCCTGCTCGGTCGCATGCCCTCGGCGGTGGGCTACCAGCCCACGCTCGCCGAGGAGATGGGTGTGCTGCAGGAGCGCATCACGTCGACCAGGACCGGCTCGATCACCTCGATCCAGGCGGTATACGTACCCGCCGACGATCTGACCGATCCATCGCCCGCCACCACGTTCGCACATCTGGACGCCACCGTGGTGCTCGACCGGCAGATCGCGGCGCTCGGCATCTACCCGGCGGTCAATCCCCTGGACTCCACCAGCCGCCAGCTCGACCCGCTGGTGGTCGGCGAGGAGCATTACAGCACCGCGCGCGGGGTGCAGGCGGTACTGCAGCGCTACAAGGAGCTGCAGGACATCATCGCGATCCTCGGCATGGACGAGCTCTCCGAGGAGGACAAGCTGACCGTATACCGTGCCCGCAAGATCCAGCGATTCCTGTCGCAGCCGTTCAACGTCGCCAAGGTGTTCACCGGCCAGGACGGCAAGATCGTCGCGCTGCAGGATACGATCCGCGGCTTCAAGGGCATCCTCGCCGGCGAGTTCGATGCGCTGCCCGAGCAGGCCTTCTACATGGTGGGCACCATCGAGGAGGCGGTCGAGAGGGCGAAGACGCTGCAGTAGCCGACGCATGGATACCATCCAGATCGAGATCGTCAGCGCCGAAGGGGAGATCTTCGCCGGCCCCGCGCGCGTGGTGTTCCTGCCCGCGCAGGAGGGCGAGGTCGGCGTCTACCCGCGGCATGCGCCGCTGCTGACCATGCTCAGGCCCGGAGAGGTGCGTGTGCAGGAGCCGGACGGCGCCGAGCATTCGTTCTACGTCGGCGGTGGCGCCCTGGAGATCCAGCCCAACCGCGTCACCGTGCTGGCCGACACGGCAGCCCGCGGCCACGATCTGGACGAGGCCGCGGCGCTGGCCGCCAAGCAGCGCGCGGAGGAAGCCCTCGCGAGCCGCGTCGACAAGATCTCCTACGCCGAAGCACAGGCCGAGCTCGCGCGCGCCATCGCCCAGCTGAAGCTCATCCAGAAGCTGCGCAAGATCAGGACCTGAGCCCGGCGCTCGCGGTGCGCCCGCGGCGCGCCCGCGGCGCGGTGTTGAGCGCCGCTTCACGTACCCTGAGCAGTTCGCAACGCACTCTCCGGAGCAGGCGTCAAGCTGGTCGACAGGCAATGACGCCGTTCGTACTCCGAGGAGAGTGTCATGAAATCATCGCGTTGGTCTGCCCTGCTGCTGGCTGCCGGCCTGCTCGGCGCACTGGCGGTGTCCCCGCTGGCGCGGGCCGGCTCCGAGCTCGGCGTGCCGAGCAGCGTGGTCCGCTTCCATGATCTGAACCTGAACAGCGTGCAGGGTGTGCGCACGCTCTACGGGCGCATCCGCCGTGCCGCCGGCGAGGTGTGCGCGCCCTACGAGGCGACGGACAGCCTGATCCCCTCGGCCGCCTGGCGCAGCTGCTTCGAGCAGGCGGTTGCCGGGGCGGTGCGCCGCGTGGATAGCCCCCTGCTCACGGCGTACCATGCGCGCGTGGAGGGGCAGCTGATCGCCTCGGCGAGGCAGGGGAGCAGCGCCCGGGAGTAGGGAGGCGGCCAGATCGCCACGAAGACACCGGCACCGCGCCGGCGCGATGCGCATCGATCCGCACGCTCCGCCAGGACGATCCGCAGACTGCCGCTCGGCAGTCTGCGGGTCTTTGTGTCCGTCGCCGAGCATCTGAATTTCACCCGCGCGGCCGAGGCCCTCGGCGTCAGCGCGAGCGCGGCCAGTCTGCAGATCCGGGTGCTCGAGGAGTATCTGGGCCGCTCGCTGCTGCGACGCGACGGTCGCCACGTGCAGCTGACCGAGGAAGGGGCCGTGCTGCTGCCGCGCTTGCGGCGGGCACTCGAGGATCTGGAAGCCGCGCTCGACGATGCACGCGCCGAGCGCGGCGCCGGCATTCTGCGCGTGTCGATGCTGGCATCGTTTCTGCTGCAATGGCTGCTGCCGCGCATGCCGCGCTTTCACGCGGCGCATCCGGGCGTCAGACTCTACATTCACACTTCCATCGATCCGGTCGACTTCGTGCACAGCGAGCACCAGCTCGCGATCCGCATGGGCCGCGGACCACGCTGGCCGGGCGTCGAGGCGGAAAAGCTGCTCGAAGAGTGGCTGGTGCCGGTGTGTACGCCGGCGCTGCTGCGCAGGCACGGCCCCGTCGATGACCCGAGGAACCTGCAGCGCTATACGCTGCTGCACAGCGAGTCGGAGCCCTGGAGCCTGTGGCGCGCGCGTGATTCGGCAGAGGGCGCCGGCACCGGCGACATACCCGCCGCGCAGTTCGATGATTCCACGGCGATCGTACGCTCGGCGATACGCGGCCACGGTCTGGCGCTGGCGCGCTGGAGCCTGGTGGCCGATGAGGTCGCCGGCGGCGCCCTGGCGCTCGCCTGCCGCAGCCCGATCCTCGCTCACCAGTGCTACTGGCTCGTCTATCCGCGGCGGGCGCGCTCGCTGGCGGGCGTCACGGCGTTCAAGGGGTGGATTTTCGGGGAGGCCGCGCGCTTCGCGGCGCCCTGCGCAGACCTGCCCGACTGATCCGCGGCGCCCCGCAGCCGGCTGCCCGCCTGCGGACAGCGGCGGGACGCGAGCGCGCGGACTGATACAATTCCCCGATGGCGGATCTGAGGCATCATGGCGCGCACTAAGACGCGCCCGACAGCCCGCTCCGGGTCGAAGACGCCGCGTCGGGCCCGCTCCAGCCCCGTGCGGCGCGCGGCGGCCGCCGTGCCGCTCTCGATCGTCATCCTCGCCGCCGGACAGGGCACGCGCATGCGCTCGAGGCTGCCGAAGGTGCTGCAGCCGCTGGCCGGCCAGCCGCTGCTGGCGCATGTGCTCGAGCTCGCCCACAGCCTCGAGCCCGCGGCCATCCACGTCGTCTATGGACACGGCGGCGAGCGCGTGCGCGAGTACTTCGCGCTCGCGCAGGCCAGCCCGGCCGTCGGGTCCGCGCAGGCCGGCGCGCGCATGCCGCTGCGCTGGGTACTGCAGGCCGAGCAGCTCGGCACCGGGCACGCGCTCGCGCAGGCCATGCCCGCGATTCCGGACGATCACCGGGTGCTGGTGCTGTACGCCGATGTGCCGCTGCTGCGCGCCGCGACGCTGCGCGAGCTCGGTGCGCGCGCCGGCGAGCGCCGCCTGGCGCTGCTGACGGCGCGGCTCGCCGACCCGGAGGGCTATGGACGCATCGTGCGGGATCGCCGCGGACGCATCCGCCGGGTGGTGGAGCAGCGCGATGCCAGCGCGGCCGAGCGATCCATCCGCGAGATCAACACCGGGGTATGGGTCGCGCCGGCCAGGCCTCTGCGGCGCTGGCTCGGCGCGCTGCAGGCGCGCAACGCCCAACGGGAGTACTACCTGACCGATGTGGTGGCCATGGCCGCGCGCGACGGGTTCGCAATCCAGCCGCTGCTCGCGGCCGACGTCACCGAGGTGCTGGGTGTCAACGATCGCCTGCAGCTCGCCGAGGCGGAGAGCGAATATCGGCGACGGCGCGCGCGCGAGCTGATGGCGCGGGGAGTCACGGTGGTCGACCCCGCGCGCCTGGACGTGCGCGGCAGCGTGGAGGTGGATGGCGATGTGCTGCTGGACGTGAACGTCGTGCTCGAGGGACCGGTACGGCTGGGCGCGGGGGTGCAGATCGGGCCGAACTGCGTGCTGCACAATGCCTCCATCGGGGCGCGCACGGTGCTGCACGCCAACTGCGTCGTGCACGACGCGGACGTCGGCGCGGATTGCCGCATCGGACCCTTCACGCGGCTGCGGCCCGGCGCACGGCTGGGCGATGGCGTGCATGCCGGCAATTTCGTCGAGATCAAGAACAGCGAGATCGGCGCCGGCAGCAAGCTCAATCATCTGAGCTACGTCGGTGACGCCACGCTGGGCAGCGACGTCAACGTCGGCGCCGGCACGATCACCTGCAACTATGACGGCGCCGACAAGTGGCGCACGCGTATCGGCGACGGCGCCTTCATCGGCTCGGGCACGATGCTGGTCGCGCCGGTGCAGATCGGCGCGGGCGCGACCATCGGGGCCGGCTCGACCATCACCGCCGACGCGCCCGCCGGCAAGCTGACGCTGGCGCGCTCACGGCAGCTGACCCTCGAAGAGTGGCAGCGGCGGCGCAAGACTCCACAGTCCTGAGGGCCGGCGGCAGCCTCGCTCTGCCGCGCAGCGTGCGCCTGCTGCTGGCCGCGCGCACGGCGCGCAGCCTGGGACAGGGCGCCATGGTCGTGAGCTTTACCCTGTACCTGCAGGCGCTGGGCTACAGCGGCCCCGCGATCGGACTGGTGCTCATGGCCGGGCTCGTGTTCGGTGCGCTGCTGACGCTGCTCGTCGGCCCGCTGAGCGACCGGCGCGGGCGCCGTGGACTGCTGCTCGCCTACGAAACCGCCAGCGCCGCGGCGGCCGTGGCCGCCGCGCTGACCCGCAGCGAGGTGGTGCTGATCGCCGCAGCCACGGTCGCCGGGTTCGGCCGCGGCGCGAACGGCGCCGCCGGACCCTTCTCGCCGGTGGAGCAGGCGTGGCTCGCGCGCGCGGTGAGCGGGGCGTTGCGGCGCCGGGTGTTCGCGCTCAACGCCACCTGCGGCTTCGTCGGCATGGCGTGCGGCGCGGCACTCGCCGCGCTATCGGCGGGCCTCGGCAGCGCGCTCGGCCGGCTGCAGAGCTACCGCCTGCTGTTTCTGATCCCGCTGCTGGGCTCGCTGCTGGCCATCGCGCTGCTGGCGGCGGCGCGCGACAGCGGCACGCACGCGGACGCCGGCGACGCCGAGGCGCCGCCCGACCCGACGCGCGAGCGGCAGATCGTGCGCGAGGAGAATCGCCAGCTGCGGCGTCTGGCCGGCACCAATGCGCTCAACGGTCTGGCGATCGGCACCATCGGACCGCTGATCGCCTACTGGTTCGCGCGCCGCTTTCTGCGGGGTGCGGAGTCGATCGGACCGGCGCTGGCGGTGAGCTTTCTGCTGGCCGCGGCAGGCTCGGTCCTGGGCGGGGTGCTGAGCGCGCGCTGGGGAGCGGTACGCTCGGTGCTGTGGATGCGTCTGTGCGGGCTGGTGCTGCTGGTGGCGGTAGCGTTCGCGCCGAGCTTCCTGCCGGCCGCTGCCCTGTACGCGCTGCGCGCGGCGTTCAATCGCGGCACGCTCGGCGCACGACAAACGGTCGCCGTGGAGCTGACGCGCGCGCGGCGGCGCGGCCTGGCCGCCAGCGTGCAGAGCCTGTCGATGCAGCTGCCGCGCGCCGTCGGACCGGTGCTGGGCGGCTGGATGATCCACATCGGCCGCTTCGCCCTGCCGTTTCTGTTCGCCGCGACGCTGCAGGCGGTGCAGCTGGCGCTCTATCAGCGCTTCTTCGGCCGGTTGGATCGGCTGCCGTATCGCAGCGACTGAACCCCGAGGCGCGACCCGCGCCCGCCCGGGGCGCCTCGCAGCGCCGCGCCCGACGTCAAACCGCGCCCGGCTCTGCAATACTTGGCGCATGGCCAATCGCGTGTTCATCGCCGGCGCCAGCGGCGTCATCGGCCTGCCGCTCTGCCGCCTGCTGGTGGAGGATGGGTGGCAGGTGTGCGGCATGACCCGCACGCCGGGGAAAGTGGCGCTGCTGCGCTCGCTCGGCGTGCGGCCGGTGCTCGTGGACGCGTTTGACGCCCAGGCGCTGCACGCGGCCGTGGCGCAGGCGCAGCCCGACGTGGTCGTGCACCAGCTGACGGATCTGCCCGACGCGCTCGACCCGGCGCAGATGATGGACGCCATCGTGCGCAACGCGCGCATGCGCGAGCTCGGTACGCGCCACCTGCTGCACGCCGCGATCGACGCGGGCGCCACGCGCTTCGTCGCACAGAGCATCGCATTCGCCTACGCGCCCCAGCCGCTGCCTTATGTCGAGCACTCGCCGCTGAACGTCGCGGCACCGGGTGGGGCGGGCATTTCCGCCCGCGCGGTCGCCAGCCTCGAGCGACAGGTGCTGGAAGCGCCGCTCGAAGGCATCGTGCTGCGCCTCGGCCGCCTGTACGGACCCGGCAGCGGGCTGGATGCGCCGCCGCGCGGCGGCCCGGTGCACGTCGAGGCCGCCGCCGATGCCACGCGGCGCGCCCTGACGCGCGGCCGGCCGGGCCTCTACAACATCGCCGAGGCCGATGGGGCGGTCGACAGCCGCAAGGCCGCGCTCGAGCTGCAATGGCGCGCGCAGTTCCGCTGCTGAGCGGCGGGCGGCGAAAGCCGCTGGTGACTTGGCGATCGCCGGCCCGGCGAATTACCATAGCGGCGCAGCATGGGGGTGAATATCATGAAAACGACGTATGCACTCGCCGCGATCGCGGCGCTGAGCGTCTCACCGGTCTACGCGGCCTGCAATTCGCCGGGGCCGGCACCGCATATCCCGGACGGCGCGACCGCCACCGCCAACGACATTCTCGCGGCGCAGAAGAGCCTGCAGGATTTTGATCAGGCGACCAATACCTACCTGGATTGCATCAAGAAGGAACATGACGCCGCGCTGGCGGCCAATCCCGGGATCAGCACCGTTCAGGCCGACAAGATCGACAGTGACGAGTCGAAGAAGCACAACGCCGCGGTGGAGATGCTCAACAGCACGATCTCCAAGTTCAACGCGTCCGTGGTGGCCTACAAGGCCAAGAACGCGCCGAAAAAGCCGCCGCTGAAGGCGGCACCGCCGCTGCCGGGCGCGAGCCCGCCGAAGAACTGACGGCGCAACGCGCGACGGCGCGACAGCGCCTCACCTCCGCCGGTCTGCATCAGCGCCCGTGGGGGCCTCACCCGTCCCTCGAGCCGGGGGCGGCCATGCGTGGCTCCTCATGGCGGCAATCTGCGGGGCAATTCCTGGAGTTTTGCCCGATTCCGGGCAAAAATGCGCCACATTTACAGATGCCTTGTCAGACTGGGGCCGAATGTCGGAGCTGGGAGAACTCGAGGAGCTCGCAGGGTACCTCGCGCGCAGCAGCAGGCTGTCTCTCACGGAGGCTCGCCGACTGCTGCAGGAGGTGCTCGGCTTTCTGCAGGAAACCCCCGAGAGCTTCGTGCGGCGGCGCCATCGTGCCCTGCAAAGCGAGGGGCTGTCGAACAGTGTGATCTTCCAGCGTCTGAGCGCGGAGCTGTCGGCGTGGCGCTTTCGCGCACCGGCCTACAGCCAGCGGCAACTGCGGCGAATGATCTACGGCTGAGACTGGGGAGGCGGCATGTGCGGGATCATCGGCTACATCGGGCGCCAGGACGCGGCGCCGATCCTGATGGAGGGCCTGCATCGGCTCGAATACCGCGGCTACGACTCCGCGGGGCTGGCGGTGGCGCGTGGCGGGGCGCTGCGCCTGTACAAGAGCCAGGGCAAGGTGCGCGAGCTGGAGCGGCTGCTGCCGAAGACGCTCAAGGGCAGCCCCGGGATTGCCCACACGCGCTGGGCGACACACGGCGAGCCGAGCGAGCGCAATGCGCATCCGCACACCGACACGGCCAACCGCTATGCCATCGTACACAACGGCATCATCGAGAACGCCGCGGCGCTGCGCGCGCAGCTGTCGGCCCAGGGCGTGCAGTTTCGATCGGAGACCGATTCGGAGGTGCTCGCACACCTGATCGCGATGATGGCAGGAGAGCGGCTGGAGGAGGCGGTGCGCGCGGCGCTGCGGCTGGTGAGCGGCGCGTATGGTCTGGCGGTGCTGGATGCACAGCGTCCGGAGGCACTGGTGGTCGCACGCCACGGCAGCCCCGTGATCCTGGGCATCGGCGAGCGCGAGAATTTCGTCGCCTCGGACTCCGCGGCGCTGGTCGGCCACACACGCAGTGTCGTGCACCTGGATGACGGCGAGATCGCCGTGCTGCGCGCGGACGGCTACGAGACCGCGACGCTCGAGGGCGGGCCGACCGTGAAGGTGCCGCTGGCGCTGGATTGGGCCGGTGATGCGCTGGGCAAGGGCGACTCCGCGCACTACATGCACAAGGAGATGCTGGAACAGCCCGAGGCGATCCGCCGCACGCTCGGCGGCCGGCTGGAGCGGCGCTTTGCGACCACGCGCCTCGGGGGGCTGGAGATGGCGGCGCGCGAGCTGCTGGAGATCCGCCGCGTCAAGATTCTCGGCTGCGGCTCGGCGTATCTGGCGGGGTGCGTCGGTGCGCACCTGATCGAGCAGCTCGCTCGAGTGCCCGCGCACGCCGAGCCGGCATCCGAGTTCCGCTATCGCAATCCGGTCATCGAGCCCGATACGCTCTACATCGCGGTGAGCCAGTCGGGCGAGACCTTCGACACGCTCGCGGCCGTGCAGGAGGTGACGCGCAAGGGGGGGCGCGTGCTCGGCGTGGTCAACGTGGTCGGCAGCGCCATCGCGCGCGCCTGCGAGCGCGGCATCTACCTGCACGCCGGGCCGGAGATCGCGGTGGTGGCGACCAAGACCTTCACGTGCACCGCGGTGGCGCTGGCGCTGCTGGCGATCCACCTGGGACGGCTGCGCGACCTGTCGAGCGCCCAGGGCGCACGCCTGCTCGCCGCGCTCGAAGCGCTGCCCGAGCAGGTCGCGCAGGTGCTCGCCGCCGAAGCGGCGGTCGACGCGGTGGCCGGCGAGGTCGCGCGCTGCGCCAACATGTTCTTTGTCGGCAGAGCGGCCGGCCACGCGGTGGCCATGGAGGGCGCATTGAAGCTCAAGGAGGTCAGCTACCTGCACGCCGAGGCGTATCCGGCCTCCGAGCTCAAGCATGGCCCATTGGCGCTCATCGATGCGCACACGCCCACGATGGTGGTGCTGCCGCGCGACGCGCTGTTCGAGAAGAATCTCTCCACGATCGAGGAGATCCGCGCCCGGCGCGGTCCGATCTACGTGGTCACGCAGCCGGGACCACTGCCTGCCGGCGTGCAGGGGGCGCTGCAGGTGCCGGCCTCCGAGCCGGAGCTGGATGCGATCCTGCTGAACGTCCCGCTGCAGCTGCTCGCGTATCGCGTCGCGCGCGCGCGCGGCACGGAGATCGATCAGCCGAGGAATCTGGCGAAATCGGTGACGGTGGAATAGCCGCGGCCGGCACGGCGCATCAGCGCCGCGGCTGCTGGATCAGCTCGATGCGGTTGCCCGCGGGATCGACGGCGAACCCTATCATGACGCCGGTGTTGCCGAAGGTGCGCGGCTTGCCGTCCATCCTGCCGCCGGCGGCCTCGACCGCCGCCGCGGTGGCGGCCAGGTCCGAGACATTGAGGATCAGGTGCGGCACCGGATCCTTCAGCCCGGCGGCGCGATGCATGATGATGATCTGCGCGGCCTTGTTGTCCTTGGCGGCGGCCGCGGAGTCGCCGAAGTTGAGCATGATCTCAAGGTTACCCGGAAACGACAGCCGGTTGACCTCCTGCAGGCCGAACGCCGCTTCGTAGAACTTCGCCAGTGCGGCGACGTCGGCGCCGCCGACACGCGCGGCGTCGAGCGTCACCTCGGCTTGCGCGATGCCCGCCAGCACCATCGCCGCGCCGGCGATGAGTCCCAGGCCCGTGGCTGTCTTCATGGCTGATCCCCCCGATGTCGCGTCGCGCGATCATAGCGCTGCGCGCGCTGATGCGCACGGCCGCCGCCGCGCGGATCCCTAGCGGGACGGCATGAACAGCTGCACCCGCGCGATGGCCGGCCGGGCGTCGCGCCGATAGCCCCAGGGCCTGCTGTGCAGCCGTGCGAGCAGGACCCGCACGAAGCGGTCCTGGCGACGACGCGCCTCGGGGACCGGCACGCCATGATCGATGACGGCGAAGTAGACCGTGCCGCGATCCGTCGTGCGGATCGCGCCGACCAGCGCACTGGCCCCGTAGCTGCCGAAGGTGCCGGTCTTGCCGACCACACGGCCGGCCTCGTCCGGACCCTGCAGTCGATCCTGCAGGGTGCCCGCGTCGATGCCCGCCACCGGCAGCACGTCGTAGAGCGCGTGACCCGTCGCCGCGAGCCGCGCCTCCAGCGCGCGCAGCAGCTTCACGGCCGCGCGTGGACTCAGGCGATTGCGTGGATCCTCGCCCGCGCCGTCGCCGAGGGTGATTTCCGCGCGCATCGCGGCCGGTACCACACTGCGTGCCAGGGCCTGCACGGCTCCCGGACCACCCGCCTCGTCCGCCAGCGGCGCCATGATGTTGTTGGAGTAGTCGTCCAGCGCCTTCAGCATCGACAGCAGTGGCTCGGAGCGCAGCTGCAGCCGTACCTCACCGGGGCCCCCGACCTGGGCCACGGCCGGCACCAGACTGCCGGCGGCGCCATCCGCCGGGAGGAACTCGACGCCCGGAGGGGCCGAGCCCGACAATGCTCCCGCCAGGGGCGGCGCCGGCTGCGTCAGCCGCAGAGGCAGCGCGCGCACGGCCTCCCAGGCCGCCGCCGGGGTCATGCCGGAGAGCGCTCGGCGCAGCCGCGCGCCATCGGGATCGCTCTGCCAATCGAAGGTCAGCGCACCGCGCAGACGCAGGCTGCCCGCGATCCGCCGGATGCCGAGCGCGTTGAGTCGCTGCGCGATCAGCAGCGCGTCCTCGTCCACCAGCGAGGGATCGCCGTCGCTGCTGACCTGCAGGCTGCCCTGCAGCGTGCCGTCCAGCACGCGCCCGTGCGCCAGAAAGGTGGTCGTGAAGCGGTAGTCGGGACCGAATTTCTTCAGCAGAGCGAGCGTCGTGGGAATCTTGGATATCGAGGCGGGATGCACCGCGCGGGCGGCCGCCTGCGCCACCAGCACCGTGCCGTCGGCCGATTCGACATACACTCCCTGATCGGGGCCCAGGATCGCGCGGGCGGCCGCCGTCAGACCCGGCAGCCCGCCGGCCGGTGCCGCACGGGCGCCGGCCGCTCCCGCGAGCCCACAGACGATCAGCAGCAGCAGCGGGCGTCTCATGGGCGGGCAGCTTACCGCAAGGGGGCGGTACGATCGATCGATGGCCGTCACGGATGGCCGCCACGGATGGGCGTCACGGGCGGCCCTCACGGTGGGGCCGTCACGGTGGGGCCGTCAGGCCGCCGGCGCTAGAATAGGGCCACCATGGTGCGCGACGGCACGGTCTTTCCCCTCGACGGCGGCTGTGACTGCGGTACGGTGCGCTACCGGATGCTGACGGCTCCGCTGTTCGTGCACTGCTGCCACTGCCGCTGGTGCCAGCGCGAGAGCGGCGCCTCGTTCGCGCTGAACGCGCTCATCGAGACCGAACGCGTGGTGCATCTGGCGGCCGAGCCGCACATCATCGATACGCCGTCCAACAGCGGCCGCGGCCAGCGCATCGCGCGCTGTCCACGCTGCAGCATTGCGATCTGGAGCCATTATGCGGGCGCCGGGCCGGTGATCCGATTCATCCGCGTCGGCACGCTCGATGAGCCGGACTCTCTGGCGCCCGACATCCACATCTTCACCGCCTCCAGGCAACCGTGGGTGCTGCTGCCGCCGGGTGTGCCCGCCGTGCCCGAATACTACGATGCCGCGAGCCATTGGCCGGCCGAGAGTCTCGCGCGCCGGGCGGCGTACCTGCCGCGTCTGCAGGCGTACCGGGCGCAACAGGCGAGCGCCGGGGCCGCGCCTGACGCCGGGGCGGCGCCTGCGCCACGGCGGTGAACATCGCCGGATGCCATTACCGCACGATCTGGCCGGCGGGCGACGGCGCGGTACGCGTCATCGATCAGTCGAGGCTGCCGTACGAGTTCGTAACGCTCGATCTGCACACTCTCGAGGACGCGGCGCGCGCGATCCGCACGATGGTCGTGCGTGGCGCGCCGCTGATCGGCGCGACCGCGGCCTACGGCGTCGCGCTGGCGATGCGCGCGGAGGCCTCGGACGCGCAGCTCGAGCGTGCCGCGGGCGTGCTGGGCGCGACACGGCCGACCGCTCACAACCTCGCATGGGCGCTCGAGCGCATGCGCGCGAGGCTAGCCGGGCTACCACGCGCCGAGCGCGTCGCGGCGGCGTTCCGGGCCGCCGCCGATCTGTGCGATGCGGATGTCGAGCAGTGCCGCGCGATCGGCGAGCACGGGCTGGCGCTGATCCGTGCGGCCGTGCCGGCGGGTCGCGGCCCGGTGAATATCCTCACGCATTGCAATGCCGGCTGGCTCGCCTGCGTCGACTGGGGGACCGCGCTCGCGCCGGTGTATCTGGCGCACGACGCGGGCGTCGCGGTGCACGTCTGGGTCGATGAGACGCGGCCGCGCAACCAGGGGGCGGCGCTCACGGCCTTCGAGCTGGGTGCGCACGGCGTGCCGCACACGGTGATCGCCGACAACCTCGGCGGCCACCTCATGCAGCACGGGCGCGTGGACCTGGTGCTCGTCGGCAGCGACCGCACCACGGCCACGGGCGACGTGTGCAACAAGGTCGGAACCTATCTGAAGGCGCTCGCCGCGCGCGACAACGCTGTGCCCTGTTACGCCGCGCTGCCCTCGAGCAGCATCGACTGGTCGCTCGAGCGAGGCGGCGATATTCCCATCGAGGAGCGCTCACCGGAGGAGCTGACGCACATCAGGGGGCGCAGCGCCGCCGGCATGCTGACGACGGTGCGGGTGGTGCCGGAGGGCAGCCCGGCGCTGAATCTGGCATTCGATGTCACCCCGGCGCGTCTCGTGACCGGACTGATTACCGAGCGCGGTATCTGCGCGGCCAGCGCCGCGGGGCTGCGCGCGCTCTATCCCGAGCGTGACGCCGGCGCGGCGCCCGGCGCCGTGGCGAGCCGGCAGGCGCGATGAGGGCGGCGTACCGCGCGCTCGATGCCGCAGGCCTGCGCAGCTGGCTGGCCGCGCAGGCGGCGGTGCGTGAGCGGCTGGGCGCGGCTGCCGCCGATTGGAGCATCCGCGAGGTCGGCGATGGCAACCTCAACCTGGTCTTCATCGTGGAGGGCCCGGCCGGTGCGGTGTGCGTCAAGCAGGCGCTGCCCTACGTGCGTGCCGCGGGCCCCTCCTGGCCGATGACCCCGGACCGCGCGTTCTACGAGAATGCCTACTATCTCGAGATCACACGGCACGTGCGCGGGCTCGTGCCAGCGATCTATCACTACGATCCGGAGCTGTACTGCACGGTGATGGAGCGGCTGTCACCGCACATCATCCTGCGCCACGGGCTGATCGCGGGCCGACGCTACCCGCATCTGGCGACCCACCTGGGCGAGTATGTCGCCCGGGCGTGCTTTTTCACCTCCGATCTCGCGGCACCGTTCGAGCGCAGGCTCGAGACCATGGCGCTGTTCGCGGGAAACAAGGCGCTGGTGCGCATCTCGGTCGATCTCATCTTCACCGATCCATACTGCGACAGCGCGCGCAACCGCCACACCTCGCCGCAGCTGGATGCGCTGGCCGGACAGCTGCGTGCCGACACCGATCTCAAGGTCGCCGCGGCGCGCCTCGGCCAGAAGTTCCTGAATGACGCGCAGGCGCTGGTGCACGGCGATCTGCACTCCGGCTCGGTCATGGTCTGTGAGGCTGACAGCCGCGTGATCGATCCGGAATTCGCCTTCTACGGGCCGATCGGCTTCGATCTCGGGGCCTTCTTCGGCAACCTGCTGCTGAGCTGGTACTCGCAGGCCGCGCACGCCTCCCCGCTCGATGACCGTGCGGCCTACCGCGATTGGATTCTCGAGCAGGCGCGCAGCTTCTGGGACACCTTTCGCAGCCGGTTTCTCGCGCTGTGGGCCGATGAGGCTCGGGGCGATGCCTTCCCGGCCCGCATGTTCAGCCTGCCGGGCGATGCCGCGGGGCTGCAGGCGGCGCGCGCGGCCTTCATGGACACGCTGTTCGCCGACATGCTGGGTTTCGCGGCCTGCAAGATGATCCGTCGCATCCTCGGCTTCGCCCATGTCATCGATTTCGAGTCGATCGCCGATGCCGCGCAGCGCGCCGCATGCGAGGCGGGCGCGCTCTCGATGGCGCAGCTGCTGCTCACGTCTCCGCAGCAGTTTCATTCGATGGCCGATGTGATCGCGGCGGTGCCCCGCATGCAGCGGATGGGCCGCGAGCGCCTCGACGCGCGCCGCTAGCGCGAGCCTGGCGGGAGCCGCCCGCGAAGCGGTCAGATCGGGGCGAGCTGCGCCCCGATCGGCAGCCGTCGTATGCGCTGCCCGGTCGCGTCGAAAACCGCATTGACCACGGCCGGTGCCACGGGCGGGGTGCCGGGGTCACCGGCGCCGGTAGGCGGCTCGCGCGAGGGGACGATGAACACCTCGATGGCCGGCATCTGCGACATGCGCAGCGGCGCGAAGCCGTCGAAATTGCCCTGTTGGACGACGCCGTCGACGAGCGTCACGGCCTGGTGGAGCGTCGCGGCGAGCCCGTAGGCGATCGCCCCCTGGATCTGTGCGGTGATGACATTCGGATTGATGGGCGTGCCGCAGTCGACGGCGCACACCACGCGGTCGACGCGCAGGTGCCCGTCGGGGCTGACCGTCACCTCCGCAACCTGCGCCACACAGGTGCCGAAGGTGTCGTGCAGGGCGATGCCGCGCCCGCGTCGGTCCCGCGGGCCGACAGCCTGCAGCGGGCTACCCCATCCGGCGCGGGAGGCGGCCAGATCGAGCACTGCGAGCGCGCGCGGCTGCGCGGCGAGCAGCGCGCGGCGGAACGGATAGGGGTCCACGCCCGCGGCGGTCGCGAGCTCGTCGATCATGCACTCGGTGGCGAACGCCGTGTGCGCATGACCGGCCGCGCGCCACCACTGCACCGGCACCCCGACGTCGGTCGGGCTGACGAGCTCGATGCGCACATTGGGAATGTCGTACGGCTGCGCCGAGCCTTCGATCGAGCTCGGATCGACGCCCGCGCTGATCTGCGATGCGAACGGCGAGTCCGCGAGCACCGATTGCCCGACCGAGCGCTGCCGCCAGGCGACCAGCGTGCCGCGCGCGTCGAGCCCGGCGCTGATGGCATGCACGAACGCGGGCCGGTAGTAACCGGCGCGCATGTCATCCTCACGCATCCAGACGAGCTTGATCGGCACGCGATGTCCCGCGGCCGCGGCCGACTGCGCGATCGACACGGCCTCCTGCAGATAGTCGGCGTGCGGATTACCGCGGCGTCCGAAGCTGCCGCCGGCGTACAGCTGCGTGATCTGCACCCGCTCGGCAGCGATGCCCAGCAGCTTGCCGATCGTCACCTGATCGGCCGTCTGCAGCTGCTCGCCGTTCCAGAGGCTGACGCCGCCATCGGTGAGCTGCACGAGGGCGTTCATCGGTTCCATGGCGGCATGCGCCAGGTAGGGCACCTCGTAGAGCGCCTCGACGCGCTGCACGTCCTGCGACTGCAGCACCCCGACGTCGCCGACGCTGCGCCCGAGCAGTACCGGCGGCGGTGGCGGTGTTGCCGCCGGGGGTGTTGCCGCTGGCGGTGAGAGTGTCCCCGCGGGCGTCGAGCCCGCCGCCGGCGGCGCCGCGGCTATCTGCGCCGGGGTCGCCGGCGCCACCGCCGATGCTGCCGGCACCGCCGCGGGCGTCGGCGCCGGGGTCGCCGGCGCGGGTGCCGGTACCGCCGCTGCCGGCGGTGCGGACAGCGCCGGGGTGGCCGTTGCCTGCGCGAGCTGCCGGTAGCGCGCGAGGATCCGGTCCGTGTCGGCGTGCGCGGCCTGCGATTCGTCCCACTGAATCATGAGCGCGTCGCGCCCGCGCTGCGCGATCCAGGTGTTCGCCGCCAGCACCGCGACGCCGCCGAAGTGGTGCGCGCCGCCGGCGAACTGCACCACGTCCACCACGCCAGCGATCGCCCTGGCGGCCGTGGCGTCGAAGCTGCGCACGTTCGCCCCGAAGCGCTGCGGGTGCGCGGCGACGGCGACCAGCATGCCGGGCAGCTTCAGGTCCTGCGTAAAGAACGCCGAGCCGCGCGTCTTGGAGCGCGCATCCTTGCGCAGCACCCAGGGATTGCCGATCAGCTTGAACTGCGACGGGTCCTTGAGCGTCACCGTTGCGGGCACGGGCAGCTGCGCGGCGGTGGTCGTGAGCAGGCCGAAGCGCGTGCGGTGGCCCGAGGCCATGTGCGATACCACGCCGTTCGATACGGAGATGGCGTCGGCGGGCACACCCCATTGCCTGGCGGCCGCGCTGACCAGCATGGCCCGCGCCGTCGCGCCCGCCTGCCGCATCTGCTGGTAGGCGCTGGCCATCGAGGTGCTGTCGCCCGTGCCCTGCATGTTCAGCGCCGTGTTCGAGTAGCGCGTGACATCCGCCGGCGCTCCCTCGACGAGCACGTCGTTCCAGTCGGCGTCCAGCTCTTCGGCCAGCAGCGTCGCGAGCCCCGTGAACACCCCCTGCCCCATCTCCAGATACTTCGCGATCACGGTCACGCTGCCGTCGGTGCCGATGCGCACGAATGCGTTCGGTGCGAACACCGCCGGCCCGGACTCCAGGGCCTCCGAGGCGGCCGCAGCGCTCTGCGCCGCGGCGATGTTCGCCTTCAGGCACGCCGCGGGGGCCAGGTAGAACCCCAGCGTCAGGGCGCCGGCGCGCTGCAGGAAGCGCCGGCGATCCTCGGCGCATGCCCGAGAGTCGTCGCGCCCGCGATGCCGCGCCGGCGGCTTCAAAGCGCGAGGGCCCTGGCCGCCTCGTGAATGGCGGCGCGGATGCGCGTATAGGTGCCGCAACGGCAGACGTTGCCGTTCAGAGCGGCATCGATATCGGCGTCGCTGGGCTGCGGGTTGACCCGCAGCAGCGCCACCGCCGAGATGATCTGGCCGGGCTGACAGTATCCGCACTGGCTCACGTCGAGCCGCAGCCAGGCGTCCTGCACGGCGGCGCCGATCTTGTCGTCTTCCATGGCCTCGATGGTCACGACGCTCTTGCCCTCGGCTGCGGCGGCCGGGGTGACGCAGGCGCGGACCGGCATGCCATCCAGCGTCACGGTGCATGCGCCGCACAGCGATCGGCCGCAGCCGTACTTGGTGCCCGTCAGGCCGAGCTCGTCGCGCAGCACCCACAGCAACGGCATCTCGTCCGGTACATCGACCGACACCGGGCGATCATTGACCATGAATGTCGGCATCCGCTCGATACCTCGTGACCTCGCCCGATTATAACGGGGCCGCCGCGCATTGCCGCGAATCCCGAGGCCGACCTGCGGCCGGGCGCCGCGGCACAGGTCCCACGACCCGCGGGCGAGCGCGCGAGGCGAGCGCGCGACCAGCGTCCAGGGCGAGCGCGGGGCCGGCGCCCCGGGCGCTCAGATGAGCTCAGCCTGCAGATCGTAGGTATCGGCGCCGGTGATGCGCACCTCGGCGAACTGTCCGGGCACCGGCGCGCGCCCCGCCTCGCGCGGCGCGGGGATGTGCACGATGCCGTCGATCTGCGGCGCCTCGCCGGCGCTGCGCGCGACATAGACGTTGCCTTCCAGCGCATCCACCAGCACGCGGCAGCGCCGCCCCACGCGGGCGGCGAGTCGCGCGCGGCTGATACGGGCGGCCGCCTGCATGAAGCGCCGATGGCGCTCCTCCCTGACGGGGGCGGGAACGGGTTGCGCGAATGCGTTGGCGGCGGCGCCCTCGACCGGTGAGTACTGAAAGCAGCCGACACGGTCGAGCTGCGCTTCCTGCAGCCACGCGAGCAGCTCTTCGAACTGCGCGTCGGTCTCGCCCGGGAAGCCGACGATGAAGCTGCTGCGCAGGGTGAGATCCGGCCGCGCACGCCGCCAGGCCGCGATCCGCCGCAGCGTGTCCTCGGCGTGTGCGGGCCGCCGCATGCGCCGCAGCACCGCGGGGCTCGCGTGCTGGAAGGGAATGTCGAGGTAGGGCAGCACTCCCGCCTCGTCCATCAGCCCCACCACCTCATCGACGTGTGGATAGGGATAGACATAGTGCAGGCGCACCCACACACCCAGGCTGCCGAGCGCGCGCGCGAGATCGATGAAGCGCGTCCGGTAGGGGCGCTGCCGCCACGCCACGCTGCGATAGCGCAGGTCGCTGCCATACGCGCTGGTATCCTGCGAGATCACCAGCAGCTCTCGCACCCCGGCGCGCACCAGCTGCTCGGCCTCGTGCATCACCTCATCGAGCGGCCGGCTCTGCAGGCGCCCGCGCAGCGCCGGGATGATGCAGAAGCTGCAGCGGTTGTTGCAGCCCTCGGAGATCTTCAGATACGCATAGTGCGGCGGCGTCAGCCGCAGCCCCTGCGGCGGCACCAGGTCCGTGAGCGGATCGTGTGGCCGCGGCAGATGCCGCTCGACCGCCGCGATCACCCGCTCGTAGGCCTGCGGGCCGGTGACGCCGAGCAGCTGCGGATGGCGCTCGAGCAGGCGCTGCGGTTGCGTGCCCAGGCAGCCGGTCACCAGCACCCGTCCGTTCTGCGCGAGCGCCTCGCCGATCGCGGCGAGCGACTCGTCGATGGCCGCCTCGACGAACCCGCAGGTGTTGACGATCACCAGATCGGCCTGCTCATATCCGCCCACGATCCGGTAGCCGCGCGAGCGCAGTTGCGTGATGATGCGCTCGGAGTCCACCAGGGCCTTGGGACAGCCCAGGCTGACGAATCCCACCGCCGGCACCGGCCCCCGGATCACTGGACGGGGCATGGCGGTCGCGCCGGGCGTCGCGAGCCGCCGCGGGCGGGGGGCAGCGGATGCTGCGGTCGATTTCATGGATCCAGGTGTGTAACGGCCGGTATATACGCGGCCGCGTATAGTACCCGAGCGCGCGCCGCAGCCACACCGCGCGCCGACCCGCGGACCGCATTGACTTCGACAGGATCAGCTCATGGCCTTCGACCGCGCCTACTATCAGCGCTTCTACCTGGACCCGCGTACCGCCGTCACCTCACGGGCGGAAATGCATGCGCGTGCGCGCCTGATCGGCAGCTGTGCCGGCTATCTGGGTCTGCCGGTGGCGAGGATACTCGATGCCGGCTGCGGCATCGGGATGCTGCGCGCTCCGCTGCGACGGGCACTGCGCGGTGCGCAGTACGTCGGCCTGGAATACAGCACCTACCTGTGTCGGCGCTACGGCTGGCGGCAGGGATCGATCGAGACCTTCCGGACCCGCGAGCGCTTCGACCTGGTCGTGTGCTACGACGTGCTGCAGTACCTGTCGGCGGCGCAGACGCGCCGTGCGATCGCGAACCTCGCGCGCCTGTGCCGCGGGCTGCTGTATTTCGGCGCGCTCACCCGTGAGGACTGGCGCGACAACTGCGACCAGAACCGCACCGATCGTATCCCGGGGCTGCGCTCGGGGCGCTGGTATCGCCGCGAGCTGTCGCATGCCTTCCTGCCGCTGGGCTGCGGCATGTGGCTCAGGCGCGGCGTGCCCCTGACGCTCTGGAACCTGGACGCCGCCGCGTGAGCGGCCCTGCCGCGGGTGCCGAGGAGCTGATGGGCTTCGATGCGGCCGTCGAGTGCCGCACGCTCAGCGGGGCGATCGGCCTGCAGCTGCGCGGCAGCGCGCGTGCGCGCGCTGCGCAGGGTGGGCAGGATGGGCAGGATGGGCAACCCGGCAGCACGCCTGCCGATGCCCTCACCGAGGTGCTGTTTGCAGGTACGGCGGGCCTGCTCGCAGCGCCGCCCGCGCAGCTGCACGGGGCGCGCGTGCTGCAGACGTCGCCGCACGGCTATCGTATCGAGGCGCGCGAGGGACAATTCCCCCTGCAGGCGCGCAGCGTGCAGCTGCACCGGGAAATCGCGGCCGCCTTCTTTGCCGCGGTGCCTGCGCCGGTCGTGCCGCGCGCGACACGGCTCGGGTGGGCGGTGCTGCTCGGCGCACTGCGACTGCCGGGGCTGGCGCGGCTGCTCGGGGCGCGCCGGCGGCGGCCGTGAGGGGGCGAGCCGGGGCCCGGACGGCTCAGCCGTGCGACTCCTGCGCCGTCGGCGCCGCGACCGCGCCGCCCAGCGGCGGCAGCGTGATGCGATAGCGGGTGAACTGTCCGCGCTTGGTCGAGAACTGCAGGCGGCCGCCGAGGCGCTGGACGTGATCGCGCACGATGCACATGCCCTGGCCGCGCCGGCCCTCGCCGTTGGACGCCGCCGTGGTCATCCCCGGCTGAAATATCAGATTCACGAGTCGCGAGGCATCGAGCGAGGCGGCCGCCTCGGGCTGCACGAGACCCTGCCTGACGGCCGCGGCGGCGATGCCTTCGGCATCCAGACCGCCGCCGTCGTCCTGCACGTTCAGCTCGAAGCCGTGCGCGCCGCAGTCGATGAATTCGATGACCAGAGTGCCGATCGCGGGCTTGGTGCGCGCGGCGCGCGTGGCCACTGGCTCGATGCCGTGCTCGATGGCGTTGCGCACCAGCTGTCCGAGCAGGTCGAACAGGGTGCCGGTCCACTCCTCGGGGATGTCCTCCAGGCCCATGGTCACCAGGCCCACGCGCTTGCCGTGCTCGGCGGCGAAGCGCTCGGCCAGCTGCTCGAGCGCGGAGGCGAGCTTGAGCTGCGCGCGGCGCTGGCTGGATTCCAGGTCCAACGCCGCGGGCTCGTGGCTTGCCAGCGGCACGTGCACGGCGGCGCAGTCGGCGGCGACCGTGAGGTGACTGCACAGCTCCTCGAGCACCACCATGGCGGGCAACAGGTCATTGCCGGTGGCGGTGAGCCGCGCTGCCACCTCGCGCAGCGCCGCGAGGGCGCCGTTCAGGCGCGTGCTGACGGTCGGCAGGTGCAGGCCGAGCAGCGCCTCGCCGAGCGCGGTGAGCTCGTCGAGCAGCCGCTCGATCTTGCGGCGAAAGGCGGCCTGATCGCGGGTGGGATTGCGCAGCGAGGAGCGCACCCGCTCCACCGTCTGCAGCGCCTGGGTCATGAAGCTCGCCAGCAGCGCCGGCTCGGCCAGCAGCAGCGAGCGGTACATGTCGCGCTGGTCGCGCAGCGTCTCGAGCTCGAGCTGCACCGACGGCGGCAGGATGCGGGCGAGTACCTCGCTCATGGCCCGGCCGCGCTGCTCATGCAGAGCCCACCGCGGCCTCGAAAGGCACGGCGCTCTCGCTCAGGGCCGCGCTCGCCGCCTGCAGCGCCTGCTGCGCGGCCAGCGCGTTGGGACAGCGGCCCGACAGCTCGCGGGCCATGAACTTGTCCAGCAGCGGCTCGAGCGCTGCGCACTCGGCGGGCAGGGGCGGGCGCACACCCCGCACGTGCTGCTCCATGACCTCCACGGCGCTGCTGCCGGAGTAGGGTTTGGAGCCGCTGAGCATCTCGAACAGGATCACCCCGAGGCTGTAGAGGTCGCTGCGCGCATCGGGCGGCAGTCCCTGAGCCTGCTCCGGGCTCATATAGTAGGGCGAACCGCGCAGCACGCCGGCCGCGGTGCCGGGCGTCTCGTTGTCGACCGCGCGCGCCAGACCGAAATCGATCAGCACGATGGAGCCGTCCTGGCGCAGCATGACGTTCGGGGGCTTGAGGTCGCGGTGTACCAGGCCGGCCGCGTGGATGACGGCGAGCGCGGCGCAGATGCGCTGCGCGTACTCGAGACTCTCGCTGATGGTGATCGGCTGCAGCAGGCGCGTCTTCAGATCCCCACAGGGGAAATACTCCATCGCGATGAATTCGCGCCCGGCGTGATAGCCGTAGTCGTAGATCTCCACCACGGAAGGGTGGCGGATCGCGGAGATCGCGGCATACTCGCGCGCGAACTCGCGCGAGGCCTCGGGGCTCGCTCCGGGGGCGGGGCGGGTGATCTTCAGCGCGACATAGCGGCCGAGCACGGCGCTGTGGGCGAGGTAGACGGCGGCGCGCGCCGACTCACCCAGGCGGCGCACGATCGAATATTGCGGCAGCGCCAGCTGCAGCGCGTCGAGCGCGCGTCGCGAGGTGTGTCCGACGGCCAGGGCCCGCTCGCGCTTGCGCAGCGCGAGACGCAGCGAGGTCGCCAGGCGCTGGGCGTTCATGAGCCGGCGCGGCAGGTAGTCGGCCGCGCCCAGTTGCATGGCGTACACCGCCGTCAGCTCATTGCCGCCTTCGGCGATCACCACGACCGGCGGCACCTCCTCGAAGTGCAGCAGCCGGCGCAGCGGCTCGAGCCCGCTGGAGGGCACCTCGGGACTGTCCCCGCAGTTCACCCCGAGCAGCACCAGGTCGAGGTTGCGCGCGGTGGAATGACGCGCGTAGGCCTTTTCCATCTCGCCGGGCTCGAGTTCCAGGGTGGTGCCGTCGGGCCAGAGGATCTCGACGTGATGGCGCAGCCAGGAGCGCAGCTCACGATCCGCATCGACGATCAGCAGGCGCGGATTCATGGCAGCAGATGTGTGTGGCTGGCGAAGCTGCTCGCGTACCAGCCCACCAGCATCGCCCCGAGACCCGTGAGGCACAGCAGCAGCATGCGCACCCAGCGCGGCGCGGTGCTGCCGCGCGTCTCGTCGCCGGCGCCAGGGTCCGCCGGCTGAGTCGCCCGGTCATCGGGCTCGCGCAGGCCCGAGGATGGCGGGATGACGGGGCGCTGCGTATCGGCGGCGCGTGCCGGCCCGTCCGACGACCTCCCGGTCAGGGCCGGCGGCGGGCCGATGCGCAGCGCCGTGCAGAGCATGGGCGTCAACCGCTGGACCGATGCCGGCTTGAGCACATAGCGAAACACCGTGCCGTCGGCGATCTGGTCCCGGAGCTGCTCCTGCAGTGCAGCAGTGCCGGCGACGATCACCCGCAGCTGAGGCAGCTGCCGGCGCAACCCTCTCAGAAAAGCAGTGATCGGATTCGGCGCAGATGTCGCATCGATCAGGGCAACTTCGGCGGTGTTCGACACTAATTGATCCACGAAGCGGTCGACGGAGGGAGAGGTCACCACGGCCGCCCGCTCGATGACTGCCGTGGTCAATGCCTGCAACAGCGCCGGGTCTTCCGAAAGCGCCACGAGCGCCGGCACGTGCGCCGGTACCTGCACGGTGGGCGGCGCGGGTGCGCCGGAGGCCGCTCGCGGCGCGCGGCTGCCGGCGGTGATCGCCTCCGGGGCGGCAGAGGCGGGCAGCGGCGCTCGCGGTTCCATGCGGCTCACGATCTGAAGAGACGTTGACGGCTGGATACGCCGTGGACTGTATGCCCTTCATGCGCGTCCACAATGGCGCGCGCCCCGGGCGGCCGAGGAACTGTGACGCTGATCGGCGCGCGGGCCCGATAATGTGACGCGCCTCACCCGACCCCCGCGAGCGGACGGGAAGGGCGAAGGCGGCGAGTCGCCGCGAGGAGTGATGCCGATGCTGCGCCTGCGGGCCGCCGAGGCGGCCGATGTTCCGGAGATCTTCGCGATGATCGGCGAGCTGGCCGATTTCGAGCGATTGCGCGCACGAATGATCGGCAGCGCGGATGATCTGCAACGGCATCTGTTTGGCGAGCCGCGCTTCGTCGCCGCGCTGCTGGCGCTGTGGAGCGGTGCGGTCGCAGGCTACGCGCTGTACTTCTACAATTACTCGAGTTTTCTGTGCCGCCCGGGCCTGTACCTCGAGGATCTGTACGTGCGGCCGGCGTACCGCGGACGCGGGATCGGCCGGCAGCTGCTGCAGGGGCTGGAGGATCAGGCGCGGGCACAGGGCTGCGGCCGCCTGGAGTGGGCCGTGCTCGACTGGAACCGCGACGCGATCAACTTCTATCACCGCTTCGGAGCGCATGCGAACGAGGGATGGACGCTGTTTCGCAAGGAGCTGGCTTGAGCGGCGCCGGCGCTTCGGGGTGCCGCGCGCGGCGCGCGCGCCGGCCAGGCGCGCCCGATCCGGGGCGCCGGCACCACCACCGCACATTCCGGGGCAGCCGTGCCGCGAGTCACGTATATTGAGCCCGACGGGCGCGCGGTGACCCTCGAGGTCCGCAGCGGCCGCAGCCTGATGAGCGCGGCCATGGACGCCGGCCTGGAGGGCATCGAAGCGCAGTGCGGCGGCAACATGGCCTGCGCCACCTGCCACTGCTACGTGCAGGCGCCGTGGCTCGAGCGCTTGCCGCCCCCGACGCAGGACGAGCAGCTGATGCTGCAGAACGTGGCGGCCGAGTGGCGCGAGAACAGCCGCCTGTCCTGCCAGCTGATCATGCAACCGGAGCTCGACGGCATCACCGTGCGGTTCCCGGACCGGCAGAGTTGAACGCGTGACATGAGCTCCCAGGAACCGATCGTCATCGTGGGCGCCGGCCAGGCCGGCGTACAGATCGCCGAGTCTCTGCGACAGGAGGGTTATGGCGGAGCGCTGCTGCTGGTCGGGGAGGAGCCGTACCCGCCCTACCAGCGCCCGCCGCTGTCGAAAAAGTGGCTGTTCGAGGCCGGCAATCCCGCCTCGCTCGCGATCCGTGGCGCCGAGGCGCTGCTGCGCCGGCGAATCGAGCTGAGGCTCGCGGCGCGCGTGGAGCATGTGGACAGCGCCGCCGCGGAGCTGCTGCTCGGCGACGGGGAGCGCTTGCGCTACAGCGGGCTGGCGCTGGCGACCGGCTCGTTGCCGCGACCGCTGAGGGTTCCGGGCGCAGCGCTGCAGGGAGTGCTGTACCTGCGCGGTATCGCCGATTCCGCGGCGATCGCCGCCGCGATCCGCCGCTGTGCCTCCGAGCGCCTCCCGGTCGTGGTGATCGGCGGCGGGTTCATCGGTCTGGAGGTCGCCGCGGGCGCACGCAAGCTCGGCGCCGAGGTGACCGTGCTCGAGGGGCTGTCGCGACTGATGTCGCGCGTGACCGCGCCGGTCGTCTCCGAGGCCTTCGAGCGGCTGCATCGCGCGCACGGGGTGCGGTTCGTCTTCGACGCACAGGTCACCGAGCTGCGCGGCGCGCCACGCTCCGCGGCGGCGCCGGCCGGTGCGCCGCCCTCCGGCGAGCAGGTCGCCACGGTGCACACCGCCGACGGGCGCGAGTTTCCGGCCGGCTGCGTGGTGGTGGGCATCGGTGTGGCGCCCGATGACCGTCTCGCCGCCGCCGCCGGCCTCGCCTGCGAGCGTGGCGTCATCGTGGACGAGTGCTCGCGCACCAGCGAGCCGGGTATCGTGGCGGCGGGCGATTGCACCGCGCGGCGCCTGCCGGATGGGCGGCTGCTGCGGCTCGAGTCGGTGCAGAACGCCGTCGAGCAGGGCAAGTCGGCGGCGGCGGCGCTGATGGGACGCGAGCGGCCCTTCTACGCGACCCCATGGTTCTGGTCGGACCAGTACGATGTGAAGCTGCAGATGGCGGGGCTGAGCCACGGCTACGACCAGGTGATCGTGCGCGGGGACATGGCGAAGCCGGCGTTCTCGGCGTTTTATCTGCGCGCCGCGCGGCTGATCGCGGTGGATTCGCTCAACCGCATCGCCGATCACATGCTGGCCAAGCGCCTGCTGGACAACGACCTGTCGCCCACGGCCGAACAGATCGCCGACCCGGCCTTCGACCTGCACAGCCTCATCAAGCAATCGGCGTAGCGCGCTGCGACGCTGCGTCGCGCGCCGGCACGGCCGCGAGCGTACGCGGCTACTGGGAGGGTACGCCGGAACGCAGCAGGAAATTCTGGCCGTGGTACTGCATCGCCACGCCGTCGCGCAGGATGGCGAGCACTCGTGCGCCCTCCGGCAACACGTCACCCTCGCGCACGCGATGCATGTTGATCAGCGCGTAGCGCTCCGCGGGGCGATCCGACCAGTCCAGCAGATCCAGCTGCAGGGACGGCACGCCGCTCAACGTCGAGAGACTCGGCAGCGACTCGTAATCGGTCGCGGCCTGCAGCGTGACGCTCGGGCGCGCCAGGGCGGGCTCGTAATCCGCAGGATTGGGCGGCGGGGAGGCCGCGTCGCGAGCTGCGAGGTCGGCCGGGCCGGCAGCGCTCTGCGCCGTGGCCGGCGCCGTGGGCGGCGCGGCGATCGTTGCCGCCGGAGCGTTCTGCGCCGAGGCGCCCTCGCTGCCGACCAACGGTGCCACGGCCTGTACCGGTACCGGGACGGGCACCGCCGAGGCGGTTTTCGCGGCCGCGGCAGGCGCCGCCGCGGCGGGTGTCGGGGCGCCAGCGGCAGAGGCGCCGGCTGCCGCCGCCGCCTGCGTCACGCCGAGCGGCGCGGGCCGCCGCAGCAGCACCACCAGCAGCACGAGGGCGTTGACGGCGAGCAGTCCCCCCACCACGAGCGCCCAGATCGGATAACGGCGCCGCGGATGCGTGATGCGCAGCTCCAGCAGCGTCGGGCCGCTCTGGCGCTGGCGCTCCGCCTCGGACTTCTTCAAGGCATCGAGAATGAAGGACATCAGCTACCTCGGCTGGAAACCGACGCCGTGGGGCGTGACTGTACGCGAGCCTGCAGCAGCGGGGAGCCGGGAGCGGCCAGCGCGGCGTCCAGCGCCACCTGGGTTTCGATGCCGGCGATGCCGTCGACCGTGAGGCGGTTGGCGCGCTGGAACTGCTCGACCAGCTGCTTCAGGCTCGGATCGTACGCATCGCTGTCGGCGGCATTGCCGGGCAGGCCGCGCCAGCGCTCGAGCTGCTGGCGCAGACGCAGCACCGGCGCCCCATGCATGCCCGCGCGCAGCCCGGCGGCATCCCTGCCGGAGGGATGCCACAGCAGCACGAAGTCGCCGAACCAGTAACGCGACAGATCGGCGATGCTCACGTTCGCGGTACGCGCCCCGATCTGTACCTGCACATCATCGCCGTCGAGCCCGCGCAGCACCACCTGATAGGGAGTGCCGGCGGCGTCGGTGAGCATGAGGATGGCCGGCCGGTTGAGCAGCCGCAGCTCCGCCAGCGAGCCGCGCCGCATGAGGCATTGCAGGCCCTGCGCGACCGCCTGCGTGCAGCCGTCGGTGCCGCCGCGCACGTAGCGCGCCTTCCACAGCTCGAGCAGCGAGCTGAACGCGCTGTCGGTGTCGGTGCTGCCGCGGTAGGTCGAGAGCAGCCGCGCGAGCTTCTCGGGCGCCGCGGCGTCGCTCGCGGCCGCGGCCAGCGCCGGCGAGGACTGCGCGCCGGGCGCACCCGGGGCAGCGGGGCGGCGGCTGGCGCGCCCGCTGCTGCCGGCATTCGCGGCGCCTGCGGCGGCGGCTGCAGGCCCGGCGCCGCCGTTGCCGGCGCTGCTGGCCGTCGATGCTGCGTGTGACACCGGCAGCCCAAGCATCCAGCGCGGCGCATGGCGCCACAGTGCGAGCGCGCTGCCGGCGAGCACCAGGGCCGCGAAGGCTGCTGCAGCCAGCGGCAGCCAGGCGGGGGTGAGCTCGCGTCCGAATACCTCTGCGCCGGCGCGCCGTACCAGCGCCGCGGGCAACTCGTGCAGATCCTGCGTGTAGGCGGCCAGCAGGGCGCGATCGCAGACGATGTTGATGACGCGCGGAATACCGCCGGTCACGCGATACACTTGGCGCAGCGCGCTGCGCGAGAAGATCTCGGCGGTGGCGCCCGCGACCCGCAGGCGGTGGCGCACGTAGGCGGCCGTCTCCTCGCGCGACAGCGGATCGAGGTGGTAGCGACCGGTGATGCGCTGGGCGAGCTGGCGCAGATCCTCGCGGTCGAGAAGCGTGCGCAGCTCGGGCTGGCCGATGAGGATGATCTGCAGCAGCTTCTGCGTCTCGGTCTCCAGGTTGGTCAGCAGCCGGATCTGCTCGAGCACCTCGGGGGACAGGTCCTGCGCCTCATCGACGATGAGCACGACTCGCCGGCCCCGTGCGTGCATGCGCAGCAGGTAGCGATTGAGGACGTCGACCAGCTCCTTGTTGCTGTCCTCGGCGCCGTCGCCGAGGCCCAGGCCGAGCTCCTCGCACAGTGAGCGCAGAAATTCGCCGGAGGAGAGGCGCGGATTGAGGATCAGGGCGATCTCGGCGTTCTTCGGCGCGCGCGCCAGCAGCGAGCGAATCGTGGTGGTTTTGCCCGTGCCGACCTCGCCGGTGAGCTGGATGAAACCGCCGGCCTCATCGATGCCGTACACCAGGTGCGCCAGCGCGTCCGCGTGCCGCGCACTGAGGTACAGGTAACGCGGATCCGGCGTGATCGCGAACGGCTTCTCCGCGAGACCAAAAAACGTCAGGTACATGACTGCGCCGCTACCTCATCCTGGCGTCGACGTGGCGCGCCGCCACGGCGCGCACCGCTGCGACGGGCACCGGCGCGGGGCAGCCGCGGCGTCGGTCGCCGCCGAGACCCGATCGTAAACCCGTTCGAGGCCGGCGGGGCAACTGTCGCAGCCGGGTGCCGGCAGCCCGGGCCCGCCGCCGCGGGGCAGCCTGCGGGCCGGGGGAGCGCGGGTGCCTGCGTTGGCGCCGCACGAGCCGGTTTCGTTCAGTGCTCCGCGAAACCCAGCTCCGCCGCCGCGAAATCGTCCACGGCGATGATGTCCTGCACGCGCCGGTCATAGTCGGCCAGAAAACTCGCCTCCGACTCGGTGAGGATACCGAGCTCGCGGGCCTGCTCGATCTGCCGCAACGGATCCAGCGCACGGATGCGCCCGGTACGCAGCCCCTCGACACGCAGCTTCTTCTCGAGCGGCTCGGCGCGCTCGGCGAGCTCGAGCACCTGCTGCAGCGCGTGCAGGGGGTTGTCTCCACCCGCGCCGTGGTAGATGAATCGAGCCAGGGCCGCACGCGTCGCCGTGGGGCCGGTCACCAGCTCGGCGACGTGCCGACCCAGTCGGTCGGCCGGCGCAAAATAAGTCAGGCCCCGCGGGAACACCAGCAGCCGGGCGAGCGCCGCCGTCGGCCGATTCGGCAGGTTGCGCAGCACGCTGTGGAGCTGCTCCTGCGCCTGGTAGAGTAGCTCGCGGCACGCCCATTCCACCACCGGCAGCTCCTCGCCGGGACGGCCGCGGTTGCCATGGTGCTTGAGCACCATGGAGGCGAGGTACAGCATCGAGAGCACATCCCCGAGGCGCGCGGAGATGGTCTCCTTCTTTTTGAGGTACCCGCCCAGCGTCAGCATGGCGATGTCGGTGACCAGCGCGAAGGAGGCGCTGAAACGCACGATGTGCTGGTAATAGCGGTGCGTCGCGCCGGCCTCGGGCGCCGACTCGAAGCGCGCGAAGCTGACCGCCATCAGCAGCGAGCGCACCGCGTTGGAGAATGCGAAGCCGATGTGCTCGAACAGCGCGCGGTCGAACTCGCGCGCGCCGCGGCGATGATCCAGGTCGCGTGCCGCGCTCATCTCGCGGCGCACGTACGGGTGACAGCGGATCGCGCCCTGACCGAAGATGATCAGATTGCGCGTGAGGATGTTGGCGCCCTCGACCGTGATGGCGATCGGGATCGACTCGTAACCGCGCGCCAGGTAGTTGCGCGGCCCGAGCATGATGGCCTTGCCACCCTGCACGTCCATCGCGTCGTTGGCGACGCGCCGGCCCATCTCGGTCAGGTGGTACTTCAGGATCGCAGCCGGCACCGCCGGCTTCTCCCCCTGATCGATCGCGGCGGTGGTCACGCTGCGCGCCGCCTCCATGATGTAGGCGTAGCCGACCATGCGCGCGATCGCCTGCTGCACGCCCTCGAAGCGCCCGATCGGCGCATTGAACTGGCGGCGGATGCGCGCGTAGGCGCCGGTGGCGAACACGCCCGCAAGCGCCCCGCCCGTGACGTTGGCCGGCAGCGAGATACAGCGGCCGACCGACAGCTGCTCGACCAGCATGCGCCAGCCCGAGCCGGCCATCGCCAGGCCGCCGATGATGCAATCGAGCGGCACGAACACATCGTGGCCGTGGACCGGTCCGTTCTGGAACGGGATGTTGATCGGAAAGTGACGCCGCCCGATGTCGACGCCGGGCGTGTCGCGCGGGATCAGCGCGCAGGTGATGCCGATGTCGGTGCGCTCGCCGAGCAGCTGCTCGGGATCGAACATGCGGAACGCCAGCCCGATCACGGTCGCCACCGGTGCAAGGGTGATGTAGCGCTTGGAGAAGTTGAGCTTCAGCCCGACGATCTCGCGGCCCTGCCAGCTGCCGCGGCAGACGACTCCGCTGTCGGGAATGGCGGCGGCGTCGGAACCGACGCGCGGGCCGGTCAGCGCGAAGCAGGGGATTTCCTCGGCGCGGGCGAGACGCGGCAGGTAGTGATTCTTCTGCTGCTCCGTGCCGTAGTGCACCAGCAGCTCGGCCGGCCCGAGCGAATTGGGCACCGCGACGGTGGAGGCGCAGGTGATGCTGCGACTGGCGATCTTGGTGAGCACGCAGGAGTGCGCGAAGGTCGAGAACTCGAGGCCCCCGTACCGCCTGGGGATGATCATCGCGAAGAAGCGCTGCGATTTGAGGTAATCCCAGACCGGGGGCGGCAGGTCGCCGCGCCGATGCGTGATGTCGAAGTCATCGAGCATGGCGCACAGCGTCTCGCACGGCCCGTCGAGAAACGCCTGCTCCTCGGCGGAGAGCGCCGGCGGTGCGGCCGCGGCCAGCTTGCGCCAGTCGGGCCGGCCGGTGAACAGCTCCCCGTCCCACCACACGGTGCCCGCCTCGAGCGCCTCGCGCTCGGTATCGGACATCGCCGGCAGCAGCCGGCGGTAGGTGCGCATGAAGCGTCCGCTGATCAGCGCGGCGCGCAGCGGGCGCACCCCGAGCAGCCAGAAGCCGATGAGCAGCAGCCACAGGATGCCCTTCCACACCGGCGCCGGACTGCCCGCCACGTCGTAGAGGAGGAGGAGCACCGTGAAGGCGATGGCGAATGTCCACAGGGAGGCGCGCCGGTGCGCGAGCCACAGCAGCACGGCGATGAACAGCACGCTGAGGATGCCACCGACCATGAACCCCTCTGCGGGCGCCGCCCGCGATGCGCCGGACTATAGCGGCGCCGGGGCGCGGGCGCGACGGCCCGGCGCCGCGCGGCGTGCGCCCGGCGCCTCAGCCGAGCAGCGTCCTGACGCCCGCGCGCTCCTCGCGCAGCTCCGCGTCGGACAGATCCATGCGCTTGCGGCTGAACTCGTCGATGGCGAGCCCGGTCACGATCTGATACTCGCCGTTTCGGCAGGTCACCGGGTGCGAATACACGATGCCCTCGCCAATGCCGTAGCTGCCATCGGCGGGTACCGCCATGCTGGTCCAGTCGTCATCGGGCGTGCCGAGCATCCAGGTGCGTACGTGATCGATGGCCGCGGAGGCCGCCGAGGCGGCCGATGAGGAGCCGCGCGCCTTGATGACCGCGGCGCCGCGCTGCTGCACGGTGGGGATGAAGTCCCGCTCGAGCCACTGTGGATCGACCAGTTGCCGTGCCGGGCGCCCGCCGACCAGGGCGTGCGAGATGTCCGGGTATTGCGTCGAGGAGTGGTTTCCCCAGATGGTGAGCTTGCGGATCGCGGAGACGTGGGCGCCGGTCTTGTGCGCGAGCTGCGACTTCGCGCGGTTGTGATCCAGACGCGTCATGGCGGTGAAGCGCCGGCGATCGATGCGTGGCGCATTGCGGCTGGCGATCAGCGCGTTGGTGTTGGCGGGATTGCCGACCACCAGCACGCGCACCCCCGCGTCGGCCCCCTCGTTGAGCGCGCGTCCCTGCGCCGAGAAGATCTGCGCATTGGCGAGCAGCAGGTCCTTGCGCTCCATGCCCGGTCCGCGTGGCCGCGCCCCGACGAGCATGGCGATGTGACAGTCGCGAAAAGCGACGGCGGCATCGTCCGTCGCGACCACGTTATGCAGCGTGGGGAAGGCGCAGTCGGCCAACTCCATGACGACCCCGCCGAGGGCCGGCAGCGCGGGGGTGATCTCCAGCAGATGCACATTGACCGGCTGATCGGGGCCCAGCATGTCACCTGCTGCGACGCGGAAGGCCAAGGCATACCCAATCTGCCCGGCGGCGCCGGTGATGGCGACATTCAGCGGCTGCTTCATGGGGACTCCTGGGGGAAAAAGAGCGCTGATTCTAAGGGCATGGCGGCTGCGGGCAACTCCTGCCGCGCGGCGGTACGGGTTGCCGTTCTGTGAGCCTGTCAACCCGGCAGGGCTTGACACGATATTAGTGTTGTAGTTAAGTACATCACTATGTTTAACAGCTGACGGAGCCCCCTCAGAGGCTGCGTCCAGACCGAGGAGAGGACCATGAGCACGCGTACCACCCACACCGATCCCAGCGCTCCTTTACGGCTTGCGGCGTGTGCCAGCCTGTCGCTGCTGATCACATTGTTCGTCGCTTCCGTCATCAACCACTCGGTGGTGTCGGGCTACGCCGCGCAGCAGGCCGTTACGGCACCGGCGGAGGCCGCGACGCTGCCCGCACTGCCGGCCGTCACCGTGGTGGCCGCGCGCTGAGGCGCGGCCGGACAGTGAGGGCGCCAGCCGCCAGCGGCACTGCCGCTGACCGCGGCCCGCGCTGCCGGCAGGGCCACTCCGCCGCCCTCCCCGGCGGCGGGGTGGCCGACAGCGGCCGCGGCCCCCCGGCACGGTCTGCTACAGTCGCCGGGGCCGCATTCGGGCACGCCCGACTCTGAGTCGAGGGCAGCTGCGCCGCCGCGGCGCGGACACGCGAGCGAAGAGCCTACGGGGTGGAAACGCAAGCGCAATGGGACGACAGCCAGCCGATCTATCGGCAGCTGCGCGACCGCGTGGTGGCCATGATCCTCGAAGGGCTGCTGCGCGAAGGTGATCCGCTGCCCTCGGTGCGCAGCGTTGCGGCGGAATTTCGCATCAACCCGCTGACCGTGCTCAGGAGCTACCAGCAGCTGGTCGACGAGCAGCTGGTCGAGAAGCGCCGCGGCCGCGGCATGTTCGTGAATGCGGGCGCGGCGAGCGCGCTGCGCATCGAGGAGCGGCGGCGCTTTCTGAGCAGCGAATGGCCCAGGGTGCGTGCAACCATCGCGCGCCTGGGGCTGTCCGTCGATGAGCTGCTGGCCGCGCAGCGTACCGCCATCCCCGCCGCTGGTGCCGAAGATGCCGGCCGCCCCGCCCCGGCCGACGCACGCGGCGCTGCGGGCGGCGGCGGCGGCCAGTCGCGGCCTCGCGACGAGGGGGAGAGCGATGGCGAGCATCGTTGAAGTGCACGGGCTCACCAAACGGTTCGGCAGCCTGCTCGCGCTGGACCAGGTGAGCTTCAACGTGTCCGCGGGCCGCATCTTCGGCCTGATCGGGCGCAACGGCGCCGGCAAGACCACGCTGCTCAAGGCCATCCTCGGACTTACCACCTACCAGGGCAGCGTGCGCGTGTTCGGGCTGGAGGCGGCGCGCGACCGTGCCGCGCTGATGAGCGAGATCTGCTTCATCGCCGATACGGGCGTGCTGCCGCGCTGGCTGCGGGTGGATCACGCGATCGATTACGTCGAAGGGGTGCATCCACGCTTCGATCGCGCGCGCGCCGAGGCGGTGCTCGCGGGCACGGCCATACCGCGCCGTGGCCGCATCGGCGAGCTCTCCAAGGGGATGATCACGCAGCTGCACCTGGCGCTGATTCTGGCGATCGACGCGCGGCTGCTGGTGCTCGATGAGCCCACGCTCGGCCTGGATCTGATCTACCGCCGCCAGTTCTACGACACGCTGCTCAGCGACTACCTGGACAAGGAGCGCACCATCCTGCTCACCACGCACCAGGTCGAGGAGGTCGAGAACCTGCTCACCGATGTGCTGTTCATCGATCATGGACGGGTGGTGCTGGATGCGGCGGTCGAGGATCTGCCACGCCGCTTTCTGCAGCTGGAGGTCGCCGTCGGCAAGCGCGAGGCCGCCCGCGCGCTCAAGCCCTTCTACAGCCGCGAGGTCTTCGGCCGTCCGGTGATGCTGTTCGAAAATCAGCCCCGTGAGCTGCTCGCCGAGCTCGGCGAGGTGCGCGCACCGGCGATCGGCGATCTGTTCGTCGCCAAGCTCAGCGCCGCTGCGGGCCCGGCGGCCGCGGCGGCGGCCGCTGGGGAGGCAGCCTGATGAAGGTGCTCGCCATGCAGATGCGCCGCGAGCTCTGGGAGCACCGCTCCCTGTGGATCGCGCCGCTGCTGGTCGCGCTGCTGCTGCTCGGGGGTGTGGCGACTCTCGGCCGCATCCAGTTCTACGAGGGTCCGGCGCGCCCCGCGGTGGCCAACTCGCCGTTCCAGCTGATGCTGCTGGGCTGGGGGGTACCCTTCTACCTGGCCGCAGGCGTCGTGGTGGTGGTGTATCTGCTCGACTGCCTGTACGGCGAGCGGCGCGACCGCAGCATCCTGTTCTGGCGCTCGATGCCGGTATCCGACACGGAGACGGTGCTCGCCAAGCTGCTGGTGGGGCTGGTGGTGGTGCCGTATGCGACCTTTGCGCTCGCCGCGCTCACCAGCGCCATCGCGAGCGCGATCCTCGCCCTGCGCCACCACGTGCTGGTCAATGGTCAGATCGCACCGCTGTGGGATACGCTCACCTGGCTGCGCATGCAGGGGGTGATGCTCTACGGGCTGACGGTGCTGCTGCTCTGGTACGCGCCCTATGCGGCCTACCTGATGCTCGCCTCCGCCTGGGCCCGACGCTCCCCCTATGCCTGGGCGTTCGTGCCGCCGGTGCTGCTGGCGATGTGCGAGAACATGGTGTTCGGGACCAACTATCTGGGGCGCATCGTCGAGCGCGGCTTCAACCAGGTGCTGCGGCTGGCCTTCAATCTCAACCAGCAGCTCGCCTACAGCATCGGTGACGCCATCCCGCTGCCGCGCTCGCCGGCCGGCGGGGGCACGCGCCCGCCGGCCGGCGGCGGGGTCACCGAGCTGCTGCTCAGCCCGCAGCTGTGGCTGGGGCTGCTGGCCGCGGCGCTGATGCTGCTGCTGGTGATCCGCCTGCGCCGCTACCGCGACGATGCCTGAGCCGGCGGCGCCCGCCGATGCCGCCACAGCCGCGCGCCACCTGAGCGCCCGGCGCGACAGCGAGCTGCTCAGCGTGCAGCTGCTGGGGGAATGGCGCGCGCTGCAATTTCCGCAGATCGAGGCCGAGCTCGCGGCCCTGGACCTCGGCGGGCTGCGCCGCGCGCACATCGCCACCGGGGAGGCGCGCCTGGATCTGACCTGTGCCTGGCTGCTGCGCGAGTTCCTGCAGCGCGCCCACGCCGCGGGCATCGAGACGCGCTTCACGGACGCCGCCCCGCCCACCCTGGCCCTGGTGGACCGCACGCTCACCGGCGAGGTGCCCGAAGAGACGCGCCACGTCGAGTGGCTCGCGCCCGGCATCGCCGTCGAGGGCATCGGCCGCCGCGCGGTGCGCGGTCTGCGTGATTTCATCGCCACCGTGACGTTCATCGGCCACGCCACCACGCAGCTGGCGTTCGGACTCACGCACCTGGGGCGCCTGCGGGCGCCGTCGATTGCGCGGCACGTGTACGACACGGGCATCACCGCCATTCCGATCGTGGCGCTGATCGCCTTCCTGGTCAGCGTCATCCTCGCGTATCTGGGCGCACAGGAGCTGCAGCAGTTCGGCGCCGCCGTCTTCGTCGCCGACCTGGTGACCATCGGCGTGCTGCGCGAGCTCGGCGTGCTGCTGACCGCCATCATCGTCGCGGGCCGCTCCGGCAGCGCCTTCACGGCCGAAATCGGCTTCATGCAGCTCAACGAGGAGGTGGATGCGCTGCTGGCGATCGGCGTGGACCCGTTCGAGGTGCTGGTGGTGCCGCGCATCGTGGGACTGATGATCGCCCTGCCGCTGCTGACGGTGGTCGCCGATATCATCGGTCTGGTCGGCGGCGGCCTGCTGTGTCATCTGCTGCTGCAGATGCCGCTGATCGAGTACCTCGGCCGCGTGCGCGGCGCGATCGCCTCCACCACGTTCTGGGTCGGCCTCATCAAGGCGCCGGTGTTCGCCGGCCTGATCGCCCTGGCGGGCTGCTACAACGGCATGCGCGTGCGCACCTCCTCGCGCGAGCTGGGCCGGCTGACCACGCTGGCGGTGGTGCAGGCGATCTTCGCGGTCATTCTGGCCGATGCGCTGTTCGCCGTGCTGTTCCTCAGGTTGAATATCTGATGGCCGGCTGCTCGAGGGAGGCCCGCTGACCGATGGATGTGCTGCTGGAAGCGCGTGGCGTGGTCAACCGCTTCGGTCACCAGGCGGTGCACAGCGGCCTGGATATGAGCGTGTACCGCGGCGAGGTGTTCGGCATCGTCGGCGGCTCCGGAGCGGGCAAGACCGTGCTGCTGCGGACCATCCTCGGTCTGCACCGTCCGAACGCCGGCAGCGTGCGCTTCCTCGGCCAGGAGCTGTCGGCAATGAGCGCGGCGCAGCGCTTCGCGCTCAAGGGCCACTATGGCGTCACCTTTCAGCAGGGTGCGCTGTTCAGCGCGCTCACGGTGCGCGAGAACGTGCAGTTGCCGATGCTCGAGCACCTGCAGCTCACCCCGCGCGGGCTGGAGGAGCTGGCGCTGCTCAAGGTGCAGCTGGTCGGCCTGCCGGCCGACACCGCCGCCAAGTATCCGGCCGAGCTGTCCGGCGGCATGGTCAAGCGCGCCGCGCTGGCGCGCGCTCTGGCGCTCGATCCGGCACTGCTGCTGCTGGATGAGCCGACCTCCGGGCTGGATCCCATCGGCGCGGCGGCGTTCGACCAGCTGTTGATTTACCTGCATCATGAACTGAAGCTTACCGTGGTCATGATCACCCACGACCTGGACAGCATCTTCCGCACCTGCGACCGCGTCGGGGTCATCGTCGACGGGCGCATGATCAGCGATACGCTCGAGGGCATCATGAACAATCCACATCCGTGGATCCGCGCGTACTTCCGCGGCGAGCGCGCGCGAGCGCGCCGGAGGCCGACGCATGGAGCGTAATGCGAACTATCTGGCGGTCGGCAGCTTCGTGCTGCTGGTGCTGGCGATGGCCGTGCTGTTCATCTACTGGTACTCCGCCGCCAACAGCCATGGCCACTACCGCCGCTACGAGATCTACTTCAACGGCAGCGTCAGCGGTCTGACGATCGGCAGCCCGGTGCGCTACCTGGGCGTGGAGGTCGGGCAGGTCGAGCGCATCTCGCTGGACACGCGCTCGGCCGATCGCGTGCAGGTGATCGCCGACATCGCGCCGGGCACGCCGATCACGCCGCAGACCGTCGCGCAGCTGTCGCTGGAGGGGCTGACCGGGGTGATGTACGTGGACCTGCACCGCCTGCCGCCCGGCACGCAACCCGAGGCGCTGCTCAGCGGGGTGCCGAGCGAGCACTATCCGGTCATCGCCTCGGTGCATTCCAACCTGGACGTGCTGCTCAGCAGCCTGCCGCAGATGGCCGGGCAGCTCTCGGATCTGCTCGATCGCGCCTCGCGGCTGCTGTCCGATCGCAATCTGCAGCAGGTCGATCGCATCACCGGGCAGCTCGCCGAGGCCACCTCCGGCCTGCCGCGCAGCCTGCGCGGCATCGATGCGCTGATCACGCAGCTGCGCGCCACCGTGCAGCAGGCCGGGCAGATCCTCGCCGACGTGCACGCCGTCTCCCGGCCCACCAGCGCGGATGCGCAGCAGATCGCCGAGCGGCTGCGCGTCGCCGCCGACAATCTCGCGCGCGCCAGCGCCCGGCTCGACGCCTTCATGGGCGCCAACGGCGCGCAGCTGTCGGACCTGGTGCGCGACGGGGTGCCGCAGCTCGAGTCGCTGCTGCGCGAGAGCCGCGCCACCGTCCAGCAGATCGGTGACCTGGCGCGCAGCCTGCGCGAGAATCCTTCGCGCTTGATCTATCAGCCGCCACCCGCGGGAGTGACGATCCCGCCATGAGCCACAGGCCAGCCGCTGGCGGCCCGCCCCTGGGAGCCACACCGATGCGCACCGCTGTCGCCCTGCTCGGCATGTCGGCGGCCCTGCTGGTCAGCGGCTGCTTCGCCGGTCTGCACAGCAACCAGCCGCCGCAGCAGCAGTACCTGCTGAGTGTGCCGGCCCGGCCGGCCGGCGCGGCGCCGGCCGGTGCCGGCGCCGCCGGCGCGCGCGCGGCGACGGGCACTGCGCTGGAGGTGCTGGCGCCCGTGGCGGCCCCGGGGCTGGGTGGCGACGGCATCGCCGTGATACGTTCCGGCCAGCGGCTGGATGATTACGCCGGGGTGCGCTGGGCAGCCGCCGCACCGGCCATGCTGCAGACGCTGGCCATCGAGGCCCTGCGCCGGCAGGGACGCTTCTCTCTGGTCGAGTCCGACACCGGGCCGTTCGCCGCGGGCTACGTGCTGAGCCTGGAAGTGACGCATTTCGAAGCCGACTATACGGGCGCTGGCAGCGGTGGCGAACCCGGCGATGGCGACGGCGCGGCCGCCCCGATGGTGCACGTGACGCTCGTCTGCACCCTCGGCCGCCGCGCGGGCCGCAGCATCGTCACGACGCTGACCGTCGACAGCCGCGTACAGGCCGGGGCCGATCGGCTGCGCGACGTGATCGGCGCGTTCCAGCGCGCCACCGACCAGGCGCTGCTGCGCATGGCGGGCGAGATCGTGCCGGTTATGCCCGGCCGCTAACGCATCGTCACCAGCTCCTCGGCGCTGGTCGGATGAATCGCCACGGTGTCGTCCAGGTCGCGCTTGCTCGCGCCCATGCGCAGCGCGACCGCGAAACCCTGCAGCATCTCATCGGCGCCGGCCCCCAGGACGTGGATGCCGACGACGCGTTGCTCGGCACCGACGGTGACGAGCTTCATCTGCGCGCGTGGCTTGCGCGTGGTCAGGGCGTGATACATGGGCACGAAGCCGGTGGTGAACACCTGCACGCGCTCGCCGAAGCGCGCGCGCGCCTGGGCTTCCGACAGCCCGACCGTGCCCACGGGCGGATGGCTGAACACCACCGAGGGAATGTTGTCGTAGTCCAGCCGGCGCTCGCTCTGCCCGCCGAACAGCCGATCGGCCAGGCGCCGCCCGGCGGCGATCGCGACCGGCGTGAGGCCGGCGTGCGGCGTGACGTCGCCGATGGCGTGCACCTGCGCCACGGTGGTGTTCTGGAACGCATCCACCCGCACGTGTCCGGCCGCATCCAGAGCGACGCCGACGGCCTCCAGACCCATGTCGCGGGAGGCGGGGGCGCGCCCCACGGCCCAGACCAGCGCATCGAAGGGACCGAGTGTGCGGCCATCGTGCGTCGCCAGATGCAGCGAGCCGCCGGCGTCGCGCTCGAGCGAGCGGGGCGCCGCGCCGCTCACGACCTCGATGCCCTCGTCGCGCATGATCTGCGTCAGCCCCTGCCCGAGCATGGCGTCGAAGTGCCGCAGGATGTATTCGTGACGCATGACCAGCGTGGTGCGACTGCCGAGCGCGGCGAAGATACCGGTCAGCTCGGCGGCGATGTAGCCTGCGCCGACAACCGCGACCCTGTCCGGGCGCGCCGTCAGGTCGAAGAATCCATCCGAGCTCAGGCCGAGCTGCGCCCCAGGCAGCTGCGGCACGATCGGCCGTCCGCCGGTGGCGAGCACGATCGCAGCCGCGCTCAGGCGCTGTTCCCCGACCTGCACCGTGCGCGCATCCAGCAGCCGCGCGTGGCCGCGCAGCAGCTGCACCTGGCGGGTCTGCAGATTGCGCTCGTAGATGGCGTTGAGGTGCGCGACGTAGTCATCGCGCTTGCGCTTGAGCAGCCCCCAGTCATGCCGGCCGACGCTGAGGTCGAAGCCATAGTCGGCCGCGTCGTGCAGCGCCTGGCCGATCTGTGCGGCGTTCCACATGACCTTCTTCGGCACGCAGCCCACGTTCACGCAGGTCCCGCCCAGCCGATGCCTCTCGATCAGCGCGGCGCGCGCCCCGTGGGCGGCGGCGCGCTGCGCACACGCGAGCCCGCCGCTGCCCCCGCCGATCACGATGAGGTCATAATCGCTTGACATTGGCCTGTCGGGCCCCCGCGCTACCCTGTCGCCGGCTTTCATGGTACACCGCCCGATCGAGGCACATCCCATGAGCGACAGGTCCGACCGATCCTCCACACCCGCTGCCGTCACCGACGGTGGCCCCGGCGCCGATCCGGCGGTCGGCGCCGGCGAGCAGGCTGCCGCGGGCGGCGACACCAATCCGCTGCTCGCCGATACGCCGCTGCCGCGCTTCGACGCGATCCGTGCCGAGCACGTGATGCCGGCGCTGTCGCGGCTGATCGCCGCGCAGCGCGCGAGCGTCGCGCAGCTCGAGGCGCTCGCCGATCCGAGCTTCCACACACTGGTCGAGCCGCTGGAGCAGCTGCGCCACCGGCTCGGCAAGGTCTGGTCGCCGGTCGGGCATCTGAACGCGGTCATGAACAGCGAGCCGCTGCGCGCCGCCTACAACGCATGCCTGCCGATGCTGTCGGAGTTTCAGACCGATCTGGCGCAGAGCGAGGCGTTGTACCGCGGCTATTTCCGCATCGCCGCGCGCGAGGCCGGCGCGCTCGATGCGGTCCAGCGCCAGGTGATCGAGCACGCGCTGCGCGACTTCCGTCTGGCGGGCGTGGCGCTCGATGCGCCGCGCAAGGCGCGCTTCAAGGCGATCATGATGGAGCTGGCGCGGCTGTCGGCGAAGTTCGAGGAGAACGTGCTCGACGCGATCGGCGCGTGGACTCACCATGTCACCGACCGCGGGCATCTCACCGGCATCAACGCCGGCATCCTCGAGCAGGCCGAGAGAAGCGCGCACGAGCGACAGCTGAGCGGCTGGCTGTTCGGGCTCGATCAGCCCACCTACGTCGCGGTCGTGACCGACGGTGAATACGAGCCGCTGCGGCGGGCCTTCTACGAGGCGTGGGTCACCCGCGCTTCGGATCGCGGCCCGAGCGCCGGACGGTTCGACAACGGTCCGATCATGGAGTGCATCCTGCGGCTGCGGCACGAGGCCGCGCAGCTGCTGGACTTCGCCAGCTACGCGGACTACGCCCTCGCCAACCGCATGGCGCACAGCGTGCCGGAGGTGCTGGAGTTCCTGCGCCAGCTGCTCGCGGCCGCGCGTCCCGCCGGTGCGGCCGAGCTGGCCGAACTGGAGCGCTTTGCGGGGCGGCGGCTGGCCGCGTGGGACGTGAGCTATTACTCGGAGCGGCTGCAGAAGAGCCGCTTCAACGTCTCGCAGGAGGAGCTGCGCGAGTACCTGCCGCTGCCGCGGGTGCTCGCGGGGCTGTTCGAGGTCGCCGAGCGGCTGTTCGAGGTGCGCATCCACGAGCGTGCGGGCGTGCCGCTGTGGCATCCGAGCGCGCGCTACTTCGAGGTGAGCGGCGCGGACGGCGCGGCGGTGGCGAGCTTCTATCTGGATGCGTACGCGCGGGCGCACAAGCGCAGCGGCGCCTGGATGGACGAGTGCGTAGGCCGCAAGTCGCTCGGCTCCGGCACGGTGCTGCCGGTGGCGTACCTGGTGTGCAACTCCCTGCCGCCGAGCGGAGCGCTGCCCGCGCTGCTCACGCACGACGACGTCGTCACGCTGTTCCACGAGTTCGGGCACGGTCTGCATCACATGCTCACGCGCGTGAACTACCCGAGCCTCGCCGGCATCAACGGGGTCGCGTGGGACGCGGTGGAGCTGCCCAGCCAGTTCATGGAGAACTACGCGTGGCAGCCGGAGGTACTGCGTAGCATCGGGCGGCACGTGCGTACCGGCGAGCCGATCCCCGCCGACAAGCAGCGCCAGCTGATCGCCACGCGCAGCTTCCAGCCGGGGCTGCGCACGCTGCGGCAGCTGGAGTTCGCGCTGCTGGACATGCGCCTGCACGCCGCAGAGCCGCCGGCGGGCGCGCGCATCTACGAGACGCTGCAGCAGGTGCGTGCCGAGGTGGCGGTGGTACCCATCCCGGAATGGAACCGCTACCCGCACAGTTTCTCGCACATCTTCGCCGGCGGCTACGCGGCCGGCTACTACAGCTACAAATGGGCCGAGGTGCTGGCGGCGGACGCCTTCAGCGCCTTTCTGGAGCACGGCACGTTCGATCATCCCACCGCGCAGCGCTTTCTCGACAGCATCCTCGCGCGTGGCGGCAGTCGCGAGGCGCTCGAGGCGTTCGTCGAGTTTCGCGGACGCCCGCCGCGCGTCGATGCGCTGCTGCGCCAGTACGGCATCGCGGCCTGAGTGCCGCCGCGGCGCGCTACAGGCGGCTCCAGGCGCTGCACCAGCCGGCGGCCAGGACGAGCTTGCCGGGAAACAGCGCGCAGGTGCCCTCGCTCGCGCTCACCGCGCCGAACAGCCCACAGCTGGCACAGCTCGCGCCCGGCTGCGCATTCGCGGCGCGACCGGCCTCGGGCACGTAGTGCGTGGCCAGCGCCGCCGGATCGCCCTGCTGCAGCAGCGGCAGGCCCGCAGCCGGGGCCGCGACAGCCGGCGCTGCCGCGGCGGGCGCCTGTGCGGCGGGAGTCGCGGCGGGCGGGACGGCGGCCCCGGTGTGGGTGTCCGATGGCGTCATGCCGTCGCAGCATAGCGCAGGGGCGCGCGCGCGAGTGTTGCTCGCAGCGGTGAATCCGTAGAATCGCGCGATGTCGCTGCTGAACGTCCTGATTCTGGGAATCGTGCAAGGGCTGGCCGAGCTGCTGCCGATCTCCAGCTCGGCGCACGTGGTCGTGACCGAGAAGCTGCTCGGTCTGGATCCCGCCTCCCCGCCGCTGACGCTGCTGCTGGTCATGCTGCATACGGGCACGATGTGTGCGGTCATCGTCTACTTCTGGCGCCCGTGGCGCGCGAGCTATTTCCGTAGCGCGGCGGTCTGCAAGCGGTTCCTCGCGCTGCTCGCGCTCGCCACGCTCCTCACCGGCCTCATCGGCGGCGGCGCGGCGCTGCTGGTGGAACACACGCTGCTGCGGGGTGTGCCGCATGCGCAGGTCGAGGATCTGTTCGATCACCTGGAGCTGATCGCGCCCGCGCTCGCGGCGGTGGGCGTACTGATCATCATCGCGGGGCTGCGCGAGCGGCGGCGTGCAGCGCAGTGCGCGGCGCAGCCCGTGCCGCACCCCGCGGTGCAGTCCACGGGTGAGCTGAGCGCACGCCAGGCCGGCCTCATCGGGGCCATTCAGGGATTGTCGCTGCCGTTTCGCGGCTTCTCGCGCTCGGGCGCCACGATCTCCGCCGGCATGCTGCTGGGCGTGGCCAAGGTGCGCGCGGAAGTCTTCAGCTTCGCGCTGGCCGTGGTGCTGACCCCGCCGGTGGTGGCGCGCGAGGCCTGGCGCCTGGTGCGCGCGGCCGGCGCGGGCAACAGCGTGGCGGGTGGAGAGTCGCTCGGCGTCGTCGCGGCGCGCACGCTGCTGGGGGCGCTGGTCGCATTCCTGGCGGGACTCGCGGCGCTGCGCTGGCTCAGCCGCTGGCTCGAGCGCGGGCGCTGGCACCTGTTCGGCATCTACTGCCTGCTCGCCGCCGTCGCGGTCGGCGTGCTGCATCACTTCGGATACTGAGGGAGCGGACGCCGCGCGGCCGGCGGCGCGGTGTACGCAGCGCCCGCGCGGGCGGCGCCGCGCCCGCGTCGCGGATCGGCGACATGCGACAGATTGCGGCCCCGGCCGCGCGCCGATTGGACACAACACGGCCGCTCGCGCGCACGCGCCGGCGGTGCGCGCGTGACGGCACGCGCCGTGCGTGCGCCCGCCGGAGAACTGTGTGATGCGTCGCTGGCGTGGCGTGCCGCGCTGGCCTAGACTTTCGCGCATCCGCATCGTCGGATATGCAGGAGGCGCCGGCAGATCGTGTCGCAACTCATGGCCAGTCCCCGCCGCAGCGATCACGACATCACCAACACCGTGCGCGTCAGCTCGCCGCGCGAGGTGCTGCGCGCGGTGGAGCAGCTGCTGGTGAGTGAGTGGCCGCAGCTGCCGCTGCAGCCCGTGGAGCGCGCGTTCGAGGATTTCGACCTGCTGTCCTCGGGCCGCATGCCGGGGTACGCGGGCGTCGATACCGTCTACCACGACCGCCAGCATACGCTCGATGTGACGCTCGCCATGGCGCGGCTGCTGGTCGCGTACGAGCGCCAGACCCCGCCGGCCGAGCAGCTCGGCAGCGAGCGCGCGCTGCTCGGCGTGGTGCTGGCGCTGTTCCACGATGTCGGCTACCTGCGGCGCCCGAGCGATGAGGCGCAGGCGAACGGCGCGGAGTTCACGCGCACGCATGTGAGTCGCGGCGCGGACTTCCTGCGGGAGTACCTGCCGCAGATCGGCATGCAGGCCTGGGCGCCGGTCGCGGCGCAGCTGATTCACTTCACCGGCTACGAGCGCCCCTTCGATCAGATCATCACCCACGATGCGCGCGACACCAAGCTCGGCCACCTGCTCGGCACGGCCGACATGATCGCGCAGCTCGCCGACCGCTGTTACCTGGAGAAGTGCCGCGACCGGCTCTATCCGGAGTTCGTGCTCGGCGGGGTGGCGTTGTCGAGGGCGAGCGGCGCGCCGCAGGTACGCTACGCCTCGGGACTGGACCTGTTGCGGCAGACTCCGGGATTCGTCGCGCACACGCGCGCGACGCGACTCGACGGACAGTTCCACCGTGCGTATCAGTATCTCGAGGTGCTGTTCGACGGACAGAATCCCTACATCGAGGCGATCGAGCGCAACATGCAGTACCTCGAGCAGGTGCTGCGCAGCGAGAGCTGGCGACTGCTGCGCCGCCAGCCGCCGCTGCACGCCGCCGAGCCGGATACGCTCAGCCGCGTGCGCGGTCTGATGCTCGGCTATTTCAAGAAGACCTGGCTGGAAGAGTAGGCGCGGGCGGCCGGCGGCGGCGGCGCCACGCGGCACACATAGCGTTCGTGAATCTCCGGCAGCAACCGCTGCACCACCTCGGCGCCCGCCAGCGGCGCGTCGCGCAGCGCCGCGGCGAGTACCGGCAGCGTGAGCGCCGGCAGAGCGGCGGCGGCGAGCGGCGCGAAGCTCAGGTGCCAGGGCTCGGGCTGCACACCGCCGCGCTCGCTGTCATAAGGCAGGAAGAAGCCATGGCGCGCGGCGTCGCGCGCCAGAAACGCCGACAGACGCGCGAATGCGCCATCCGCGGCGTATTCCCGCGGAACGAGCCGGGGCCGCGCGCCCGCCGCCAGCGCCGCGCGATCGAAGACGTCGACCTCGCTGCCCCAGTGATGGCGGCTCGCGCCCGGCAGCGCCGACCACTGCAGGATGGCACGCACGATGCTCTCCGCATCCATCGTGGATATGTCCAACGCGGCGCCGTCGCGGTCGAGCAACGGACGCTCACCGTGGAATTTGCCGTTCCAGATGGCGAGCTGGTGGTCGAAATCGCGGAACGAGGAGGCGGCCACGAGGTCTATGCCGGCGTGAACCGCGGCCGCCGTGAGCGCGAGGAACGCCTCGCCGGCCAGAGGATGCAGCCGGCAGGCGCCCTGCGGCAGCTGCTGCACGTGCGTGCAGGCGCGTCCGGTGAGCTGTTCCGGCGACAGCGGCATCATCGGCGGCTGGTCGAGATGGCGCATATGCGGCATCATTCTACGACTTCGTCCGCATGGAGGCCGGATGCGACTGTCGCAAACCAAATACCTGGTCGCGCTGCTGTGCGTGGTGCTCGCGGGGGTCGCCGCGCTGTTGTGGCAGGCGGGCCGCAGTCACGATGTGCCGCTGTGGATACTCGCCCTGGGGGCGGCCGGCGCGGGCTGCGCGATCCTGCTGCCGGGACTGTGGTCCTGGCGGCAACGCATCGGCCAGAACCGTGCGGTGTATGGGCTGATCGGGGCCGCGGCCGACATCGCCCGCGGCGAGTTCCGCCGTTCCCTGGTGCGCACGCGGCGCGATCGGCTCGGCGAGCTCGAGCATGCGTTCGAGAACATGCGCGTCGCCCTGCGCAACACCACCTATACGCGCGACTACCTGCACAGCATTCTCAACAGCATGACCGACGCGGTATTCGTCACGGCGCCGGGGGGAGTGGTGCGCATCGCCAACGAGGCCGCCTGCCGCCTGACCGGCTATGCCGAGCACGAGCTCACCGGCAGGAACATCGAGTCGCTGCTGGCTGAGACCGAGCGCACCGAGCGCACCGAACGCACCGAGCACGGCGCGCGGAGCGGCCGCGCCGAGGCGCCGCCGGTGCGGGCCGCGCGCGAGGCCGGCGAGGCGCTGCTGCGCACCCGCGCCGGTCAGACCATCCCCGTGTCCTTCGTCGGTTCGACGATCGCCGCCGAGGATCCGCAGTTCCAGGGCCAGATCTACGTGGCGCGCGACATCACCGAGCGCAAGCGCACCGAGCGGCGCATCCGCTATCTGGCGCGCTACGACGCGCTCACGAAGATTCCCAACCGCATGCTGTTCCAGCATCTGCTGCAGCAGGCGATCGCCCGCTCGCGCCGCGGCGGCCGTGGACTGGCGCTGCTGTACATCGATATGGACCGCTTCAAGGAGGTCAACGACACCTTCGGTCATGAATCCGGCGACCGCGCCCTGGAGACGCTCACCGAGCGGCTGACGCAGGTGCTGCACGGCGAGGCGGTGCTCGGACGGCTGGCCGGCGACGAGTTGGCGCTGTTCATCGAGGCCGTGGACGCCGAGCCGGAGGAGGCCGCCGGCCCGGTGGCACAGCTGGCGCGCGCGGTGCTGCACGCCGCCTCGGGGGAGGCGATGCACATCGCCCAGCAGGAGGTGTTCCTGACCATCAGCATCGGCATCGCCATGTGTCCGCGCGACGCCGACAACGTGATCGAGCTGATCCGCAACGCCGATGCGGCGATGTATTACGCCAAGCAGAACGGCGGCAACAGCTACGCGTTCTATTCGCCCGAGATGAACGCCGCCTCGGTGGAGCGGCTGATGCTCAAGAGCAAGCTGCGCCGGGCGGTGGAGCGTGACGAATTCGTCGTGCGCTACCAGCCCAAGGTGGACCTCACCGATGGCTGGGTGGTCGGGGCCGAGGCGCTGCTGCGCTGGCGGCTGCCCGGGCACGGGGACATTCCGCCCGCGCAGTTCATTCCGATCGCCGAGGAGACCAACCTCATCGGCGCCATCGGCCAGTGGGTGCTCGAGCGCGTCTGCAGCGACTTTTGCGCCCTGCGCCGACACATCGCCGATCCGGGACGCATCTCGCTGAATCTGTCACTCAAGCAGCTCAAGCAGGCGAGCTTCATCCTCAATTGCCGCTCGGTGTTCGAGCGTCATGCCGTGCCCACCGATCACCTCGAGCTGGAGATCACCGAGACGACGCTGATGGCCGACCCGCAGCGCACGGTGCAGCTGCTCAATCAGCTGCACGACATGGGGCTGCACCTGTCGATCGATGACTTCGGCACCGGCTACTCCTCCCTGTCGGCGCTGCAGCAGTTTCCCATCGGCACCCTGAAGATCGATCAGTCGTTCGTGCGCGGTGCGGCGGATGATGCAGCCGCGGCGGTGCTGGTGCGCACCATCATCGACATGGGACACAGCCTCGGCATGGAAGTGGTCGCCGAGGGCGTCGAGACGCCGCGGCAGCTCGCGTTCCTGCGTCAGTGCGGCTGCGACCTCGGTCAGGGGCGGCTGTTCGGCGAGGCACGCAGCCTCGAGGAGCTGAGCGCGCTGCTGCAGGCCCAGGAGCGCGGCGCGGCGGCGTTCGCACAGCTGCTGCCGGCGGCAGCAACGACACGTAGCCACCCTGCTTGAGGATGCGACCCCTTCAGGCGAATACATCAGACGTATTCGCCTGAAGGGGTCGCATCCTCAACCCGGTGGGCGACGGGCCGGGCCGGCCCGGGTGGGCGGCGCGGCGGGCCCGGCCTCGCACCGCCATTTCCTCGCACCGGGATTTGTGCTCTGATCGCAGGCTCGCGAGCTCGGGTGAGGCGGCGATGTGCCGCGCGGCGGTAAGCGCCTCGGCGCGGGAGGCAGCGTGCAACTCGGAATGATCGGACTGGGGCGCATGGGCTCCAACATGGTCCGCCGCCTCACGAGGGCGGGGCATGAGTGCGTGGTGTCTGATAGCGATGCGGCGGCCGCGCGGCGCCTGGCCGCGGAAGGGCCCGGCGTCACGGCCGCGAGCTCCAGCGCCGAGCTGCTGCAGCGGCTGCGCACCCCGCGCGTGGTCTGGATCATGATCCCGGCGGGTGCCGTGGACAGCCTGCTGGAAGGTATCGGCCCGGCGCTGCAGGCCGGCGACATCGTCATCGATGGCGGCAATTCCTACTATGGCGACGACCGGCGGCGCCACCAGGCGCTCGCCGCGCGCGGCGTGCGCTACCTGGACGTCGGCACCAGCGGCGGCACCTGGGGACTGGAGCGCGGCTACTGTCTGATGGTCGGTGGGGATGACGAGGCCGTACGTCACATCGACCCGATCCTGGCGGCCCTCGCCCCGGGCGCGGACCCCATGGACTTCGGCGCGGCACAGGCCGCGCGGGCGCAGGCCCCGGGCGCGGCAGCCGGCGCAGCAGCGGGCGTGGCGGCGAGCACCGCGGCGCGCGGCTACCTGCATGTCGGCCCCAGCGGCGCCGGGCATTTCGTGAAGATGGTGCACAACGGCGTCGAGTACGGACTGATGGCCGCGTATGCCGAGGGCTTCAACCTGCTGCACCGGGCCGGCACGGCGCCCGCGGCAGGCGTCATCGACGCCGAGACCGCGCCCTCGCGCGATCCGCTGCCGGCGGATTTCCGCTTCCAGATCGATCAGATCGCCGAGCTGTGGCGTCATGGCAGCGTCGTGAGCTCCTGGCTGCTGGACCTGGCCGCCGCGGCGCTCGCCGAGTCGCCGGGACTGGATCGCTACGCCGGGCGCGTCTCCGACTCGGGCGAGGGCCGCTGGACCGTGGAGGCCGCGATCGGCGCGGGCGTACCGGTGCCGGTGCTGGCCACGGCGCTGTTCGCACGCTTCAGCTCGCGCGGGCAGGCCGAGTTCGCCGATCGCCTGCTCTCGGCCATGCGCTTCGGCTTCGGCGGTCACGTGGAGCGCCCGGGCGGCGCCGCGGGCGCGGCCGGCGCGGCCGGCGCGACCGGCGCGGCCGGTGCGCCGCCGGGCATCTCTGCCGGATCCTCCGGGCAATGACTGCGGCCGACGCACAGCTGTCGGGCGCCTTCGTGTTTTTCGGCGCCACCGGCGATCTCGCCTACAAACAGATCTTCCCAGCGCTGCAGGCCCTCGTGCGTCGCGGCATCCTCGATGTGCCGGTCGTCGGGGTGGGCCGCTCGGGCTGGACGACCCCGCAGCTGGTGGAGCGGGCGCGCGCCTCGATCAGCGAGCATGCCAAGCTCGACGAGCAGGCGTTCGCCCGGCTCTGCACGCTGCTGCGCTACGTGGACGGCGATTATCGCGACGCCGCGACCTTCGGAAAGCTCCGTGACGCACTCGGCAACGCGCCCGCGCCACTGCATTATCTGGCGATCCCGCCGAGCATGTTCGCCACGGTGATCGGCGGGCTGGCGAACATCAGCGCCGTGAGCGGCGGGCGCGTGGTGCTCGAGAAACCCTTCGGCCGTGACCTCAGGTCGGCGCGCGAGCTCAACGCCATCCTGCTGAAGTACTTCCCCGAGGAGTCGATCTTCCGTATCGATCATTATCTCGGCAAGGAGCCGGTGCAGAACATTCTCTACACGCGCTTCACCAACGCCTTCCTCGAGCCGATCTGGAACCGCAATTACGTGCGCAGCGTGCAGATCACCATGGCCGAGGCCTTCGATGTGCGCGGCCGCGGTCGCTTCTACGAGGAGGCCGGGGCGATCCGCGACGTGATCCAGAACCACCTGCTGCAGGTCATGAGCAACCTGATCATGGACCCGCCGCTGCGCGGCTCCTCGAGCGCCCTGCGCGACGAGAAGTCGCGCGTGCTGCGGGCCATCCGCCCGCTGGATACGCAGAGCGTGGTGCGCGGCCAGTACCACGGCTACCGCCAGACCGAGGGCGTGGCCACCGACTCACAGGTCGAGACCTATGCGGCCGTGCGACTGTACGTGGACAGCTGGCGCTGGTCGGATGTGCCCTTCTACATCCGCGCCGGCAAATGCCTGCCGGTGACCACCACCGAGGTGGTGGTGGAATTCCGTCGCCCGCCGCGCGAGGTGTTCGGCGAGCTGGTCCCGTCGCTCTCGAGCCACCTGCGGCTGCGTCTGAGCAGCGAGGTGGTGATCGCCATGGGCATGCGCGTGAAGGTGCCGGGCGAGCGCATGGCCGGCGAGGACGTGGAACTGATCGTCACGCGCTCGCCGGCCGAGAGCATGACACCGTACGAGCGGCTGCTCGGCGATGCGCTGCGTGGGGATCTGTCACTGTTCGCCCGCCAGGATGCCATCGAGGCGCAGTGGGCCGTGGTCAATCCGGTGCTCGGGGACGTGACTGCGGTGCACGAATACCCGTGCGGCTCATGGGGCCCGCACGAGGCGGTCCGCCTGATCGACAGCGACGACGGCTGGCTCAATCCGGGGGAGTGAACCCGAGAGCCGCGCGATCCGCAGCTCATGCCGTGCGGCCGATCGGGCCGCAGGGTGCACGCTCCGCCGTTCGGCTACCAGACGACCTGCGACTACCACGACGTGGTGCTCGGCGAGGTGTATGTCGACAAGTACGCGGTCAACGCGCTGAGCGCTGAGCAGCGCGAGGCCATGGCTGCGCCGGCGGCGCGCGCGCTTCAGTTCCCCCGATACTGGCGGTGGCATTGCACGCATTCGCCGCTCAGCGCGCCGATCGCGCTCTGGACCTGCGCTTCGTCGCCGTCCTGGACGGCGCCGTTCAATGCCTCGGCATCCCGCTGGAGCCGCCGGGCGCTCTGCACGAAATGCGCCTGATCAGTCCAGACATAGGCCAGAGCCGCGGTATCGAGCCTGCGCGCGGCGCGCGTGTCGCGGGAGAAGGCCTCGGGAATCATGCCGGCGAGGGTCGTCAGATCGGCCGCGTGCTCGCGAACGAGCGCCGCATCGTAGGGCATCCGGCCGGCGTGCATGCTCGACAGGGCCTGCATCTGCCCATCGATCACGAACATCAGCGCCTGGCGATATTCGACCGCATTCTGATCGGCGCTCGGCGGCGTGCGCGCGATCACCACGCCGAGTGCCACGACCGCCAGCGCCGCCAGTACGATGAGGGCTCGCTTCATGCGCGCGTTCCGATCCGATCGGCGATTGGACCTCGCAGGCTCGCGCACGTTCACAGCGCCTCGCCGGCGGCGCGCAGGGCCGCGAGCACCGGCGCGGTCTGCGGGCGTATGCCGCGCCACAGCCGGAAGGATTCCGCCGCCTGCTCCACCAGCATGCCGAGGCCCATGTGACAGAGCTGCGCGCCGCTGTGACGCGCCCAGCGGATGAAGGGGCTCTCCCGTCGCCCGTAGGTCATGTCGTAGCAGAGGGTGGTCGGTGTCACGAGGCGCGCGGGCAGCGGCGGCATTTCGTCCGCGAGGCCCGCCGCAGTCGCATGAATGATGAGGTCGAAGGGGGCCTCGTCCGGCAGCTCGAGGGGCGCGGCGCGCACCGGCCCGGCGCCCGCCCATTGGGCAGCGAGCGCGGCGGCGCGCTCGAGGGTGCGATTCGCGATCAGCAGAACCGCGGGGGCGCAGGCGAGCAGCGGCTCGAGCACTCCACGGGCAGCTCCGCCGGCGCCGAGCAGCAGCACGCGGCGTGCGGCGATCCGGATGTGCAGGTTGTCCACCAGGTCGCGCACCAGCCCCACGCCGTCGGTCGTATCGGCGCACAGCCGCCCGCTGGCGGCATCGCGCCACAGCGTATTGGCGGCGCCCGCGCGCCGCGCGCGCCCGGTCGCCTCGTCGGCCAGGGCCATCACCGCCTGCTTGTGCGGCACGGTGACGTTCAGGCCGCGGCCACCGCGACCGAAGAATTCGTGCACCGCAGGGGCAAGCCGCCCGGCCGTGACATCCATGGCCGTGTAGAGGAGGGACTGGCCCGTCTGCCGTGCGAACAGCGTGTGGATGCGCGGTGAGAGGCTGTGCGCCACGGGGTGACCGATGACCGCATAGCGATCCGGCGCGGCGGGTGTCGTGCCGGTCTGCGTGCCCGACACCCCCGCTGCCGCCACATCACGCGCCGGCATGCCGCACCGGCCGCTCGGCCACGAGCGTGCGTACCGCGCTGCCGGCGCCGGGACTGGCGCCGAAACCGGTGCCGCGTGCAGCGCTGCCGCGCTCGCCGTCACGGTCGCCGGGCTGCAGCCGCTCGAGCAGCTCGTGCTGCCAGTACCGCGCGCGCTGCTCGATCTGGTAGGGGGGATTGACGATGAGCAGGCCGGAGCCGTTGAGCGCCACGCGCCCATCCCGCGGATAGAGCCACAGCTCCAGCGCGGCGGCCGGCGCGCCCAGTTCGCGCTCGACGCGCCGCTGCCATGCCGTGAGCCAACGCTCATCCTTGAGCGGATACCACAGCGCGATCACGGTGTTGGCCATGCGCTCCAGCGCCGCGTGGACGGCCGCGAGCGCCTGCTCGATCTCCGCGGCGGCGCTCTCGTAGGGTGGGTCGATGAGCACCAGCGCGCGGCGTTCGCGCGCCGGCAGACTCGCGGCAAGTCGCCGATAGCCGTCCTCGCAGGCGGTGCGCACCCGGTGAAAGCCGCGCAGTGATTGGCGCAGGGCGCGATGTTCGGCGCTCTGCAGCTCGCAGCACACGCAGCGGTCCTGTGCGCGCAGGCTCTGCGCGGCGAGCACGGCGGATCCCGGATAGCCGCGCGGCTGGCCGGCGGCCGCGCGCCAGGCGGCGACCGCGGCCAGGTACTCGCGCAGCTCGGCTGCCGCCGGCTCGGCGGCGGCCGTGAGCGCCGAGATGCCGCCGCGCGCCTCGGCGCCCTGATGCGTTGAAGGATCGACCAGATCATAGGCGCCGGCCCCGGCGTGCGTCTCGAGGTACAGGAAACCCTTGTTCTTGCGCTGCAGCGCGCGCAGCAACGCCAGCAGCGCCACGTGCTTGTGCACGTCCGCGAAGTTTCCAGCGTGGAAGCTGTGGTGGTACTTCATGCCGTCGTCGTCGCCGTCGCCCGACCCGGCACGGCAGCCCACAGCGTAGCCAATCCCCGTGGCGGTGTGGGAGCTTCGGG